>DAISWY010000119.1:0-6133 GCA_036826135.1 Gemmatimonadaceae bacterium | reverse complement strand
GGCACGGGGGGAGCTCCGGGGGTGGGGGGCCCCCGCGAGGCGGAGGCCCTGCGTGGCAGACGATACTGGCCGCGCTACATTCCCGCTATGACAACCCCTCCTGTGCTCCACCGCCGCTGGGCGGACATCCCGCTCGAGACCGTCACCGACCAGATCTCGCGCAAGCTCGTGACCGGACAGCAGATGATGATCGCCCACGTGTACCTCACGAAGGGCGCCGTGGTGCCGAAGCATCAGCACCACAACGAGCAGCTCACCTACATCCTCGAGGGGGCGCTCCGCTTCTGGATCGGGGATGACGGCGCCGAGGTGATCGACGTGCGCGCCGGCGAGGTGCTGCAGATCCCCTCGAACGTCTGGCACAAGGCGGAAGCGCTCGAGGACACGCTCGACGTCGACATCTTCAACCCGCCGCGTGAGGACTGGTTGAACAAGACCGACGCCTACTTCCACCAGAAGTAGCGATGGATCTCGGGATCCGCGGACGGACGGCGTTCGTCGCGGCCTCGAGCCGCGGGCTCGGCCGTGCGATCGCCGAGGCGCTCGCTGCCGAGGGGGTGCGGGTGGCGATGTGCGCGCGGACGGAGGAGATCGTGGGCGTGGCCACCGAGGTGGCCGCCGCGCACGGAGTGGAGACGCTCGGGATCGTGGCGGATGTGTCCGTCCCCGCCGATGTGGACCGCGCAATTGTCGAGGCGACGGCGCGGTTCGGTGGTATCGACATCCTGGTGACGAACGCCGGCGGTCCGCCGGCGGGGCCGTTCGAGCAGCACACCCCCGAGGCGTGGCGCGCGGCCACGGCGCTGACGCTCGACAGCGTGGTGAACCTCTGCCGAGCGGTGCTGTCCGGGATGAAGGCGCGACGCTGGGGCCGGATCCTGAACGTCACGTCGATCGCGGTGAAGCAACCCGTGGACGGCCTGATCCTCTCGAACAGCCTGCGCGCCGCGGTCACGGGGTTCGCGCGCACGCTGGCGAACGAGGTCGCGCCGTTCGGGATCACGGTGAACAACCTGCTGCCGGGCTACACGCGGACCGAGCGGCTGGTGGAGCTCGCGAGCGGGATCGCGCAGCGGACGGGCACAACGCGTGACGAGGCCTACGCGGCGTGGGAGCAACAGATCCCGATGGGGCGCGTGGGCGAGCCGCACGAGTTCGCCGCGTTGGCCGCGTTCCTCGCCTCGGAGCGGGCGAGCTACATCACCGCGCAGAACGTCGCGGTGGATGGGGGATGGATCCGCGGGTTGGTGTGAGCGCGCTCGGTCACGCGTAGCACCCGAGCTGCAACGTCCCCGGCGCCCCCTCCGCATCACCCACCACCACGCGGAGCGCCTCGACGCGCGTAGGCGCCACCCGCACCAGCCGCCGATACCCGATCGTCGTGCCTTCGGCGAGCGGCTGCCATCCTGCCGCCGTCCGCCCCTCGACCCGGTACCTCGCGACCGCCTGCCCCTGCGCGATCGGCTCGCGGAGGTCGATGATCCCCACTGCAGCCGGCGCTGTCAGCGTCACCTCCAGCTCCGCGGTCCGGGCCCTCGTCGCACGCCAGGTCGTCCGCGCCCCGCGCGCCAGATCGGTCGCGAATGTCGCATCCAGCTTCGAGCGCATCCCGAGGAGACTCGCCAGGTCGCTGGCGTGCAGGAGTCCTGCGCGCGTCGGCGGCACGTTGAGCAAGAGCTTGGAGTTCCGCCCCACCGATGTGAAGTAGAGCTCGACGAGATCGTCAGCGGTACGCACCCGCGCATCCTCTGCGGCGTGGTAGAACCACCCCGGCCGGATTGAGACGTCGGTCTCCCCCGGTCGCCAGACGCTCCCGCCACGGTCCCCTTGCTGCAACGAGCGCACCACCTCGTCTCCCGTCATCCCCGGCACGGGAACGATCGCGGGATCGACCGTCGACCAGTTGGTCTCCCCCGCCACGCCGCGCTCGTTCCCGATCCACCGCACGTCGGGCCCGGCGTCGGAGAACATCACCGCCTCGGGCTGCAGCCGGCGCACGAGCGCCCAGGTCCGCGGCCAGTCGTAGACCTGCCGCTTGCCGTTCGGCCCCTCGCCATTGGCGCCGTCGAACCAGACCTCGTGAATCGCACCATACCGCGTGAGGAGTTCGGTGAGCTGTGCCTCGTACACGGCGGTGTAGCGCGGCGAATCACCGTACGTGGGATGGTTCTGGTCCCATGGGGAGAGATAGAGCCCCACCTTGAGCCCCTCGGCGCGGCACGCCTCCACGAACTCGCGCACGAGGTCCCCCTGCCCGTCGCGCCACGGACTCGACGCCACCGAGTGCGTGGTGGTCGCGGTGGGCCAGAGGCAGAAGCCGTCGTGGTGCTTGGCGGTGAGGATCATCGCCTTGAACCCGGCCGCACGTGCGGTGCGCGCCCACTGCCGCGCGTCGAGCGCGGTGGGGGCGAAGATCGCCGGCGACTCCTTCCCATCCCCCCACTCGCGGTCGGTGAAGGTGTTCACGCCGAAGTGGATGAACATCGCGAGTTCGTCCCGCTGCCAGGCGAGCTGTGCGGGCGTCGGGACGGGAATGCCACCGCCGAGCGTGTTGACGGTCCGCGGGGTTTCCGCCGCATCCATCACATGAGGCCACGGGGCACCCTGCGCCAGCAGGCGGCGCGTCTCGGATGCGGCAAGGAGACCCCCGGTGAGTCCGGCGGTGAGGAAGGTCCGGCGGTCGAAGGTGCGACGGTCGATGGGCATCGGTCCGCCTATTATGGTTCGAGGGTAGACCCGACAGAAGCCTTGCCCTCGACCCTCCTCAGGAGACTCCTATGCGTTCCCGGATCCTCGCGAGCCTGCTGCTCGCCGCACTCGTTCTCCCCGCCACCGCCCGCGCGCAGGACGACGCCGACCGCTCCGTCGCCGACGGTGGCATCAAGGTCGCCGGCTGGAAGGGCCGGATCGACCGCCGCGCCCTCTCGCAGGGGAAGACCATCAACGACTCGCGCTTCGTCGCCGAGGGGCGCGGCTTCCGCGCCTCGGTGGGGCCCGCCGGGATCTTCTGGAACCCGGCGAACACCGTCTCGGGTGACTACGAGGTGATGGGGACCTTCACCGAGCACAAGATGACCGCCGCGCACCCGCACTCGTACGGGATCTTCATCGGCGGGCAGGGGCTCGAATCCGACACCGAGACGCTGATGTACTGCATCGTCTACGGGACGGGGAGTTACGCGATCAAGACCTTCCGCGGCGCGACGGTCTCGACGATTGTGGCCACCACGGCGCACCCGGCGATCAAGAAGGCCGACGCGACGACGGGGCAGGCGGTGAACACCGTCGGCTGGCGCGTGCGCGGCGGCCAGGCGAGCTGCGTGGTGAACGGCCAGGTGGTGCGGACGCTCGAGCGCGCGCAGTTCGTCGCCGCCGACAAGCTCACGACCACGGATGGCATCTGGGGGATCCGCGCGACGCACAACGTGGAGTTCAGCGTGGCGGGGCTGATGAAGCACTGAGTCACCGCGCCGGGGAATCCCGGAGGTGCGACGGGGCGGGTCCCTCACCGGGGCCCGCCCCGTCGCTCTTGCGCCCATCGCCGGTGGATCGTATAACCATATCGGCATACAGTTGAACATCCCCCCTCCACCCCACCGGAGCGCTCCGCCCGATGCGATCCCTCACCCGCGTCACCCTCGTCCTCGCCGGCGGCCTCACAATGACCGCCTGCGGCGCCCGCGAGGAGACCGCCACGGCCGCCCACGCGGCCTCCGCCGTCGTCTTCACTGAGGCCGCCTGGCAGCCCAAGCGCGAGGCGGATATCCCCACGGACTCGATGGGCGCCTCCATCAAGCGCGGGCTCTACCTCCTCCGCTTCACCCCGGAGAGCCTCCCGGCCTACGCGACCTCCAATCTCCGCTGCACGAGCTGCCATCAGGACGACGGCCTCGACCCCAAGGCGGCCCCCCTCACCGGCTCGCACGCGCGATTCCCCAAGTATATGGCGCGCTCGGGTACGGTCATCGCATTGGCCGACCGCGTGAACTACTGCTTCACTCGCTCCCTCGCCGGCAACGCGATTCCCGTGGGCAGTCGCGAGATGACCGACATCCTCGCCTATCTCGCCTTCATCTCGAAGGACGTGCCGGTCGGGACCAAGATCGCCGGCGCCGACGGCCTGATCTCGATGACCGACACCCTCGTGGGCGACGTCGCGCGCGGGGAGGCGCTCTACACGGCGAAGACCTGTGTGACCTGCCACGGCGCCGACGGCGCGGGCAACGGGCCGATCCCCGCCCTCTGGGGCGCGAAGTCCTACTCGATCGGTGCCTCGATGGCCCGCCTCGAGCGCGCGGCGAGCTTCATCATGCACAACATGCCGCAGACGGCCCCGGGCTCCCTCACGCCGCAGGAAGCCTTCGACCTCTCGTCGTACATCAACTCGCACCCGCGCCCCGACTCCCCCGGCAAGGAAGACGATTGGCCGATGGGGGGCGCCCCCACCGACGTGCCGTATGCCACCAAGGGGCACGCCGCGTTCAATGCGCCGACGCTGCTCCCGCGTGCGAACCCGCGCGGCGCCGTCGTCCCGAACCCGCCGGTGATCGGCCGGGGCGCGCAGTGAGTCGCCGCCGCACGACCGGACCCGAGGGGTCCGCCCTCACGCGTCGCGCGCTCCTCACCGGCACGGCCGGCGCCCTCGGGGGCGCGGTCCTCGCCGGACTTCCCGGCGTGCTCGACAGCCAGGAAGCCGCGCCGGCACGCCCCATCGTCCCCGACGACGCGACCAAGCTGCAGGGCGCAGCGACCTCCCCACTTGGCGAACGCTCGCCGTTCGAGACGCCGAGCCGCGCCCCATACGGCGAGACGGTCGGGAGCTCGTACACGCCGCTGCAGGACCTCACCGGCGTGATCACGCCGTCGGACCTGCACTTCGAGCGGCATCACGCGGGGATCCCCGCGCTCGACCCGGAGCGGCACACCCTCACGATCCACGGGCTCGTCGAACGCCCGCTCACCTTCTCGCTCGACGACCTGAAGCGCTTCCCGCAGACGGTGAAGACCTACTTCATCGAATGCTCCGGCAACGGGCGCGCGGCGTTCCGCGAGCCGAAGCCCGAGATGACGGCGCAGAAGGTCTCAGGGATGCTCTCCACCTCGGAGTGGACCGGCGTGCCGCTCGCGACGCTCTTCCGCGAGGCGGGGGCGAAGCCGGAGGCGAAGTGGTTCCTCGCCGAGGGCGGCGATGCCTGCCTGATGACGCGCTCGGTGCCGATCGCGAAGGCGTGGGAGGACGCGATGGTCGTCTGGGCGCAGAACGGCGAACCGCTCCGGCCGGCACAGGGGTACCCGATCCGCCTCCTCCTCCCAGGCTGGGAGGGGAACATCAATGTGAAGTGGCTGCGCCGGCTCGAGCTCGGCGCCGAGCCCTGGATGACGCGCTGGGAGACGGCGAAGTACACCGACCCGCGCCTCGACCACAAAGCCGACATGTTCACCTTCGCGCAGCAGGCAAAGTCGATCATCACCAGCCCGTCGCACCCCGGCCGCATCGCCGCACAGGGGTGGCACGCGGTGCACGGGCTCGCGTGGACGGGACGCGGCCGCATCACGAAGGTCGAGGTCAGCGTCGACGGCGGTCGTCGCTGGCACGAGGCCGAGCTGCTCGGTGAGGTGCGTCCGAAGGCGCCGGTGCGCTTCCAGCATATGTGGGAGTGGCGCGGCGAGGCGGCGACCCTCCTCTCGCGCGCGACCGACGAGACGGGCGAGGTGCAGCCGACGCGTACCGCGCTGATCGAGCGCCGCGGTATCGGCACCGACTACCACTTCAACCAGATCGTGGGGTGGCAGGTCGCCCGGGATGGCGCCGTCACCTTCCACGGGGAGACCTGAGCGATGCGTCGACTCACGCTCCTGCTGCCTCTCGTCCTCGCCGCGTGCGGCGGTGACCACACCGCGGAGGGCGCCGCCGACCCCGCGATACGCTACGGCCTCGGCCGTCCCGCGGACGCGCAGTTCGTCGCGTCACTCGACACCGATATCGACGCCTCCGGCGCGGCGCTCCCCGAAGGCCAGGGGAGCGCCGCGGAAGGTGCAGTGCTCTACGCGGCGCAGTGCGCGATGTGCCACGCCGCGGACGGCGCCGGGATGCCGCCCGCCTTCCCGCGTCTCCTCGGGCGCGATCCGAAGG
>DAISWY010000118.1:0-6153 GCA_036826135.1 Gemmatimonadaceae bacterium | reverse complement strand
GAGCCGTTGACCGGCGTCGCCGGCTCGATGCCGGCAAAGACCAGATTCGTGTACTTCTTCAAGCTGTCGCTTCCGAGCGCCACGTCCGCGACGTCCGCCTGATCCCAGCCGGTCGACCAGGTCGTGTTGGGCCGGTTGGAGAAGGCGTTGCTGAAGAGCGAGATGACCGTGGCCGCGGCGTTCGCCGGGGTCGGCGCCGAGACCTGCGGGCCGGCCGGCGGCGGAGCCTTGTAGAAGTAGACGTTGTCGAGGTACGCCGTCGGGCTCCCCGAGATAATCAGCTGCGCGAGCTTCCCGCGTGTCGTCAGACCGGTGAGCGCCGAGAACGGGATGTCCACCGAGTTCCAGGTCCCGGTCGCGATGACCGGGCTCGAGGTGGTGCTCAGGGTGATCTCGTGCTCCTTGTCGTCGCCGCCACCGAACACGCCATTGGCGCCAAAGTCGACGAGCTTCACCTTGAACCCGGCCGCCTGCGTCACCCAGAGGTCGAGGTGTAGCCCTGTCATCTGCGTGGCGTCAATCGGCGTGGTCGTGAACTCGATGCCCGCGTACGAGAGGTTGGTGTACTTCTTCGCGGCATTCCCCGCGATCGTCACATCGGCCACGTCGGCCTGGTCCCAGACGGCCGACCACGTGTCAACCGCGCGGTTGGTGTACGCGCCGCTGAAGAGCGAGATCACGTCGGCCGCGACACGCGTGGGCGTCGGTGCGGCCACCGCCGGCGGGGCGGCCGACGTCAGGGCAATACTCCCCGACGCGGACACGGCACCGAGGCTGCCGGTGATCGTGGCCGAGCCCGCCGCGACCACGCTGATCACCCCGTTCGTCACGGTCGCGACGGCGGTGTTCGAGGAACTGAAGGTGAAGTAGCCGGCCGACGCCGCCACGGTCTGGTCGACCCCACCAACCGCCACAGTCAGAGTCGTGCCCGTGATCACGCGCGAATCCCCGACTTCCTGCTCATAGCTACCGCCACTGATCGCCGGCCGCGGGTTGGTCAGCGTACCGAGCGTCTCGAACTGGATGTCGTCGAGCCAGATGGTGTAGCCCTGGCCGTTCTCGGGGCCCTCGGCAAAGTAGAAGAGCCCCTTCTCGTCGGTGAGCTTCGCCGCGAGCGGAATCGCGATGGTGTACTTCTGCCACGACGTCGTCAGGGCCAGCGCGGACCGCTCAGCGGTGTACTGCGAGGCGCCCGTGTTGTCGTTTCCAAGCCCGGCCACGTTGAGCGTCCCGGCGACGCTGGCCTTCGCCCAGAACGAGACCACATCGTAGGCCGAGAGGTCGCGACCGACATCGGCGACGAACGCCCCACCCGAGTAGCCTCCATTCGGGTCGCCGGCGTTTGGCACCACGATCTTCAAAGAGTTCGTGCCCCGGTACTTCACCGTGTTGTCGATCGACATCGCGGTGTACAGGGACCCCTCGAAGGCCTGCCAGCTCACGCCCTCGGCGAAGCCATCGATGAAGACCTTCGGGTCGTTGGGCATCGGGGCCGGCCCGGTGCCACCATCACGCTCGCAGGCGGAGAGGGCGAGGAGGGCCGACAGAAGAGCGACGGACAGGCGGGGGGCACGCATGGGGAACTCCAGGAGAGAGGATCCGGACAGCACCCAACGGCGGGGTACACAACACCCCGCTTTGTTCGATAGCCGAACAAACAATGTGGCTGACCAGATACCCTGTCAAGACAGCGGCCCCCGCCCCGGATTCCGGGACGGGGGCCGCTGGATGGACCGCCCCGAACTCAGGGCACGATCGCGGGGGCGCCTCCCACCGGCTCGACACCCTTCTGCCGGAGCAGCGCATTGAGGGCCGGCAAATCGGTCCCCAGGATCGCATCGAGCTGCGTCAGGTGCTCGCGCAGCTGCTGCGCGAGGATCCCCTGCACCTCCGCCTGCTGGTCGGTGGGACGGAAGTCCCCGTTCCCGAGCCCGTTCGCGAGGTACCCAAGCTTGGCGATCAACTTGCTGCCGAACCGCACACCGTCCTGGCCGTTTCCGGTCAGCCGCAGGTCGACGAGGTTCATCTCCACCTCGACCAGCTTTGCGCCGAGGGCCTGCGCCGCCCGCCGGACCTCGGCGTCGGACACGGCGCGACCGAGCGCCTCGAGTTGGATGCGCACCGACTCGATCCGCGCCACGGCGTCGGCCGCCCGATCCATCTCAGACCGGATCGCCGCCGTCATCCGCAGCTGTTGCTCGATCTCCGCCACCGTCCCCGCGGCATTCGGGTCCTTCCGGACCTCCAGGCTCCGCGTCTGCGTGGCACCGCCCACAGTGAGGCGCACCGTGTACGTGCCCGGCGCCATGAGCAGCGAGATCCGTGAGGTGCCCGGTGCCTCACGGCCCTGCGCCGGCACCACCACATCCGGCACGTACATCGGCGGCGTCAGGAGACGCACCGCCTTCCCGGGCTCGTCCCGGAGGTCCCAGTGCAGGCGGTTGATCCCCGCCGTGTTCGGGCCGCGAAGCGTGCGAACCACCCGACCCGCGGCGTCGAGGATCTCGACCTTCGGGGCCTCGGCCGCCGGCGCCTTCAGCCAGTAGTTGAGCGAGGCCCCGTACTGCGGGTCCTCCCCGGTCGTGGGATCGTCGTAGGTGCTCGAGGGGGCCGTGATGTTCCGGAAGCGGTACGCCGCGCGCGGCTGGAACAGGTGGACCGCCGAGGCCATCACCTCGGGGGTGAGCTGCTGCAGCGGCGTGACGTCGTCGAGGATGTAGAAGCCGCGGCCATAGGTGGAGATGACCAGGTCATTGAAGTGCGTCTGCACCTGGATCCCCGACACCGGCGCCGCCGGGAGGTCGTTCTGCAGCGGGAGCCAGTTCTCTCCCGCGTCGAACGACACGTAGATGCCGTTCTCGAGGCCGAGGTAGAGGAGGCCGCGGCGCACCGGGTCCTCGAGGATCACCTTCGCATAGCTGAGGTTGTTGCGCGGGAGGCCCGTGGTGATGGCCTTCCAGGTACGGCCGTAGTCCGTCGTGCGGTAGACGAACGGATCGCGGTTGTTCACCTGATGGAAATCCACCGTCAGATACGCCGTCGCCGCGTCGTACTTCGACGGATGGATGCTGCGCACCGACCCCCAGACCGGGAGGTTCGGCAGGTTCTTGGTGAGATTCGTCCAGGTCTTCCCATCGTCCCGAGAGAGCTGGACAAGCCCGTCGTTCGTCCCGACCCAGATCAGCCCCTTCTCCACGGGAGATTCGGCGATGGCGTACACCACACCGGCGTACTCGACGCCGATGTTGTCCGGGGTGAGCCCACCCGAGCTCCCCATCCGCGAGCGATCGTTCAGCGTGAGGTCCGGCGAGATGACCTCCCAGCTCTGGCCGCCGTTCCGCGTCCGGTGCACGTGCTGGCTCCCGGTGTACACGGTGTTGTGGTCGTGCGGCGAGATGGTGAGCGGCGCGTCCCAGACGAAGCGGTACTTCACCCCCTCCGCCGGTCCGTTGGACTGCTGCGGCCAGACCTCCACGGTCCGGAACATCCGGCGGTCCTCCTCGAACCGCACGACGATGCCGCCGACCATCCCCGACCCCGAGGCGGTGGACCAGATGATGTTCGGATCGACTGGGTCGGGCGTGGCCCACCCGCTCTCGCCACCACCCACGGCGTGCCACATCCCGCGCAGGATCCGCCCGCCCGCGAGCCGGGAGTTGCTCGGGCCGCGATAGGTGGGCTCGTCCTGCTTGTTGCCGAGGACGTTGTACGGGATGTTGTTGTCGACCGTGACGTGATAGATCTGCGCGTTGCTCAGGCGCTGACGGTACCAGCTGCGCCCGCGATTCTGCGTGATCGAGAGCCCCTGGTCGTGCGCGACGATCTGCCGGTCGGCGTTGGTGGGGTCGATCCAAATGTCGTGGTGGTCACCGCCCGGCGCCTGCCCCCGGCCGAGGACCTCGACGGTGCGCCCCCCATCGATCGTGCGGCTGTAGGAGGCCGTGAGGAAGTACGCCTCGTCAGGATCATCCGGGGCGACCGCCATCCGCGAGTAATAGTGCGCGCGCCCCATCACATTGCGGTCACGGCTCACGAGGGCCCAGCGCCGACCGCCATCCTCGGAGCGCCAGAGTTGCCCGCTCTCGGTCTCCTGCCCGTTCCACGGGATACCGTCCCCCGTCTCGATCATCACATACACGCGATTGGGATCCGAGGCGGAGAGCCCGAGCGCGACCTTGCCGTGCGGCTTGGTCGGCAGCCCATTGCCGCGCAGGCGCGTCCACGTCGCCCCGCCATCGCGAGAGACAAAGAGACCGCTCCCGGGACCACCACTCGTACGGCCCCACGTGCGAATCTCGATCTGCCACATCCCGGCGAAGAGGACGCGCGGGTTCGTCGCGTCCATCGCAAGGTCGGAGCACCCTGTGTTCTCATCGACGAACAGCACGCGCGTCCAGGTGGCCCCACCGTCCGTGGTGCGGAAGACGCCGCGCTCCTGTTGCGGGCCGTAGGCGTGACCAAGGGCACAGGCGAGGACGACGTCGGGGTTCGTGGGATGGATGACGATCCGCGCGATCCGCGCCGTCTTCTCGAGCCCCATCAGCTGCCAGCTCTCGCCGCCGTCGGTCGACTTGTAGATCCCCTGCCCGACCGAGATGTGGCTCCGGATGTGCGCCTCACCGGTTCCGGCCCAGACCACGTTGCGGTCCGAGCGCGCCACGGCGAGCGCGCCGATCGACTGCACCGGATGGGCGTCGAAGGTGGGGCGCCAGTTCACGCCGCCGTCGGTCGTCTTCCAGACGCCGCCCGAGGCGGAGCCGACGAAGTAGGTGAGCGGGTCGCCGACGACGCCCGCCGCGGTGGAGAAGCGGTTCCCCTCCGGGCCGATGTTGCGCCAGTGGAGGCCGCGCCACTGATCGGCGGCGGGGCGCGCTGCGGCTGAGGCGACCGCCGGAGCGGCGCCCGGCGCGGCGCCGGCCTGTGCCTGCCCGTTGGTGGCGATGAGGGAGAGGGCCGTCAACACGGCCCATCGGCGGGACAACAAGGAGTACGAGCGCATCTTGACCTCGACCGGAGGGTGGATGCGAAGAGGTTACCGCCCGCACAGGCGACCGGTAAGATGGACGCCATGCCACGCTCCCTTGCGCTCCATACCCGCCACGCCCCTGCGATCCGTCTCGCACTCCACGCCGCCAGCGCCGCGGGCCCCGTGGTCACACGCCTGGCGCGCCTCGCGCTCGTGGCGCTCACCGCCGCCCCACGCCCCGCCCTCGCGCAAGACTCCCGCTTCGTCGACCTTGACCGCGACGTCGGTCGCCACGTCGTCGTCGACCGGGAGGCCGGTCAGTACCTCGGCCACGTCTCCACCATCCTCCTCGGCGACGGCCGCACCATCCTCGCCGCGTACCCGAAGGGCCACGGCGAAGGGGCCATCATCCTCAAGCGGAGCCAGGATGGTGGGCGCACCTGGAGCGACCGCCTCCCCACCCCGGCCAACTGGACGACGTCGAAGGAGACGCCGACACTCTTCCGCGTCCCAGACCCGGTCACCGGCGGCCATCGCATCCTGCTCTTCTCGGGGCTGCACCCCGCACGGATGGCCTCGAGCGACGACGAGGGACGCACCTGGACCCCGCTCGCACCGATCGGCGACTGGGGCGGCATCGTCGTGATGGGTTCGGTCGTACCGATGGCGGACGGCTCCCTCCTCGCCTTCTTCCACGACGACGGCCGCTTCTTCCGCGCGGGCGGGAAAGCCGAGGGGACGTTCCGGCTATTCCAGGTGCGGTCGCGTGACGGCGGACGGACGTGGGAGGCGCCGCGCGAGATCTGGCGTGGCACCGAGATCCACCTGTGCGAGCCCGGCGCCGTCCGGTCGCCGGATGGCCGCACGCTCGCCCTGCTGCTGCGCGAGAACCGGCGCCGCAGCGAGTCCCACGTGATGGTCACCACCGACGAAGGACGCACCTGGAGCACCCCGCGCCCAATGGACCGCGCGCTCACCGGGGACCGCCACACCGCCCAGTACGCGCGTGACGGTCGGCTCGTCGTGACCTTCCGCGACATGGCGGAGGGGAGCCCGACCAAGGGGGATTGGGTCGCCTGGGTGGGTCGCTGGGACGATCTCATCGCCTCAACGCCCGGGCAGTACCGCGTGCGGATCAAGGACAACACGAACCAGTGGGATTCGACCTACCCCGGTCTCGAGCGGCT
>DAISWY010000117.1:0-6223 GCA_036826135.1 Gemmatimonadaceae bacterium | reverse complement strand
CGCGGCCCACGCCGATCCAGGCGCAGGCCGTCCCGCTCGCGCTCAAGGGGCGCGACCTGATGGGGCTCGCGCAGACCGGCACCGGGAAGACCGCCGCCTTCACGATCCCGATCATCGAGCGGCTGATGGGCGGGGCGACGCGCACGCGGGCGCTCATCCTGACGCCGACGCGCGAACTCTGCCAGCAGGTCGAGGAGAGCATCCGCAAGTACAGCGGCGGCACCGGCCTCGACGTCATCTCCGTCTACGGCGGCGTCGGGTACGAGGCGCAGACGACCGCGCTCAAGAACGGCGTCGACATCATCGTCGCGACACCCGGCCGTCTGATCGACCATCTCGAGAAGCAGCACGTGGTCTTCGACGACCTCGAGGTGCTCGTCCTCGACGAGGCGGACCGGATGCTCGACATGGGATTCGCGCCGCAGATCAACCGGATCGTCGCGCAGATCCATCCGTATCGGCAGACCCTCCTCTTCTCGGCGACGATGCCCCCTGAGGTCGAGGCGCTCGCGCGGAAGTACCTGCGGAAGCCGCAGGTCGTGCAGGTGGGGCGGCGCTCGCAGGCCGCGGCGACGGTGCGGCACTGCGTCTACCCCGTGCCGAAGCACAAGAAGATGGACCTCCTCGTGCACCTGCTGCGCGAGGCGGGGGCCGATGACTCGGTGCTCGTCTTCACGCGCACCAAGCACGGCGCGGACCGTGTGGTGCGGCATCTCGAGGACGCCGGCTACGCCGCGGATGCGCTCCACGCCGACAAGACGCAGGTGCAGCGGGAGCAGGCGCTCGCGCGCTTCAAGGCGGGGGAGACGAAGCTCCTCGTCGCGACCGACATCGCGCAGCGCGGGCTCGACATCTCCGGCATCACGCACGTCATCAACTTCGACGTGCCGCAGCAGGCGGAGGACTACGTGCACCGGATCGGGCGCACCGGGCGCGCGGCGAAGGAGGGGGATGCCTTCACCTTCATGTGCGCCGACGAGATCGGGATGGTCCGGACGATCGAGCGGGTGATCGGGCAGGAGATCGCGCGCATCTCGGTCCCGGGGTTCGACTTCGGGACCTGAGGCGGGGCGCCGCCGCGCCGCCACGCGCGCGGACGCCTGAGTCATCGCCGGGGGCATGCCCCGGCGCCCCACGCTCACCAGCTCGTCCGCACCCGCCCGAGCCGGCTCACCGTCACCGTCTCCGCGCGCGCCCCGCTCGCGACGACGATCGTCGTGTTCGCCAGGCCGTAGCCGAGCCCCGATGGCGCGTAGGTGATGGTGTCGCGCGTGGCGCGCAGCGTCACGCGATGGTCCGCACCGACCGACCGCACGAGGACCGTGTCACGGTCTCCCTCCACCCGCATCGAGGCCGTGGCTTCGTCGACGATCACCCGCAGGTAGCTGGAACGCGCGATCGCGGCGGTGCGGCCGAGGTGCACCGCCCCGGCCACCGCCTCGGCGGCCTGCGTCACACGGAGGCGGTCGAGCGCGCCCCCCGTGCGCGGGAGCGCGACCGAGGCGAAGAGCCCGATCAGCGCGCAGGTGACGACGAGCTCCAACAGGGTGAATCCGCGGGACATCGACGGCTCCGGTGGGGGACCCGTCCACGCTGCGTACATTCCGGAGGGTCGCCCTCATCCCCACCACGCCACCGGTACCGTTCCGATGCCGCGCTCCGCCCCCGTCCCGTCATTCGCCCGCCGTCCGCGCTCCGCGGCTCGGTCCTGGACCCGCGTCACGCTCCTCGGCGTCTCCGCGCTCACCATCGGCTGCTATCGGGATCCGCAGGCGCAGCTCGACGAGGCCCAAGCGCAGCTCGACCTCACTACGACCCTCGAGGAGCTCGGGAGCCGGTCCGCCGACCTCCAGTTCCAGCTCGACTCGCTGCGCGGTGTCGTGGCGCGGCAGGACACGACCATCGCGCGCCTCGCGAACCTCGCGGGGGTCCCCTATCCTCGATAAGTTGCGCAGATGCGAATCACGATCGAGTACTGCACCGTCTGAAACTACGAGGCACGGGCCGTCGGTCTGGCGGCCGCAATTCGAGAGACCTGGCCCGACGCCGAGGTGGGGATGATCCCCTCTGGCGGCGGCGTCTTCGAGGTGACCCTCGGCGACCGGCTGGTCTTCTCCAAGCGGGCGACGGGACGGCACGCGCGACCGGGGGAGATCATCGCCCTCCTGCGCGCCCAGCCCTGACCTCCACGTCCTCCCCCCTCTGATTCCCGTCCCCAGCTCCTGATGCGCATCGCGATCTCCACCGGCGGCGGCGACGCCCCGGGCCTCAACGCCGTCATCCGTGCCGCGACGCTCTCCGCCCTCTCGCGCGGCTGGTCGGTGCTCGGCATCAAGCGCGGCTACGCCGGCCTCCTCGGCGACGACGAGATCGTCCCGCTCACCGTCGAGTCGGTGCGCAACATCGGTCACCTTGGCGGCACGATCCTCCGCACCACCAATCGCGGGAACCCGTTCGACTTCCCGCGCCTGCAGCCGGATGGGTCGTATGTGAGCGTCGACCGTTCCGACGAGATGGTCGAGAACGCGCGCAACCTCGGGATTGAGGCGATGATCTCGATCGGCGGCGATGGGTCGCTCGCCATCGCGCAGAAGCTGGTGGACAAGGGGATGCGCATCGTCGGCGTGCCGAAGACGATCGACAACGACGTCTCCTGCACGGTCACGACGTTCGGCTTCGACACGGCGGTGCAGACCGCAATCGAGGCGATCGACAAGCTGCAGACGACGGCCGAGAGCCATGACCGCGTGATGGTGCTCGAGGTGATGGGGCGCGATGCGGGGTTCATCGCGCTGCACTCGGGGGTCGCGGGCTCCGCCGACGTGGTGCTGCTCCCCGAGATCCCGTGGCGGCTCGACCACGTCTGCGAGACGATCATGGAGCGCGACCGGAGCGGTCGGAAGTTCGCGATCGTCGTGGTCGCGGAGGGCGCGACGGACGAGCACGGCGAGACCTCGATCATCGGCGAGTCGATGCCGGGGCAGGCGCCGCGCATCGGCGGGATCGCGCATCGCCTCGCCAAGTCGATCCAGGCGCGGACCGGGAAGGAGTGCCGCGCGCTCGTCCTCGGCCACCTGCAGCGCGGGGGGATGCCCACCGGGTACGACCGCTTCCTCGCGACGCGCTTCGGTGCGGCGGCGACGCAGGCGGTGGCGGACGGGAAGTGGGGGCATATGGTGGCGCTACAGACGCCGAACATCGTGACGGTGCCGATCGTCGAGGTGCTGAAGGAATCGAAGCGGGTGGACCCGCATCACGACGTGGTGCGCACGGCGCGCGCCTGCGGCATCAGCTTCGGGGACTGACAGTGCCGGTCCGGCGAACCCTCGCGCGCCCGACGGGTATGACGGGGCGTCTCCTCACCCGCCCGCCCGTGCGACTCGTCCGCTCGCTCGCCCTCCTCCTCGCCGTCGGCGCTCCCTCCCTCCTCGCGGCGCAGGTCCGGGGCGTCTCTGTGACCGCCCCGGCCGCGCCTGCCGGTGCCCGCGCCGCCACGCCGGCGGTCCCCGTCCATCTCCTCCCGCCCGCCGGGAAGTGCCGCGTCTGGATGGAGGAGGTGCCCGCCACGCAGCAGCCCGCCCCGACCGATTGTGCGACGGCGCTCCGGTTGAAGCCCGCGAACGCGGTGGTCCTGTATGGTCCGCCGCTCCGGGAGGAGGACGAGGCGTTCGAGCGCACGACCCCGACGACCTCGCGCGCGGCGGCACGTGCCACGGACGAGGCGACCCGCTCGCGTCGTGCGCCCGCGAAGGCGTCCGCGGGATCCGCCGCAGCGTCGCCCGCCAAGTCGGCCGCCCCGTCGTCGCCTCGGCCGCCCGCGGAGCGTCGCCCGTAACCGCACCCTCCGGCACCCCGCGGTCCGTCCAGGACCGCTACCTCCCTCCGGACCACGACGCCTTCGTCCGGTCGGGTGATGCCCGGGGCCGCCTCATCGTCATCGCGCCGACCCGCGCGGCCTGCGAGACCATCGAGCTCGCCTTCGGGCTCGAGCTCGAGACGTTGCTCTGGAAGACCCGCGGCGCCGAGCTGACCGCGCTCGCCGAGCGCATCGCAGAGTCGCCGGACCGCCCGCGGCCGGGCTTCGGCATCGTCGCCGGCACGGGGACGGGGAAGACCCTCGCCGTCCGCCCGCTCGCCCACGTCCTCCTCGACACCGACACGCTGCGCGTCGGCGTCGTGAACCGCGAGCGCGAGGCGACCCCTGAGACGCCGAGCTGGAACGTCGTCATCGTCACCACGGGGATCGCGCGACGGTGGTTCCAGGACGGCGCGATCCGCCCGCACGACACGCTGGTGGTGGATGAGATCCATCAGACGAGTGCCGAGCTCGAGCTCTGCCTCGCGCTCGGCAAGCGCACGGGATGCCGGTTCCTCTGGCTTAGCGCGACGGTCGATCCGTCGTTCTACGCGCGGTATCTGCACGCCGCCGAGGTCATCGAGTCGAGTGCGTTCGACCCGGCGAAGGCCGCGCGCGTGGTGGTGGAGCGGAAGCCCCCCACACGCTTCCTCGACGACCGGTTCCTGCAGCAGGTGATCAAGGAGCGGCGCGGGGTCGGCGTCTTTCTGCCCACCCGCGCGGCGGTCGAGGCCGTCGCGGCCGATGTCGGGGCGCGCTACCCGCGGCTGAACGTGGCGTTCTATCACGGCGGCGAGCCGATCCGCGCCATCCGTCCCTTCCTCGAGGGGGAGGTGGAGAAGCCCTTCCTCCTCGCGATGACGGCGGCGGGACAGAGCGCACTGAATGTGCGCGGGCTCGACACCGTGGTGATCGACGACACGCGCTTCGCGAACGTCGTCGAGCACGGGCGCAACGTCCTCACCAAGCTCCACCTCGGCGCGAACGAGATTCTGCAGATGGCGGGGCGCGTCCACGGGCGCGTGGCCGGGGGGCGCGTCTTCCTCCTCTCCGACCGCGACCTGCGCTTCGATCGCCTCGAGCCGACCGCGCCCGACTTCCAGCTCGCGGGGGATTCGGAGCGTGTGGCGCTGACCTGTGCCGCCCTCGGCGTCCGCGCCGACGCGCTCGACCTCCCGGTGCCGCTCGACACGCGGTCGTATCGCGACGCGGTGACCTTCCTGCGTGGACGCGGGATCATCGACGGCGATCGGCTCACGCCGTACGGGCGGCAGGTGGAGGCGATGCCCGTCGACCGGCCGTGGGCGGAGTTGCTCGTGCACTGCGACGACGCGCTCCTCCCCTATGTGAGCGTGATGGCGAGCATCGAGTCGCTCCACCGGATGACGCGCGAGGACCGCGACCTCGCGGGGCTCGTCGTCGCGGGGAGCGATCACCTCACGACGTACAACGTCTACGCCGAGGCGTTCGCGCGGTGCGGGTATGTGGGGGAGGTGTATGGGCTGCCGCGACACCTCTTCGACGAGAGCGTGCAGCGCTGGGCGGAGGGGCGCGGGGTGCTCGTGAAGGCGATCGAGGATGCGGCCCTCGCGATGGCGAGTATCCATCGGTCGGTCGGGGTCCCGCTCCCGACCACGATGCCGCGCACGACGCCGGCGATCGAGCGGCGCTTCGTGGAGCTCCTCGCGCGGATCATGCCGTTCCAGTTGGTGATCGACGAGGAGACCGCGACGGGGGACGAGGCGCGGGTCTCGAAGACGAGCGTCTGTGGGAGCTGGGGCGCGGTGGCGGGGACGCTGCGCTACTTCGCCGACAAGTTCGGTGTGCCGCGCGCGGCGATCGAGGGGACGCAGCTCCCGATGGATCTCGTCCGGCGGCATGCGGTGCGGCAGGTGCCGCGGGTGGCGTACGACCCCTCGAAGCGCGACCGGCCCCTCGCGCTGGAACGCGGCCTCACCTACTTCGGCTTCACCCTCGAGCACGAGCGCGAGCCGCTGGCCGACTTTACCGCCGAGCTGGCGCCGCAGATCCGCCGCGTGCTCGCCGAGGCGCTCGCGCGCGGCGAGGCGCGGCACCCGGCGGTGCCGCGGAATCGCGAGGCGATTGAGGCCGTCCGCGAGACGTGGCGCCGCTCCGGCGGCGAGACGCCGCGCCTGCAGCTGGCCGAGCTGACGGGGTGGTACGAGGCCGCGCTCAGCGACGTACACGATCTGCACCAGTTCCGGGCCGCGCCGCTGCGCCTCGAGGCGGCGGCCTTCGTGTCGGATGAGGTACGCGCGCGCTGGGCGGCGTTGCCGGGCGCGGTGGAGATCCGCGAGCGCACCGTACCGATCCACTATGAGGTGGAGGAGACGCCGGAGGGGGCGC
>DAISWY010000116.1:0-6245 GCA_036826135.1 Gemmatimonadaceae bacterium | reverse complement strand
GCCGCCGGCGCCGACACCGCCGCCGTCACCCCGGGCGGCGGACAGTCCCTCACCTTCGCCGCCCCCGGCGTCTACGCCTACTACTGCTCGTACCACGGCACCAAGGACGGGCAGGGGATGGCCGGTACCGTCGTCGTCGGTGACGTCGCGTATGAGGGCGGTGCGAACGGGAAGCTCGCGACCGTCGATACCGCCAGCGGCACTGTGCGGCGGGTGCCGCAGCAGCATACCACCATCCAGGCCGCGGTCGATGCCGCGGTCCCCGGTGACCTCATCCTCGTCGACTCGGGCGTCTACCGTGAGGAGGTGCAGGTCACGACCCCCTCGCTCGTGATCCGCGGCGTCGACCGCAATGCGGTCATCGTCGACGGGGAGTTCATCCGCCCGAATGGGTTCAACGTCCTCGCTGATGGTGTCGCCGTCGAGAACCTCACCGCGCGGAATCACACCTTCAACGGCGTCTTCTGGACCGGCGTCACCGGCTATCGCGGTCGCTACCTCACCGCGTACAACAACGGCGACTACGGCATCTACGCCTTCGATTCCCAGGACGGCTTGATCGAGGACAGCTACGCGAGCGGTTCTCCCGACGCGGGGTTCTACATCGGCCAGTGCGATCCCTGCCGCGCCGTGGTCCGGCGCGTCATCGCCGAACACAACGCCCTCGGCTACTCGGGCACCAACTCGAGCGGCGACCTCCACATCCTCAGCAGTGTCTGGCGGTTCAACCGCGGTGGCCTCGTCCCCAACTCGCTCGACACCGAGCTCTACCCGCCGCAGCACCACACGACCATCCGCGGGAACCTCATCTACGCGAACAACAGCCGCACCGCGCCTGGCACGGGACTCTCCCCGCTCGCATGGGGGAACGGCGTCGTCATCGGCGGTGGTCGTGAGAACGTCGTCGAGGGGAACGTCATCCTCGATCACGCGGGCCACGGCGTGATGATCGCCCCGCTCATCGACGCGCACTGGTGGCCCGCCATCGGGAACCGCGTCCTCGACAATCGCTTCCTCGCCTCCGGCCGCGCCGACGTCTCCGTCGGCGGCCCAACGAGCACGGAGAACTGCATCGGCGCTCAGCAGGGCCCGGTCACCACGGCCCCGCGGTTCCTCGCCTGTGAGCTCCTCGGCGATTCCGTCGTGAAGCGCCGTGGCGACGAGAACGACCTCGTCCCGGCGCTCGCCCTCGCGATGCGCATGTGGCGGCTCCGCGCGCCGACCTATCCCGACTGGAAGACGCAGCCCGTGCCGCCCCCGCAGCCGACGATGCCCGACCCGATCGGCGCGCCCGCACCACCGGCGGTCGACGTCTATGCGAGCGTGGCGAACGAGGTCGATCTCGCACCGCTCCCGCCAATCACCGACTCGGTCGTTGCGTCCTATCGCGCCGACGGCACACCGATGAGCCCTCGCACCGGGACACGACCGCGCATCGACACCGCGATGGCGACGCTCCAGGCCTGGATGCCCCTCTCCCTCGCCCGACTCGGCGCCGTCCTCGTTCTCCTCGTCGCGTGGCATCTGCGCCTGCGTCGCCGCACGCGCGGGAGCGCCGACATCCACGCGGGTCGGACCGCGCGTCGCGTCTGGCGCCTCGCCCTCGCCGCCGTCGTCGCCTGGGTCGGCCTCACCCTCGCGGTGGCCGTCCGCTTCAGCGCGATGTGACGCGTGCCCACGCGGCGTGAGCTCCTCTTCGGTGCGGCGGGCGCTGTGGGTGCGCTCGCGCTCGCCGGCGTGACGACCGCGGTCGCGCGCCAGACCCGCGCCGCCTTCCGCACCGCGACCGACCGACCGCGCGGCGCCGACCCGATGGCACACGGCCCGTACGGCCACGGCATCGAGCCACCGCGCACACTCGGCCCCGCCGCGCTCGATGCCGCAACGATCCCACCGCCCCCCGTGCGTGGCCCCGTCACGCGCACCCTCACCATCACGCAGCGCCCCGTCGCCGTCGCCGACGGCGCGACCCTCGACGCGTGGACCTTCGATGGCACCATCCCCGGGCCGGTCCTCCGCGTCACCGAGGGGGAGACGCTCACCCTCCACGTGCGGAACCTCACCGGCCACCCGCACAACCTCCACACGCACGGTGCGCACGCCCCCGAGAGCGATGGCTGGGAACCGATCCCTCCGGCGGGGGAGCGCACCTACGTGCTGCAACCGCGTCCTGCGGGGATCTATCCGTACCACTGCGACCTCACCCCGGGCGTGCAGCACCTCGGTCGCGGGCTCTACGGGCTGCTCATCGTCGATCCGGTGCGCTGGCTCCCGCCCGCACAGGAGCGCGTCCTCCTCCTCGGCGGGTTCGACATAGATGGCGATGGCCGCTCCGACGCGTTCGGATGGAATGGCGTCGCCGGGTTCCACGCACGTCATCCCATCAAGCTCCGGCGCGCCGAGCCGGTGCGGCTCTACGTCGCGAACCTCACCGTGGATGAGCCCGTCGCGACCTTCCATCTGCACGCCCGCACCTTCGACGTCTTCCGCTCCGGCACCGGCACCACACCCGACGAGCACACCGATGTCGTCGCGCTCACCCTCGGCGAACGCGCACGGCTTGAGCTGACCTTCGACGCGGCCGGTCGCTACATGTTCCATCCCCACCAGGCGCACCTCGCGGAACGCGGGGCGATGGGGTGGTTCGCGGTGGGCTAACGGCCTGTCGCCCCCTTCATCTCCCGCACGAACGTCGTAATCGCCTCGCGCCGAGCCGGAGGCCCATCGTGCGCTCCGATTCGGCTCACAACCGCGGAGCCTGAGATCGCCCCCGCCACCCCCATCGCCCGCGCAGCACGGACGTGCGAGGGCTGGGCGATGCCGAACCCCAGCAGCGCCGGCGCGGCCCCGGCCGCCCGGAGCGCTGCGACCACCGACGACGCATCCGCCTGCAACGTGTCGTCCGCTCCCGTCACGCCACCGCGAGACGTGACGTACACGTATCCCGCGCTCGACTGCGCGACCTCGCGCACGCGCGTCGCGTCGGCGCCCGGCGGGAGGATCCGCGCCAGCGCCACACCGCCCTGCGCAAAGGCCTCGGCGAACCACGTCTGCTCGAGTGATGGGGCATCGGGAATCACGACCGAGTCGACCCCCGCCGCCGCACAGTGGGCGACGAACGCCTCGACTCCCGCGTGCACGATGAGGTTCGCGTAGACGAGCAGCCCGATCGGCACGGTCGGGTGTGCGTCTCGCACGGCGCGGATCAGCGGCCAGCAGGCGGAGATGCGCGTGCCCGCATCGAGCGCGCGCGTGACAGCGGACTGCACCGCCGGCCCGTCGGCGATGGGGTCGGAGAAGGGGAGCCCGAGTTCCAGCGCGTCCGCCCCGGCCTCCACCGCCGCCGTGATGAGCGCCACACTCTCCTCCATCGACGGGTCGCCCAGCACGAAGAACGGCACGAAGGCGAGCTCGTCGCGCGCAGTGAGGCGCGCGAACATCGCCGCATAGCGATCAGCGCCCATCGGTGCCTCCCACGGCAGTCATCACCGCCGCACCCACCTTCCCCGCTGCATCGGCCGCGTTGGCCGCATGGGCTGCACGCATGGGCTCCCGGTCCGCCTGCTCGGCCTGATACCGCAACACGGTGGCAAGATCCTTGTCCCCGCGCCCGGACATGTTCACGAGGATGTCGAGGGGCCGGTCCGACGTGCGCGCGAGTTCGAGCGCACCCGCCACGGCGTGCGCCGACTCGAGCGCGGGGATGATCCCCTCGCTCCGTGCGACGAGCGAGAACGCCGCCATCGCCTCCGCATCGGTGCATCCCACGTACCGCGCCCGGCCCGACTCCTGCAGCTGCGCGTGCTCCGGCCCGACACCCGGATAATCCAGCCCCGCAGAAATCGAGTGCGACTCCTGCACCTGGCCCTCATCGTCCTGCAGGATCTGCGTGTAGCAACCGTGAAGCACGCCGGGCCGCCCGCGCTGCAGCGTGGCGCCGTGACGCGCGGTGTGCAGCCCTTCCCCCGCGGGCTCCACGCCCACGAGCTGCACGTCGGCATCGGGGATGAAGTCGGTGAAGATCCCGATCGCGTTCGATCCGCCACCCACGCTCGCGACGACCACGTCCGGAAGCCGCCCGGTCTCCGCGAGGAACTGCGCCCGCGCCTCGCGGCCGATCACGCGCTGGAACTCCCGCACGATCAACGGGAAGGGATGCGGCCCGGCGACCGTGCCCAGCAGGTAATGGGTGGTCTGGTACGAAGCCGACCAGTCCCGCATCGCCTCATTGATCGCGGCTTTGAGCGTCACGCCGCCCTGCGTCACCGGCACGACCTCAGCGCCCATCAACCGCATCCGCTGCACGTTCGGCTGCTGGCGCTCCATATCGGCGGCGCCCATATAGATCCGCGTCGGAAGGCCGAGCACCGCACCCGTGAGCGCGGTCGCCACGCCGTGCTGGCCCGCCCCCGTCTCGGCGATCAGTCGCGTCTTGCCGAGCCGGCGCGCGAGCAGCCCCTGCCCGAGCGCCTGGTTGGTCTTGTGCGCGCCTCCGTGCAACAGATCCTCCCGCTTGAACCAGATCCGCGACCCGGTCTCCGCGCCGAGGTGGCGACAGCGATACAGCGGCGTCGCGCGGCCGGCGTACGTGCGGAGCAGGGTCTCCAGCTCGGCGCAGAACGCGGGATCGGCCTGCGCCGCCAGGAACTCCGCCTCGAGCGATTCGAGCGCGGGAACGAGGATCTCAGGGACGAAGCTGCCGCCGAAACGGCCGTAGTAGGCGGACTGGATCATGCGAGCGTGCTCATGCGATCGGGTGCAGGGGGAGAAGCGTGAGAGGCGAGGACGCGAAAGAGCTGGGCGAGACGAGCGGGATCCTTCTGACCGGGGGCGACCTCCACCCCGGAGTTGACGTCGAGGCCCCCGACACCGAGCGCGGCGGCGGTGCTCGCATTGTCGGGGGTGATGCCGCCCGCGAGGATCACGCGATGGCGGTCCGGATGGTCGGCGAGGAGCTGCCAGTCGAAGCGGCGACCGGTGCCGCCGTGCTGACCGGCGACGAAGGTGTCGAGCAGCACGCGGTCCGCGCCGTCGACCTGCAAGGCGGGGAGGGCCTCGCCCACCCGCAGCGCCTTCCACACCTCCACCGTGGCCGGAAGCGCGGCGCGGACGGCACGTACCACGTCGGGCGATTCGTCGCCGCTGAGCTGCACGGCGCTGAGCCCGAGCGTCCACACCGCTTCCGTGATGGTCGCGACCGATGCGTCCACGAACACCCCGACCCATTGCAGCGGGGCCGCCACGCGCACCGTCATCGCCTGCGTGATCGTCACCCGCCGCGGCGACCGCTCGGCGAAGATAAGCCCGCCGTGCGTGGCCCCCGCCGCGTGGGCCGCCACCGCATCCGCGGGCCGCGTCAGCCCGCAGATCTTCGTAAGGCCGAAGCGCAGACGACGCACGGCGAGCGGCACATCGGGCTCAGCCATCAGCGCCGATCCCACGAGGAAGGCGTCGACCAGCGGTGCGAGGGCGCGCACCTCCGCGTGCGTGCGGATGCCCGACTCACAGACCGTGACCCGGTCCGCCGGCACGAGCGGCGCGAGACGGCGCGTCGTGTCGAGATCCACCGTGAGCGTGCGGAGGTCCCGGTTGTTGATCCCGATCACCGGCGCACCGAGCGCGATGGCCCGCGCGAGCTCCGCCTCGGTGTGCACCTCGGTGAGCGTGGTGATGCCGGCATCACGCGCGGCGGCGGCGCAGGCGGCGTACGCGGCGTCGTCGAGAACGGAGAGCATCAACAGGATGGCATCCGCCCCGGCGGCACGGGCCTCGTACACCTGGTACGGATCGACGACGAAATCCTTGCAGAGCACCGGCACGTTCGCGGTCGCGCGCACGGTCCGCAGATCGTCGAGGCTCCCGCCGAAGAACGGCGCGTCGCAGAGCACGGAGATCGCCGCGGCGAAGGGCGCATAGGCCCGCGCGATCGCCGCGGGATCGTGCGCGGCGCGCAACACCCCCGCCGACGGCGAGGCACGCTTGTGCTCGAGGATGAACCCCGGCCGCACTCGGCGGAGTGCGGCGATGAAGTCGCGGTCGGAGGGTCGACACGCCGCCCGCACCACCGCGAGCGGCCGCACCGCCTGCCGCGCCGCCAGGTCGGCGCGCGTGCGCGCCACGATCTCGCCCAACACACCCGGAAGCACGCGATCAGCGGAGCGCTCACCCACCGGCGCCCCCGCATTCGCCCTCGCATTCGCCCCCACGTGCGCATGCACGGACTCACCCACGCGTCACACCTGCGT
>DAISWY010000115.1:0-6249 GCA_036826135.1 Gemmatimonadaceae bacterium | reverse complement strand
GGGGCGACGGTGACCGCACGTACCGCCTGACGCGCGTCAGGGCGCGTCGAATGCGACGCGCGCGAGGTCGATCAACGGAGGTCCAGCCAGACGGAGCGGCCGCTGCTCAACGAGCACGACAGGACGCCCGTCAAGCGTCGTCACCTCGGTCACCCACCGCCGACCGGTCGGCGCGGAGAAGCGCGCGACAGCCGCAGCGAACTCCCGAGCCTCGTCCGCGCCGTCCCACACGGTAAGCCAGTTCAGCACCTGCTCGCCGTCGACCGCCACCACCTGATACCGGTCCCCGTCCCACCCCGCCGCGCCACGCACCGCCGCGGCCTCATCGCGGAGGTGCCGGAAGAGCAGGAGTCGCGTCTCGAACTCCCCGAGGTTGTCCTCGTGCACGAGCGCGCCACGCCGCGGCGCGCCGAGGCGGATGCGCGTCGGACGGTCCGGGATGGAATCGAGGAACTTCTCGGGATGCAGGATCTGCTCCGTCGATTCCGCGAACGGCGTCAGCACCGACCGGCCCGGCCGCGCGGCCGCGAAGCGCCGTACGAACTCGGCCCCACTCAGGTACGGAAAGAGCAGCGTCTCCTGGAGGAACATCGGCGCCGCCGCGAAGCGAGGCATATCGGCCTGCGACGAACGGATCGTCTCGCGGATCGCTCCCCACCCACCGGGGATCCGCGCATCCACATCGCCCCCCGTCATCACTCGGAGCTGCTCGTAGGTCGCCTGCCCCTCGACCACCGCCTGCATCGCGACCATCCGATCGTTGTCGCCCTGCAGCGTCTTGATCGAGTCGAGCCGCACGTGCTGGTCCTGCAGCGCGTGCATCAGCTCGTGCGTGATGGTCACATCCCGCAGCTCCGCCGCCTCCGACTCCACGACGTAGAGCACCTTCGTCTTCGGGTCGTAATACCCGGCGACCTGCTCGGTCAACAGTTCGAGATAGAACGCGCGGAGGTCCAGCGTGTCGGGGAGGAGGCCGAGCAACCGGTAGGCGGCCTGCGTCCCCGCGAGTTGCAACGGCGTGAGCTGCTCTCCCATCTCGGCCTCGAGGAACCCCCGAACCTCATCGCGCGACCGGTCCTGGAGAACCGGCAGGCGTTGGAACATCAGCCCCGTCGTCTCCTCGAGCTTGGGAATCGCGGCCCGCACCTGACGACGATACGGCCCTTCGTAGCCGGGCGGTTCGGCCGCACACCCCGAAAGAAGGAGCCCGAGCGCCACGAGGGATGGAGCGAAACGCGAGGGTGCGGCCCGCATCGACGACGGCCTCACAACGCGGGGAAGAACATGCCGAGATACCACCCGATGATCGACGTGCCCCAGAGCAGGGCGATCAGACCAGCGGGCGCCAGAAAGACACCGAACGGGACGAGCGGGAGCGCGTACGACTCGCCGCGCCGCCGAGCGCGGAGCCACCCGATGGGCGCGACGAGGAGCAGGAACACCACCGAGGCGAGTGCCGCCGCCAGCATCACGGTCAGGAGCGCACGCCCAGGCCCGACGAGCGCGCCGATGAACGCCATCAGCGTGACGTCACCCTGCCCCATCGCCTCCTTCCGCAGCGCTACCTCGCCGAGCCACCCGATGATCGCGATCAGGCCCGCTCCGGTGCAGGCACCCACGAGGGCGTCCCACGGCCCGGCGAACGGCCCCGACTCCCAGAGGAAGAGCCCGACGACGGCCGCGAGCATCGCAAGCAGGAACCCCGTGACGGTGAAGCCGTCCGGGATCACGTAGTCGCGGAGGTCGGTGACCGCGATGCCGAAGAGCAGACTGGACGCGATGGCCACACGTACCATGGTGACGCTGGGACCGAACAGCACCCACGCGCCATACCACAGCCCGGCGGTCGCGACCTCCACGGCGGGATACCGCCACGCGATGGGCGCCGCACAATGCCGACACCGACCGCGGCGCAGGAGCCAGCTCACGACCGGGACGTTGTCGTACCACGCGATCCCGTGCTGACAGTGCGGACACTTGGACCGGGGCCGCACGACCGACTCATCCTTCGGCCACCGGACGATGCAGACGTTCAGGAACGACCCGACGATGGCACCGAGGCAGACGACGTACGCGGCGAGGAGGGTCATACCGACGGCCGGAGGAGGTAGAGCGCGATCCCCGCGGCGACGGCGACGTTGAGGGACTCCGCCCCCGGTGCCATCGCCAGCGCCACACGCTCGGCACAGGCAGATCGCACCACGTCGGAGAGCCCGGCCCCCTCATTCCCCACCACGAGCGCCACGCGTGGGGGATTCCCCACCGACGCGATGGGACGCCCCCCGATGTCGGCACCCCAGAGCGGCACCTGATGTTCCGCCAGGAAGGGGCGCAGCGCCTCGAGCGTGCAGCCGACCGTTGGGTGACGGAACTGGATGCCCACCGCCGAGCGGACCACCTTCGCATTCCACGGATCCACCGTCCCGGGGAGGACACAGGTGCCATCGACACCGAGGGCCGCGGCGGTTCGTAACAGGGTCCCCACGTTCCCCGGGTCCTGGATGCCATCGAGCACGAGCAGCCGACGCGGCCCGAGGGCACTGAGCGACGCGAGCGTGTGGGTCGGCTGTTCCGCCACCGCCAGGATTCCTTGGGGCTCATCGGTGTCGCACGCGGAGAGGAACTCTCGTTCACTCACCCGAAGCACCGAGACGTCCCGGGCGTGGAGCTGCGCCAGCAGTGCGGCGCCCCGAGGGGTCTGCTCCACGAGGTCGCACGAGAGCGCCCCGACGATCCGGAGCGGCGACGCCAGGAGTTCCTCGACCACACGAATCCCCTCAGCGACGAAGCGTCCGCTCCGTTCACGCGCCTTGCGGCGGGTCAGGTCTCTGGCTACGGTGAGAAGTCCCATCAGAATCCCTATGCGTCCTCATGTCCTCGGCCGCGCCGCGGCCCTCGTCCTCGCCCTCTCGGGCTGCGCCGTCTCCACCCGTCAGGAAGTGGAGATGGGCGCGTCGTACGCGCAGCAGATCGAACGGGAGCTCCCGGTCATCGGCGACCCCGAGCTCACGCGCTACATCAACGTACTCGGGGACTCGATCGCCCGCATCGCGGACGCCCGGAACCTCGACTGGCGGTTCTCGATCGTCGATAGCCCCGAGGTGAACGCCTTCGCCGTTCCCGGGGGGTTCATCTACATCAACCGAGGCCTGATCGAGCGCGCGACGACGATGTCGCAGGTGGCCGGCGTCCTCGGGCACGAGATCGGGCACGTCACGATGCGCCACTCCATCCAGCAGATGCAGAAGGCGCAGGGGGCGAACATCGGGATCACCGCCGTCTGCGTGCTCACCAGCATCTGCAACAGCGAGGCGAGTCAGGCCGCCATCAACATCGGGGCGAACGCCGCCTTCGCCAGCTTCTCGCGCACCGACGAGGACGAGGCGGACCTGGTCGCGATTCCCTACCTCGTGCAGGCGGGCATCGACCCGAACGGCATCCCCGAGATGTTCCGCATCCTCCTGGACGAGCGGACACAGAAGCCCGGGGCACTCGACGCCTGGTTCCGCTCGCATCCGCTCGAGGAGGACCGCATCGCCGCGGCGCAGGCGCGCATCGCAGCGATCCCCGCTGACTCCGTCCGAGGCCTCACGCGCGACACGCCGAACTTCCAGGCGTTCAAGCGTCGACTCGCGGCCCTGCCGCCGTCTCCGCCACCGCGCTGAGCCGGGGCCGCGCACCGCGCCGCCGGCGAGTCCAACCGGCGGTCGCCGATCAGCCAATCAGGCGCCGCCTACAGCTGGCTGACGTACCGCTCCACCAGACGTCCGAACGCCTCCGCCGCGCGCGCGCCCTCCTCCATCACCTCGACGTGATTGAGCGGCGTCGCCGAGATTCCGGCGCCGGGGTTCGTGATCAACGAGACCCCCGCGACCTCCATCCCGCACGCCGCGGCGACGATGACCTCCGCCACGGTGCTCATCCCCACCGCGTCGGCCCCGAGCCGCTCGAGCATCCGGACCTCGCTCGGCGTCTCGAAGTTCGGGCCGAGGAGCCCGGCATAGACACCGCGCGCCAGCGGGATGCCGAGCGCCTGTGCCGACTCGACGAGCAGCGCACGCAGTCGCGGATGGTACGCCGCGCTCATATCGGGAAATCGGGTCTCCCCCGGCTCGACCGGGCCGACGAGCGGATTCTGCCCCGTCAGGTTGAGATGGTCGACGATGAGCATCAGGTCACCCGGCGTGAAACTCCGGCGGACCCCACCGGCCGCATTCGACACGAAGAGCCGCGGCACCCCGAGCGCGTGCAACACACGCACCGGGAAGGCGGCGACGCGCGCCGGATATCCCTCGTACATGTGGAAGCGGCCGGCGAGGAGGACGACCTCACGCCCGCCGAGACGGCCGGCGATCATCTCGCCGCGATGTCCCTCCACCTTGGGCGCGTGGAACCCGGGAATCTCCGCATACGGCACCCGACGCGCGCCTTCGACGCGATCGGCGAGCGTGCCGAGGCCGGAGCCCAGGATGATCCCCGTCACGGGGGCGGTGACGCCGAGTCGGTCCCGCACCGCATCGGCGGCGCGGCGCGCGTCGGCGGTCCCGTGCGTCTCGGACGTGTTCATCGAGCGACCTCCTGCCGCAGCGCGGCGATCTCAGCGTCCACCCTGGCGAGGAGCGCGGTCCGCTCCGGCTCAGAAAGGAAGGCGTTCACGAATCCCTGCCGCGCGAGCACGGCGAGCTCGTCGAAGCTGAAGCCGAGGTGGCGCGCCGCCAAGCCGTACTCGGTCACGAGATCCGTCCCGCTCATCAGCCGGTTGTCGGTGTTCAACGAGACCGCGACCCCCGCCTCGACGAGCGTCCGGAGCGGATGGGCGTCGATCGACGGAATCGTGTGCGTCTGCACGTTGCTCGTCAGGCAGCACTCGATCGCGATTCCACGGTCACGCACCTCACGCAGCAGGACCGGATCCTCGAGCAGCCGCGTGCCGTGGCCGATCCGCGTGGCGTGGCAGACGTGGATCGCCTCGGCGATCGACCCCGCGCCCGCGCCTTCTCCCGCGTGGCAGGTGCAGGCGAGGCCGTGTGCCTCGCAGTGCGCGAAGGCGGCCTGGTGCGCCGCGGCGGGGTTTCCCGCCTCGCCGCCCGCCAGGTCGAACCCGACCACGCCCTCACCCTGGTAGTCGACGGCCGTCCACGCCGCCTCGAGCGACGTCGCCGGCGGCATGTTCCGGATCGCACAGACGATCACCCGGGCGACGATGCCGTATTCGCGCTCGGCACGCGCGAGCCCCCGCAGCGGCGCCTCGACGGCCTGCGCCATCGTGAGACCGCCGCGCGTGTTGAGGATGGGCGCGTACCGGACCTCGAGGTAGCGGATCCCCTCGCGCGCCGCGTCCTCCGCGAGCTCGAACGCGATCCGCTCCATCGCCTCAGCCTGCTGCATCACCGACAGGGTGACCGCGAAGCGCTCGAGATACTCCTCCAAGCTGCGCGCGTCCTTCACCAGCATGTAGTCGCGCAGCGCCTCGGCGTCGTCGCGCGGCATCGTCACGTGCAGATCGCGCGCGAGCTCGAGCATCGTGCCCGGCCGCACCGAACCATCGAGGTGGCAGTGCAGCTCCGCCTTGGGGAGCCGGCGGAGGAGGTCGGACGTGACGAGTGTCACGCCTCTCCCGCCAGCTGCCGGGCGGAGACGAGCCGCATCACGAAACCTCCGGAGAGCGGGGTCTCGGGCGCGACGACGATACCACGGCTGTCGGCCACGGCACGCGTGCCGGCGCGCACCTCGTCGGCGGCGGCCGCATCGTGCGCGGCGACGGCGTCGAGGACCGTCGCGCCGGAGGGGAGCTGTACGGTGGCACCGTTGACGAAGACGATCAGAGAATCGGTCATGGGACGGGACGGATACGCGCGGCCCGTTGCGATTCGGTGGGCGTGAGGAGCCCGCCGCGCAGGGCGCGCAGATGAGTGACGAGGACATCGAGGTCGATGACGCCCAGCTCCTCGACGACGGCCTCGGGGCCGAGGGCGGCACCATCTCCCCCGGCGACGAGGAAGTCGGTCATCACGAGGCGGTACCGACGGCGGTCATCAAGCGGGCGACCATCGTTCATCGCGATCGTCCGCACCCGCGACCCTGAAGGGGCCGTAGGGTCGAAGGTGAGCGTGACCCCCGACAGGTGGTACCGGATGCCGCGCCCGGCGACGAGCGCCTCGAGGTATCGCCGGAGCGCGCGACCGGGCAACGTGACGACGACGAGCCGATTCGCGAAGGGCTGCACCTCGTAGACGTCGCCCCACGTGA
>DAISWY010000114.1:0-6274 GCA_036826135.1 Gemmatimonadaceae bacterium | reverse complement strand
GCGCTGGCCGAGGCGTTGAGCGGCCTGTCAACGGCGGAACTCCGCCGCTGGGTCGAGACGCTCGATCCGGCCCGGGCGGGATTGGGTCGCGCGCAGTTGCTGCGCGCCGTCGAGATCGCCCTGCTCTCCGGGACGCGGCACGGCGACGCGCTCGCCGCTGCACCGGCGGAGCCCCCGCGTGCCGCCCGATGGCTCGTTGTCGATCCGGGCGCCGCGCTCGAGGCCCGGCTCGTACGACGGCTCCACGAGATGGTTGACGCCGGCTGGGAGGACGAGGTGCGTCGGCTCATCGACGCGGTGTCGCCCGAGGCGCCGGCGTGGAACGCCTGCGGCTATCGGGAGGTTCGACACGAGGTGGCCGCGGGCCGCCCGATCGGCGGGGTGCTCGAAACGGTGCGGGTCGCCACGCGACGGTATGCGAAGCGGCAACGGACCTGGTTCCGTCACCAGCTCGCGGGGAGTGCCGTCACGCGGGTGACCGAGACGGGTGACGCGGCCCGTGACGCGGCGTTCCGATGGTACGAGGAGGAGGAGAGATGAAGATCGGCCTGACCTGCTATCCGACGTATGGGGGATCCGGCGCCGTCGCGACGGAGCTCGGCATCGCGCTCGCCGCCCGTGGGCACGAGGTGCACTTCATCTCCTACGAGCATCCGTTCCGCCTCCCGCACTTCCTGCCGCGGGTGTACTTCCACGAGGTCAGCATCGGGACCTACCCGCTCTTCGAGTACCCGCCCTACGATCTGGCGCTGGCAGTGCGGATGCACGATGTGGTGCTGGCGCACGAACTCGATCTCCTGCACGTCCACTACGCGATCCCACACGCGACGAGCGCCTGGATCGCCAAGGAGATGCTCCGCGAGCAGGGGCGGCGGCTCCCCGTCGTGACCACGTTGCACGGGACCGACATCACGATCGTCGGGCAGGACCAGTCGTACCGGGCCATCACCCACTTCTCCATCGAGAAGTCGGACCGCATCACCGCGGTGTCGGAGTGGCTGCGCGCCGAGACGATCAGCACTTTCGCCTGCGAGTGTCCGGTCGAGGTGATTCCGAACTTCGTGGACCCTGCTGTCTTCGATCGCTCCCGACACGGGACGGCGCTCCGCCAGGAGCTCGGCGGCGGGTTGCCGGTGCTGATGCACATCTCGAATTTCCGACCGGTGAAGCGGGTTTGCGATGTGGTGCGGATCTTCGCGCGGGTGCGCGCCTTGCGGCCCTGCGTCCTCGTGATGGTCGGCGATGGCCCCGATCGCCACGCTGCGGAGGAGGAGGCGCGCCGCCTCGGCGTCTTCGCCGACGTGCGGTTCCTGGGCAAGATCGACAGCGTCGCTCCGCTCCTCGCTGCCGCGGACGTGTATGTGTTTCCCTCCGAGAGTGAGAGCTTCGGCCTCAGCGCGCTCGAGGCCCTCGCCAGCGGCGTGCCCGTCGTCGCCGCGAAGGTCGGGGGGGTCCCCGAGGTCGTCCGGGACGGCGTGACCGGCGCGCTCCTTCCGCTCGGAGACATCGACGGGATGGCCGCCGCCACGGCGCGCTTTCTGGAGCCGACGGTCTGGGCGTCGGCCAGCGCTGCAGCCAGCGCCGATGCGCGCGCCCGGTTCGCGACCGCGGATGTCGTGGCGCGCTACGAGGCGCTCTACGCCGACGCGCGTGCCCACGTGCGCTGAGTCCGCCGAGTACCTTTCGCACATGCAGGAACCGACCGTCTTCCAGGCGCTCGTCCTCGGGATCCTCCAAGGGCTCACCGAGTTCCTCCCCGTCTCGAGCTCGGCGCACCTCGCGCTCACACCGTGGGTGATGGGATGGCCGCCCGCCGGCCTCGCCTTCGATCTCGCGCTGCACGTGGGGACGTTGCTCACCCTCGCGTGGTACTTCCGCGCGGAGTGGCGCACGCTCCTGCTCGGCGGCATCACGTTGCTCCGGCACCGCCGGGCCGTGGATGAGGCGTCGCGACGGGCGGCGTTCATCATCGTCGCCTCGATTCCGGCGGGGCTCGCCGGTGTTCTGTTGGATGACTACGCCGAGAGCGTCTTCCGGGCCCCCGCGATCACCGCGACTGCGTTGATCGTGATGGGCGTCGTGCTCTGGGCCGTCGATCGCGGCGTGGCGGCGCGTCGCGATCGCGCCACGATGACGTGGCGCGACGCGCTGGCCATCGGGTGCGCACAGGTGCTCGCCCTCGTGCCGGGCGTCTCGCGCTCCGGCTCAACGATCACCGCGGGCCGCGCCCTCGGCTTCGACCGCAGCGCCGCCGCCGTCTTCTCCTTTCTGATGTCGATGCCGATCATCGCGGCGGCCGTCGTGCTGAAGGTGCCGACCGCGCTCCGCGAGACCGGGATCACGCTCCCGCTGGTCGTGGGCGTGCTGAGTGCCGCCCTCTCGAGCTGGGTGGCGATCGCCTTCCTGCTCCGCTACGTCTCCCAGCGCGGCTACGCCCCTTTTGCGGTCTATCGGGTCGCGCTCGGGGCGGTGATTCTCGCGCTTCTCGGCACGCGAGGCGCCTGGTGACCTGGTTCGGCCACGACGGGCCGTCCCTGGCACGGCGACTCGGGCTGCCGCGGGTTGAGGCGTACGCCGCCCTGGCTTCGACGATGGATGAGGCGCATCAGCTCGCGGCGGAGGGTGCGCCCGCCGGGACGATGGTCGTCGCCGAGTCGCAGACGCGTGGTCGGGGCCGCGAGGGACGCCGATGGCTCTCCCGTCCCGGCGCGGGCCTCTGGGTCACGATGATCGAGCGGCCGTCCGATGCGGAGGCCGTCGCCGCGCTCTCCCTCCGTGTGGGGCTCGCCTTGGCGCCGGCGCTTGAGCCGTGGAGTGACGGGGCGGTCGCGCTCAAGTGGCCGAACGATCTCTTCGTCGGTGAGGGGAAGCTCGCGGGGGTGCTCGTCGAGGCGAGGTGGCGCGGGGATCGGCCGGACTGGGTCGCGGTCGGTGTCGGGGTCAATCTGGTGGCGCCGGAGGAGGTGCCGGTCCCCACCGCTCACCTGCAGGCCGTCGAACCCGTCGAACTGCTCCGCGCGACCAGCGCGGCGATCCGCGGCGCCGCGGCCGCCGTCGGGCCGCTCACCCCCCGCGAGCGCGACGCCTTCGCCGCGCGCGACCTGGCCGCTGGCCGTCCAATCCTGGCGCCGGTGCCGGGGCTGGCGCGCGGCATCGCGGCCTCCGGCGCGCTGCTCGTGGAGACCGCGGCCGGAGTCTCGTCGCACGCGTCGGGATCGTTGATCTTCGCTTCCATCGAGGAGGGATGTTGATGTTGCTCGTCGCCGATGTCGGGAATACGGAGACCACGCTGGGGCTCTGCGAGGGTGAGACGGTCGTCGCGCATTGGCGTGTCACCACGGAGGCGGCGCGGACGCCGGATGAGGTGCATCTCCTGCTCGATGGGCTGTTGCGGGCCGGCGGCGTTGATGCGCGGCGCTTGAGCGGGGCGGCCGTCGGCTCGGTGGTGCCGGCGGTGGCCGGGCCGCTCGCCGAGGCGATGCGGCGCCTCACGGACCAGCCGACGGTCGTGGTCGACGCGCACGCACCCCTCGGGATCACGTTGGCGGTGGATGAGCCGCTCACCGTCGGCGCGGATCGGATCATCAACACCCTCGCGGCGAGCCGGCTTCATGGCGTGGACTGCATCGTCGTGGATCTCGGGACCGCGACCACGTACGACTGCATTACGTCCGACGGGGTCTTCCTCGGCGGCATCATCCAGCCCGGGGTGCGGACCTCGGCGGAGACGCTCTTCCGGCGCACCGCGAAACTCGCGGCGACCGAGCTGACGGCACCGAAGCGAGTGATCGGGACGCGCACCGACGAATGCATCCGGTCGGGGGTCGTCCTCGGGGCGGCCGCGTCGGTCGATGGGTTGGTCCGCCGCATCAAGGCGGAGTGGCCGCGGGCGACGGTCCCGCGGGTGATCGCGACCGGCGGGCTCGCGGCCGTCATCCAGCCGCACGCGTCGGAGATCGAATCCGTCGAGCCAGATCTGACCCTTCACGGACTGCGGCTGGCGCACGGGATCCTGGCCGCGCATTGAGGCTGGGTCGGGCGGGGAGGGGGCTGGCGTGCCGACGGCGGCCGGAACCCCATCAGGCAATTCTGGCAGACCCTCTGCCGAGACGACTTTCTGCGTGTCACTCTGACCGTCATAAGCCGTTGTTAAACAATAGCTTAAGTCGATTCTGAGCCCAGTTGACTGGCCCGATTCTTGCGCCTAATTTTCAACGTGTTAGCACTCCTGTGAACTGAGTGCCAACGCAAAGTGGGTTGTTTCATATCCCTTCACTCACACCGTTGGAGAATCTGATCCATGGCGAAGAATGCCAGCGAGAAGGTCGCGCCCCTGGCCGACCGCGTCGTCGTCAAGGCGATGGAGGAGGCCGAGCAGATGCGCGGCGGGCTCTACATCCCGGACACGGCGAAGGAGAAGCCGCAGCAGGGCGAAGTGATCGCCGTCGGCCCCGGCCGCACCGAGGACGGCAAGCGCGTCCCGATGGAGGTCAAGACGGGCGACAAGGTGCTCTATGGCAAGTACTCGGGCACCGAGGTCACCATCGACGGGGAGCAGCTCCTCATCCTCCGCGAGAGCGACATCCTCGCGATCGTCAAGTAATCCTCTCCCTCCCAATCACCTAGGTCCACTGACATGGCTGCCAAGGAACTCCATTTCAACACCGATGCGCGCGCGGCCCTGAAGCGCGGCGTCGACCAGCTCGCCGAGGCCGTGAAGGTCACGCTCGGCCCGAAGGGGCGGAACGTCGTCATCGACAAGAAGTTCGGCGCCCCGACCGTCACCAAGGACGGCGTCTCCGTCGCGAAGGAGATCGAGCTCTCCGATCCGATTGAGAACATGGGCGCGCAGATGGTGAAGGAGGTCGCGACCAAGACCTCCGACCTCGCCGGCGACGGCACCACCACCGCGACCGTGCTCGCGCAGGCGATCTTCCGCGAGGGCCTCAAGAACGTGACGGCCGGCGCGAACCCGATGGCGATCAAGCGCGGCGTCGACAAGGCCGTCGCGGCCATCGTCGAGGAGCTCAAGAAGCTCTCCGTCCCCACCTCGGGGAAGAAGGAGATCGCCCAGGTCGGCACCATCTCGGCCAACAATGACCCGGAGATCGGCAATCTCATCGCCGAGGCGATGGAGAAGGTCGGCAAGGACGGCGTCATCACTGTCGAGGAGGCCAAGGGTCTCGAGACGACCCTCGACACGGTCGACGGCATGCAGTTCGACCGCGGCTACCTCTCGCCGTACTTCATCACGGATCCGGACAAGATGGAGGCCGTCCTCGAGGACGCCTTCCTCCTCATCCACGACAAGAAGATCTCCGCGATGAAGGACCTCCTCCCGGTCCTCGAGAAGGTCGCGCAGACCGGCAAGCCCCTCTGCATCCTCGCCGAGGACATCGAAGGTGAGGCGCTCGCCACGCTCGTCGTCAACAAGCTCCGCGGCACCCTCCGCGTCGCGGCCGTGAAGGCCCCGGGCTTCGGCGACCGCCGCAAGGCGATGCTCGAGGACATCGCGACCCTGACCAAGGGCAACGTGATCTCCGAGGAGGTCGGCTTCAAGCTCGAGAACGCGGTGCTCGCCGACCTCGGCCGCGCCAAGCGCATCGTGATCGACAAGGACAACACGACGATCATCGACGGCCACGGCGACGAGGACAAGATCAAGGGCCGCATCAAGGAGATCGAGGTCGCGATCGAGAAGTCGACGAGCGACTACGACAAGGAGAAGCTCCAGGAGCGGAAGGCGAAGCTCGCCGGTGGCGTGGCGGTGATCAACGTCGGCGCCGCGACCGAGAGCGAGATGAAGGAGAAGAAGGCCCGCGTCGAGGACGCGCTGCACGCGACCCGCGCGGCCGTCGAGGAGGGCATCGTCCCGGGCGGCGGCGTCGCGCTGATCCGCGCGCAGAGCGCCCTCAAGGGGATGAAGCTCGATGGCGACGAGCAGATCGGTGTCGACATCATCAAGCGCGCCGTCGAGGAGCCGATCCGGATGATCGTCGCCAACGCCGGCGGCGAGGGCTCCATCGTGGTTGAGAAGGTGCGCGCCGCGAAGGACAAGAACTTCGGCTACAACGCGTTCTCGGATGAGTACGAGGACCTCGTGGCCCGCGGCGTCATCGACCCGACGAAGGTGACGCGCACGGCGCTCCAGAACGCCGCGTCGATCGCCTCGCTCCTCCTCACCACGGAAGCGGTCATCGTGGAGAAGAAGGAGAAGGAAGCCCCCGCGCCGGCCGCGCCGGGCGGTGGCATGGGCGGGATGTACTGAGCCGCC
>DAISWY010000113.1:4301-6559 GCA_036826135.1 Gemmatimonadaceae bacterium | reverse complement strand
ACGCGGATCTTACCCGCGATGACGTGGCGACGGTGGGCGGGCTCGTGATGGCGCTGCTCGGCCGTGTCCCGAAGCCGGGCGAGGCGCTCGAGGTGGCGGGCCACCGCCTCGTGGTCGAGCGCGTGGTACGGCGCCGGATCGAGCGCGTCTATCTCGAGCCGGCCGAAGTGCCGGTCGCGGCCGAAGTGTCGTCGTGAGCGTCTATGTGCTGATGCTGCCGCTTGTGCTGGTCGTCTCGCTGCTCACCGGGGCGGCGACGGCGCTGCGGTCGGTCAGCCGGCTCTGGCTGCGGCATTGGGCGGAGCGGCGGCTGGCGGGGGCATCGACCGCGACGTTGTACCTCGAACGGCCGCATCAGCTCCTCGTCGCCGCCGGGACGGGGATCGTCGGTACGGTCTTCGCGCTCGGCGCGATCATCGGTGTCCACGTCGGCGCGGGCGCGCTCGCGACGCTGAACGCGCTGCTGACGGCGACGCTGCTCCTGTTGGTCGTCGGGCAGCTCATCCCGCGGGCGCTCGCACGGCGCTGGCCGGCGCAGACGTTGGCCCTCCTGCTTCCGCCGTTGCAGATGGTGGAGCGCCTGACGGCACCACTCGTGGCCGTCGCCTCGCGGATGGTCGCGCGACGCCGGCCACTCGTCCCCGTGCCGACGGCGCAGGAGACCGTCGAGGACCTTCTCCGGGAAGGGGAGGTGGAGGGGGTCGGTGCCGCGGCGGAGCGGGCGATCATCAGCGGGGTCCTCGAGTTCGGCACGCGGCAGGTTCGTGATGTGATGACCCGGCGTGCCGACGTCGTCGCCGTGGATCGCGCGCTTCCCGGCCCGGAGGCGGCGGCGTTCGTCGCACAGGCGCAGTTCAGTCGCGTCCCCGTCTTCGAGGGGACCGTCGATCACATCGCCGGGCTTGTCACGAGCTGGGACGTCATCGCACGCCCAGCCGCGCCGCTCGCGACCGTCCGCCCGGTGGCGGTGGCGGCGCCGGAGGAGCTCTGCCAGTCCTTGATGCGCCGGATGCTGCGCGAACGTCGGCACCTCGCGGTGGTGCAGGGGCCCGCTGGCGAAACGCTGGGGATCGTCACCTTGGAGGACCTCGTCGAGGAAGTGGTCGGCGAGATCCAGGACGAGCACGACGAGATCGGGGGAGACCGATGACGGACGCCCTGCACGCCCTCCTCGACGGATTCGACGCCGGCCGGAAGGCGGCGTTGGCGCGCGCCGTGAGCATCGTGGAGGACCAACGGCCAGGGTGCGAGGCACTCGCGGCGCGGCTGCATGCGCGCGTCGGTCGCGCCCGCCGGATCGGGATCACGGGGCCGCCGGGCGCGGGGAAGAGCACGCTCACGACGCTGCTGGCCGAGACGTACCTGGACGCCGGGCTGCGCGTCGGGGTGGTCGCGGTCGACCCGACCTCGCCCTTCACCGGCGGCGCGCTCCTTGGCGACCGCGTCCGCATGGAGCGCGTGGCCCTGCACCCGCAGATATTCATTCGGTCGATGGCGACCCGCGGGTCGCTCGGCGGGCTCGCCGCGATGACGCGGGATGTCTGCGACGTCCTCGATGCGTTCGGGATGGACCGCATCCTCGTGGAGACGGTCGGGGTCGGGCAGAGTGAGCTCGACATCGCGCGCTTGGCCGACACGAGCGCGGTGATCCTCGTGCCGGAATCGGGGGATGCGATCCAGACCCTCAAGGCGGGCGTGATGGAGATCGCCGACTGCTTCGTGGTGAACAAGGCGGATCGCCCGGGAGCGGATCGCTTGCGCAACGACATCGAGGTGATGCTGGGGCTCCGCGGCGGCGCCGCCGCGGCCGAGCATCCCGCCCACCACGGGGTGGACCTCAAGGCGCTCAATCCGAAGCGGGTCGCGCGGGAGGCCGCCGCACGCGACGCGGACACCTGGACGCCGCCCGTGCTGCGCACCATCGGCGCGACGGGCGAGGGGCTCCCCGAGTTCGTCGCCGCGTTGGATCGGCACTTTGCCTATCTTGAGCGGAGCGGCACGTTGCAGGCGCGGCGCCGCGCCCGTCTGCGGGACCGCGTGATGGACCTGGTGGACCGGCTCGTCCGGCGGCGGCTCTGGCAGGATGCCGCGACGGCCGCGTGGCTGGATGGACAGCTCCCCGCGCTCGAGCGGGGAGAGAGCACGCCGCAGGCGGTGGCCACCGCGCTCCTGACGCGGAGCGTGGCGGCCGGCACCCTCAGTGGAGTGGACGCATGACGACCCCGACCGACCTCGATCCCACCGTCGCCGCGATGCAG
>DAISWY010000113.1:0-4201 GCA_036826135.1 Gemmatimonadaceae bacterium | reverse complement strand
ATCCCGCTGGACCAGGTCTCGACGTCGATGACCATCAACGGGCCGGCGATCATCCTCTGGTGTTTCTATCTCGCGGCGGCGGAGAAGCAGGGCGTGGCGCCGGCGCAGCTCCGGGGGACGATCCAGAACGACATCCTCAAGGAGTACATGGCGCAGCACGCCTGGTGCTTCCCGATCGAGCCGGCGCTCCGGCTCATCGTGGACATGTTCGAGTACGGCGCGCGCCACGTCCCCCAGTGGAACACGATCTCCATTTCTGGCTACCACATCCGCGAGGCGGGTTCGACGGCGGCGCAGGAGCTCGCCTTCACGTTGGCCGATGGCTTCACGTATGTGGAGCGCGGGATCGCGCGGGGCCTGGACGTCGACGAGTTCGCCCCGCGTCTGTCGTTCTTCTGGGACGTGCACAACGACTTCTTCGAGGAGATCGCGAAGCTGCGGGCCGCCCGGCGGATCTGGGCGCGGCACCTGCGGACGCGGTACGGTGCCAAGAGCCCGCGGTCGTGGGTGATGCGCTTCCACTCGCAGACGGCCGGGGTGACCCTCACCGCGCAGCAACCGATGAACAACGTCGTGCGCGTGGCCTATCAGGCGCTCGCCGCCGTCCTCGGCGGCACGCAGTCGTTGCACACCAACTCGATGGACGAGACGCTGGCACTCCCCACGGAGCAGGCGGTCGAGGTCGCCCTGCGCACGCAGCAGGTGCTGGCCTATGAGACCGGGGTGCCTAACGTGATCGACCCGCTCGGCGGCTCGTACTATGTCGAGCGGCTGACGGACCAGCTCGAGGCGGAAGCTGAGGCGCTCTTCGAGGAGATCGCCGGCCAGGGCGGCGTGGTGGCCGGTCTCGAGACCGGTTGGTTCCAAAAGCGCATTGCGGAGTCCGCGGCCCGGCAGCAGTGGGAGATCGAACAGGAGCGCCGCCTGATCGTTGGGGTGAACGCCTTCACGACGGAGGAACAGGCACTCGAGATCCCCTTGCTCAAGATCGACGAGCAGGCCGCGCGGGATCAGGCGGCGGCGCTCGGACGGCTTCGCGCTACGCGGGATGAGGCAGCGTGTCAGGCCCACCTCGACCGGCTTCGCGCCGCGGCGCGGGGCATTGAGAACGTGGTGCCGTTCATCCTAGAGTGCGCGCGGAGCTACTGCACGCTGTACGAAATCCGCGCGGCGCTCGAGGATGTCTTCGGCGCGTATCGGGAGCCGGTGTTCTTCTAGTGGCGGGTCGGCCGACGCGCCGTGGGGCCGAGGCGTCCGCCTGGTGGGCGACGTACTTCGACGCGGGATATCTGCGTGAGTACGCACCCCTCTTCGACGCGGGGGAGGCCCGCGCACAGGTCGGGCGCCTGCTCGAGCTGTTGGCGCTCCCCACTGGAGCGCGGGTGCTCGATCTCGCGTGCGGGCAGGGGCGTCATGCCCAACTGCTCGCGGAGGCTGGGCTGCGGGTGGATGGGCTCGATCTGTCACGAGACTTGCTCGCGGTGGCGACGCGCGAGGCGGCCGGGCGGTCGGTGCGCTATACCCGCGGCGACATGCGGCGTCTCCCCGCCCGTTGGTCGGGCCGATTCGACGCCGTCGTGAACCTCTTCACGAGCTTCGGCTTCTTCGATGAACCCGCAGACGATGCCGCCGTGATCCACGGGGTGGCCCGGATGCTGCGGCCCGGGGGGACCTTCGTCTGGCAGGGTGGGAGTCGGGACGGCGTGATGTCGCGATTCGTCGCCCGCGATGCCTGGGTGTCCATCGGGGGCATGACCGTTGAGCAAGAGCGCGACTTTGACCCCAGCTCCGGGTTCCTGACGATCCGCTCGGTCTGGACGCGGGGCCAGCGCGTGGAACGCCGCGCGCACCGGATCCGACTGTATTCCGCGGATCGACTCGCGGAGTTGTGCCGGTCGGCTGGGCTGCGCGTCGTGGCGGTTTATGACGGATTCTCCGACGAGGCGCTGCATCGCCGGTCGGCGGAGATGCTGCTCGTCTGCCGGAAGGCCTGACGCATTGGCGTGAAGCATCCCCAAGCGGTTCGGGGGCGACTGCCGTGCCGGGGCGGAGGTCGCTCTGATCGCAGGCTCGCGTTGTAGCGCCCGTGACCGCGCCTTACTTTTCCCCTATGTCCCGTCCAATTCGCGTGCTCGTCGCCAAGCCCGGTCTTGATGGCCATGATCGCGGCGCGAAAGTCGTCGCCGCCGCCCTCCGTGACGCCGGGATGGAGGTCATCTACACCGGCCTCCACCAGACGCCCGAGATGATCGCGTCGGCCGCCGTGCAGGAGGATGTTGATGTCGTCGGACTCTCCATCCTGTCCGGTGCGCACATGACCCTATTCCCCCGGGTGCGGCAGCTCCTCGCGGAGCAGGGCCGTGACGACATCCTGATCACGGGCGGTGGCATCATCCCCGCGGAGGATATGGCGGCACTCGAGGCGCTGGGGGTCGGCAAGCTCTTCGGTCCGGGAACACCGACCACCGCCCTCATCGACTACATCCGGAGCTGGTTCGCGGCTCAGGAACCGCAGGGCGCGTGAGCGCGAAGCCGTCCCGCCTGCGGGAGCTCGCGGAGGCGGCCCGGTCCCTCGAGGCGACCCTCCGTCTCGGAGGGGGGGCCGAAAAGGCAGCCAAGCAGCACGCGCAGGGAAAGCTCACCGCGCGTGAGCGCATTGCCGCGCTGCAGGACCCTGGCACGGCGTTCCTCGAGTTCGGTCTCTTGGTCGCGCACGATCGGTATGAGGGCGAGGCGCCTGCCGCTGGCGTCGTGACGGGGCTCATCGAGGTCGCTGGCCGTGAGTGTGTGGTGGTCGCGAATGACGCGACGGTGAAGGCAGGGTCCTGGTGGCCGGAGACGATTCCGAAGATCCTGCGAGCGCAGGAATGCGCGATGCGCTGTCGCATCCCGATCCTGTACCTGGTCGATTCCTCCGGCGTGAACCTCCCGTACCAGGGCGGCGTCTTTCCGGGGCAGTACGGCGCGGCGCGCATTTTCTATTACAACTCGCTGATGCGGCGCTATCTGCGTGTGCCGCAGCTCGCGGCCGTGATGGGGCCGTGCATCGCGGGCGGCGCCTACCTGCCCGCGTTGAGCGACGTGATCGTGATGGTCGAGGGGACCTCCTTCATGGGCCTGGGCGGACCCAACCTCGTGAAGGGGGCGACGGGGCAGAGCGTCGACGCCGAGACGTTGGGTGGCGCGCGGATGCACACCACGGTGAGCGGGGTCGCGCATCACGCCGTGCCCGATGATCGCGCCTGTCTCGCCCTGCTGCGCGAGGAGGTGGCACGCCTCTCGCCGCCCTCGCGTCGAGCCCCGTTCGTCTCGGAGGCGGCTTCGGCCACTCCGGCGGACCGTCTCTACGAGCTGCTCCCCGCCGACCATCGCATGCCGTACGACATGTCGGCTGTCCTTGACGCGGTCGTCGATGCGGGATCCCTCGAGCCGTTCCAGCCTGATCGCGCGCGCGAGATGCTGTGCGCCGACGCGCGCATCCACGGGATCCCGGTCGGGGTCATCGCCAACGCGCGGGGGCTCTTCAAGGGCGCGCCCGACACGCCGCCCCGGTTCGGCGGGATCATCTACCCGGAGAGTGCCGAGAAGGTGGCGTTCTTCATCGATCGGTGCGATCGCCAAGGGATCCCGCTGCTGTTCGTGCAGGATGTCTCCGGGTTCATGGTCGGCGTCGAGGCGGAGCAGGCGGGGATCATCCGCGCGGGCGCGCGCTGGGTGGAGGCGATGGCGACGGCCACCGTTCCCAAACTCGTCCTGACGATCAATCACGCCTCGGGCGCCGGCTACTACGCGATGGCGGGGCAGGGGTTCGATCCCGATTTCATCTTCTCGTGGCCCACCGGCCGGATGGGGGTGATGGAGGGCGAGTCCGCCGTCGCCGCCGTGCACGGGCCGGCCGTGGCGGCCGCGAAGGCGAAGGGGGAGGCGCCCGCGCCGGCCGTGCAGGCGGCGATCGCGGAGATGCGCGCCGATTACGAGACCCAACTCGATGCCCGGTTCGCCGGGGCGCGCGGGTACATCGACGCGATCCTCTACCCCGAGGACACCCGCGCCAGCCTCGCCTTCGCCCTGCGCGCCGCGTCGCAGCACGATGGTCCTCACCTTGGCCCTTACGTCCTCCCATGTCGCTTCTGATCTACGGCGCCAACGGCTATACCGGTCGCCTCATCGTGGCGGAGGCCGTCTCCCGTGGGCTTCGCCC
>DAISWY010000112.1:0-6646 GCA_036826135.1 Gemmatimonadaceae bacterium | reverse complement strand
CCTCCGGCGCGCGTCGTGGGCCGCTTGTCGAGCCGCCGGCTCCGCGGGCTCCAATCGACCCGCATGTCACTGCGGAAGGTCCGCGGCCACGCCACCTCGGCGAGCGTCGGTTCGTCGGTCACGGCGAGCGCGGCGGCGTCCGCGACATCGTGCCGCACGTCCGCGATGATGATGCCGGCGCGCCGTGACCGTGGGGCGTGCACGCGATTCGTCAGGAGGATCACGAAGAGATCTCGGTCAGGGTCGATCCAGAGTGAGGTGCCGGTGAAGCCGACGTGGCCGAACGCGCGAGACGAGAGGAACTCGCCCGCCCCCCGTTCGCCGGCGGCGACCTCCCAGCCGAGCGCACGGCCCTCGGTCGCCTCGGTGGTGAAGCGCCGCACGACCTCGGCGCTCAGGAGGCGCTTCCCGCCGTACGTGCCACCGTTCAACAACATCTCGGCGAAGATGGCGAGGTCGGTCGCGGTGCTGAACAGCCCGGCGTTGCCGGCGACGCCGCCGAGCTTCCGGGCCGTCTCGTCGTGCACGATGCCGCGCACGGGGAGTTCGGTCGGGGCGATACGGCCGCGCCAGGTACCGTCCGGATGGAAGCGCGTGTCATCCATCCCGAGGGGTTCGAAGACGCGACGCGTCACGAAGGCGTCGAGCGGCTCCTGTGCGATCGCCTCGACGACCCACCCGAGCACGATCGGGCCGAGGTCGGAGTAGAGGGTCGTGGCGCCCGGGGTGGTGCGGATCGGCGCGGCGAGGATCTGCGCGCGGAGCACCGCGGCGTCGGCGGCGCGACGGACCGTCGCCAGCCCGGCGGGGAGGCCGGACTGATGCGTCAGCAGGTGACGCACGGTCACCTCGGGCTTCCGCGGCCCGACGAACTCCGGGAGGTAACGCTGGACCGGCGCGTCGAGATCGAGCCGGCCGTCGTCGACGAGGAGCATCGCAGCGGTCGTCGTCGCGACGACCTTCGTGAGCGAGGCGAGGTCGTAGATCGTCTCATCCACCTGCACCGGCCGCGCGCTGGTGGTCCACTGCAGGCGCCCGAACGACTTCTTCCACACGATGTGGTCCCGTCGGCCCACGACGACGGCGGCGCCCGGATACGCCCCGGAGAGGACCCCGCGTCGCACGACGCGATCGACCGTCTCGAGTCGTGCGGCCGACATCCCGACCTCGCGCGGCGCCGCCGTGGGGAGGCCGCCGCCGACGGTGAGGACCGCAGTGAGGGAGACGAGTGGGAGCAGCATCGGTATTCCCCAGAATGACGGGTAGGGCCACCCACGGGCAACCCGTGGAATGCCTGACGTCAGGGCGCGTCGAGGAAGGCGAGGGCGGCGCCGAAGGTCGGTTCCGGATTCTCGAAGAACGGCATATGCCCCGCCTCGGGGATCGCGACGACGCGCGCACCCGCGATCAACGTGGCGCTCGCCTCGGCCTCCGCGATCGGCAGGGCGTCCTCGGTGCCGTGGATGAGCAGCACCGGCGCCCGGATCGCCGCGAAGCGGTCCCGCCAGTCGAAGCCCTCGCGCCGCAGTCGCGCCACCACCGTCGCGCCGTGCGGGCTGTGTGCCTCCGGCGGCGCCTGCGCGAGCATCCGGGGATCGTGGAACCAGGCCGGATACATCGTCCGGCTGTAGACGGCGTGCCGCGTGGGCTCCGGATCGTGTAGCGCGAGGGGGTCCAGTGCGGCGAGCGCCGCGTGCCGCGTGCTGAGGTCGCGCGCCGCGAGATGCGCGAGCGCGCGGTCGTGCAACGCATCGAGCCACCGCGAGGTCGCGCCCACGGCGTCGAAGGTCACGACGCGTCGCACGCCCGTGGCATCCTCGGCCGCCGCGAGGAGCGCCATCCCGCCCCCCCACGAATGGCCCACGAGGTCCCACGCGGTGATGCCGAGCGCCTCGCGCAGCGCGACGATGTCCAGGATGTCGTGTTCGATCCGCGCCGCCCGGGTCCCCGGCGGTGCCGGTGTCTCGCCACGCCCGCGCTGGTCGTACAGGATGAGCTGACGTCCTTCGGCGAGCGGCGCGAGCGCGGGCCAGAGGAGGTCGTGCCCGTAGATCATCCCGCCGTTGATGGCGAGGAGGGGCGTCGCGCCGGGGACCTCGGGGGTGCTCCAGACGGCGAAGGGGAGCCCGCGCGCCACCACGGTCCGGCGCGTGAGTGGCGGGGTGCGGGGTCGGGTGCGGCGCCACGCGGCGAGGCGCGCGACGGCACCGGCGGGCGGGGAGTCGGACACGGGCGAAACGTACACCGCCGCCGCGTCGGTTCCGATGTGGGACCGGCCCGCCGTCCGGCCCCGCGCCCGCGCCCGCGGCGGCGCGCTTGACATAGGGGAGGGGGGTATCCATCCTGCATCTATGTCCGCCGCCGAGCCCGCGTCCCCCGACACGACCACCATCGTCCGGCTCCCGGTCACCGGGATGACCTGCGCCGCCTGCCAGGCGAACGTCCAGCGCGCGCTCGCACGCGCACCGGGTGTGGCCGAGGCGACGGTGGACCTGATGACGGCGACGGCGACGGTGCGTTACTACGCCACAGACGCGACTCCGACGGCACTTGTCGGCGTGATCCGTGCGGCGGGATACGGCGCCGAACTCCCCGACGCGTCACGCACCGCGTTCGAGGCGCAGGCGCGGCAGGACGAGGCCGCCGCGCACGAGTTCCGCGTCCTCCGACGCGACGCAGCGCTCGCGCTCACCGCCGGCGCGGTGATGATGGCGGCAATGCTGCTGGCCCCGCACGCGCACGGGGCCGCGTGGTGGCAGCTCGCCGTCACGACGCTCGTCCTCGGCACCGCCGGGCGCCGGTTCTTCACGCGCGCCTGGGCCGGCCTCCGTCACGGCACCGCCGATATGTCGACGCTCGTGGCGCTCGGCACGGGGGCGGCCTTCGTCTTCTCGCTCGTGGCGACGCTCCGGCCTGCGCTCTTCACCGCACGCGGGCTCACCCCCGCGGTCTACTACGAGGCCGTCGTCTTCATCCTCGGCTTCGTCTCCGCGGGGCAGGCCCTCGAGGCGCGTGCCAAGCGGCAGACCGCCGACGCGATCCGCGCGCTGATCCACCTGCGTCCCACGATGGCACGCGTCGTGCGCAACCTCGCGGAACTCGAGGTGGCGATCGACGAGGTCGTCCCCGGCGATGTCGTCAGCGTGAAGCCCGGCGAACGGATCCCCGTGGACGGCCTGGTGCTGCGCGGGGCGAGCGCGGTCGACGAGAGCATGCTCACCGGTGAGTCGCTTCCCGTCGCGAAGGCGGCAGGCGATCCGGTGTTCGGCGGGACGCTCAACGGCACCGGCGCCTTCCGACTCAAGGCGACGACGCTCGGGGCGGATTCCGCGCTCGCGCGCATCGTGCAGCTGATGCGCGATGCGCAGGGATCGCGCGCACCGATCCAGCATCTCGCCGACCGCGTGGCGGCGCGCTTCGTCCCGACGGTCGTCGGGCTCGCACTCGTCACCTTCGCGACGTGGTGGATGGTCACCGGCTCACCGGTGCGCGCACTCACCTCGGCGGTCGCGGTGCTCATCATCGCCTGCCCCTGCGCGATGGGGCTCGCGGTCCCGACCGCGGTGATGGTCGCGACGGGACGCGGGGCGCAGTTCGGGATCCTCTGGAAGGGGGGCGAGGCGCTCCAGCGCGCCTCCGAGGTCACGACGGTCGTGCTCGACAAGACGGGGACGGTCACCGAGGGTCGCCCCATCGTGACGGATGTCGTGATGGCCGAGTCCCTCACCGCCGATGATCCCGCCCTCTGGACGGCGGTGCGCGCGCTCGAGGCGCGCTCGGAGCATCCGACGGCGGCGGCGATCACCGCCGAATCGATCCGGCGTGGGGCGCCGCTGGTCGAGGTGGAGGGGTTCCGTGCGGTGCCCGGGCGCGGTGTTGCCGGGTTGGTCGAGGGTCGCGCCGTGCACGTGGGAACGGCGGGCTTCCTCGCGGACGAAGGGATCGACCCCGCGGCCCTCATCGCCGCGGCCGACCGGCTCGGCGCATCGGGGCGGAGCACGGCGTATGTGGCCGTCGCCGGCACGGTCGTCGCGGTGATCGGGGTGGCGGATCCGCTCCGTCCGACCTCGGCCACCGCCGTCGCGGCGTTGCGGCGCGCGGGACTCGATGTCGTCCTGTTGAGCGGTGATGCCCCGGTCGTCGCCGAGGCCGTGGCGCGCGAGGCGGGGATCGAGCGCGTGGTCGCCGGCGTCCTCCCGGAGGGGAAGGTCGCGGAGGTGCGGCGGCTGCAGGCGGAGGGGCGAGTGGTCGCGATGGTGGGGGATGGGATCAACGACGCCCCGGCGCTGGCGCAGGCGGACGTGGGCGTCGCGATCGGGAGTGGTGCTGATGTCGCGGCGAGTGCGGCGGATGTCGTGCTGATGCGCGGTGACCTCGATGGGGTCGTCACGGCGATCTCCCTCGCCCGGCGCACGATGCGCACGATGCGCCAGAACCTCTTCTGGGCCTTCGCCTACAACGTCGTCGGCATCCCCGTCGCGGCCGGCGTGCTCGCGCCGTGGACGGGGTGGCAGCTCACGCCGAGCCTCGCGAGCGCGGCGATGGCGCTCAGCTCCGTCAGCGTCGTCACGAACGCCCTGCGGTTGCGCACGGCTCGCCTCTCCTGACAGCGTCCGGTATGGAACTGGGCATCTATTCGTTCGCCGACGCTGCGGTCGACGCGGCCGGCAACACCGTGGACCCCGCGCGGCGTCTCGCCGAGCTGATCGAGGAGATCACGCTCGCCGACGAGGTCGGACTCGACGTCTTCGGGATCGGTGAGCATCATCGCCCGGACTTCGTGACCTCGACACCGGCGGTGGTCCTCGCCGCCGCGGCGATGCGCACCACGCGCATCCGCCTCACGAGCGCCGTCACCGTGCTCAGCTCCGACGACCCGGTGCGGGTCTTCCAGGAGTTCGCGACGGTGGACCTGCTCAGCGGGGGACGCGCCGAGATCATGGCGGGGCGGGGGAGCTTCATCGAGTCCTTCCCGCTCTACGGCTACGACCTCCACGACTACGAGAGCCTCTACGGCGAGAAGCTCGAGCTGCTGCTGAAGGTGCGGGACACACCGCGTGTCACGTGGGCCGGGCGCCATCGCGCGGCGCTTGAGGACCAGCTGGTCCTCCCGCGTCCGCTCCAGTCGCCGATCCCCGTCTGGGTCGCGGTCGGCGGCACGCCGCAATCGGTCGTGCGCGCGGCGACCCTCGGCCTGCCGATGGCACTCGCCATCATCGGGGGTGGACCGGAGCGGTTCGTGCCGTACACCGAGCTCTACAAGCGGACCTGGGTGGAGGCCGGACACGATCCGGCGACGATGCAACTCAGCATCAACTCGCACGGCTTCCTCGCGGACTCCGACGCCGCGGCGGACGCGGCGGTGTACGCGCCGTATCTCGAGGTGATGGGACGCATCGGGCGCGAGCGCGGGTGGCCGCCACCGACGCGACGGCAGTTCGAGGCGGAGGTGTCGCCGCGCGGGGCGCTCTTCATCGGCGGGCCCGAGCGTGTGGTGGACAAGCTCCTCTGGGAGCACGAGCTCTTCGGCTGCACGCGTCTCCTGCTCAAGCTCGGGATGGGGGCGACGCCGCACCGTGAGATGCTCCGAGCGATCGAGCTCTACGGCACGAAGGTCGCGCCGGCGGTGCGAAAGGCGCTGGGCGTGTCGGCGGGCGTGACGACGGGTGCGTCGACGGGTGCATCGACAGGCGTGTGAGCGTGGAGGCCGTTCTCGCGACGCCCGGGAGTTACGGCGAGGCACCGTCCGATGGTCGCCTCCCCGACGCGACGGCGCTCGGCCCGGTCGTGCTTCAGGTATCGGATCTCGAGAAGTCGGTCGCCTTCTACGAACGAGTGCTCGGACTACGTGTGCTCTCTCGCACCGACGGAGTCTTGGGCGCACGCGTCGCGCTCGGCGTGCACCACGCGACCACGCCGTTGCTCGTCCTGCGGGCGGGCCGTGACGGCGGCTCGGCGATTCGCCCCGCCGGCCGCGGCCGACTTGGTCTCTTCCACTTCGCGATTCTCCTCCCCGACCGCGCGGCGTTGGGGTGCTTTGTGCGCCATCTCGCGAGCCTGGGTATTCGCGCGGGCGCCGGCGATCATCTCGTGAGCGAGGCCTTCTATCTCGATGATCCCGATGGGCTCGGCATCGAGGTGTATGCCGACCGGCCGCGCACCGAGTGGCGGCGCGTCGGTCGCGAGCTCGCGCTGGCGACCGATCCCGTCGACGTGCCCGGGCTCATCGCGGCGGCAGGATCGACGCCGTGGATCGGGATGCCGAGCGGCACGATGATGGGGCATCTGCACCTGCACGTCGGCGACCTTGATCAGGTCTCCGCGTTCTATCACGACGTGCTGGGGTTCGACCGGATGGCCTGGAGCTATCCCGGCGCGCTCTTCCTCGGTGCGGGCGGTTATCACCATCACCTTGGCACCAACATCTGGGCCGGGCCGACGGCGCGTCCCGCGGCGATGGATGAGGCGCGGTTGCTCGAGTGGACGATTGTGCTTCCGAGTGTGGCGGAGGTCGAGGCGGTCGCTGCGCGCCTCGTGCGGGCCGGCGCACCGCTGACACGCGAAGGGGTCGCGGGCGACGTCGTCACCCGCGACCCCTGGGGCACCACGCTGCGAATCAGCGCTTCGTACTGAGGTCGATCGCGAC
>DAISWY010000111.1:0-6659 GCA_036826135.1 Gemmatimonadaceae bacterium | reverse complement strand
GCTGCGCACCCGACGGATCACCTGGTCCGAGTCGCCGCACGCCAGCCTCTCGAGCGAGGCGATCCTCGCCGACCTGCGGGAGGCCGCGCGTGAACCCGCCGGGCTCCCATTCCGTAGCACCGGTGATGCCGAGGCGCGCATCGCGGAGGCGACGACCGTCATCGAGGCGACGTACGAGGCACCCTACCTCGCGCACGCCACGATGGAGCCAATGAACGCGACGGTCCGTTTCACCGACGGCGCCGCCGAGTGCTGGGTCGGGACGCAGGTCCCCGGTTTCGCACGGAAGGCGGTCGCACAGGTTCTCGATCTCGACGAGGCGCGCGTCACCATCCATCAGCGCGCCCTCGGCGGCGGGTTTGGTCGCCGGCTCGACGTCGATTTTATCGCGCAGGCCGCGGCGATCGCCAAGCGTGTCCCCGGCGTCGCGGTGCAACTGCTTTGGTCGCGCGAGGACGATATGCGTCACGATGCGTATCGCCCCGCCGCCGTCGGGCACCTCCGCGCCGTCCTCGGCGATGCGGTGCAGCCGATCCGCGCGATCGCCTCGCACTCGGCGAGCCAGGCCCCCTTCAAGTCGTACAGTCGCCGCGTCGGGTTCGCGCTCACCGCCGCTGGTCCGGACAAGACCACCGCGGAAGGCACGTGGGACCAGCCGTATGAGTTCGGCGCGATCCGGTCGACGCACGCCGAGCGCGACGTCCCGGTCCCCGTGGGGTCCTGGCGGTCGGTCGGCCATTCGCATCAGGCCTTCTTCCTCGAATCGTTCCTCGACGAGTGCGCCCTCGCGGCAGGTCGCGATCCGCTGGCGTTCCGACTGGCGATGCTCGAGGCGCATCCGCGCGCGGCGGCGGTGCTCCGGCTCGCCGCCGAGCGGGCGGGATGGCGCGCGGACGGCGCCGTCGTCGACGGCGTCGCGCAGGGGCTCGCGTTGCACTGGAGCTTCGGGTCGCTGGTCGCGCAGATCGCCGAGGTGGAACGTGGCGGCCCTGAGGAATTCCGGGTGCGACGCATCGTGAGCGCGGTCGATTGCGGGCTCCCGGTGCATCCGGCTGGTGTGCGCCAGCAGGTCGAGAGCTCCGTCATCATGGGGCTCACCGCCGCGCTGCGCGGCGCCGTCACCGTCACCGGCGGTGCGGTCGTGCAGGGCAACTTCCACGAGTATCCGCTGCTGCGCATCGACGAGTGCCCGATCATCGAGACGCACCTCGTCGCGAGTGACGCGGTGCCGACCGGCATCGGCGAACCGGCGCTTCCGCCCGTCGCGCCCGCGGTCGCCAACGCGGTCGCGCGGCTCACCGGCGTGCGTCTGCGCACACTTCCGCTCCGTCTCCCCGCCGAGGCGCGTGTATGACCCCCGAGCGTATCGATCTCATCGTCGACGGCACGCCGGCCTCGCTCGACGCGCCGCCGGAGATGCCCCTCCTCTGGGCGCTCCGTCACGGCCTCGGTCACACCGGACCGAAGTTCGGCTGCGGGATGGCGCTCTGCGGCGCCTGCACCGTCTTCGTCGACGGCAAACCCGTGCGAGCCTGCGTCACGCCGCTGGGGAGCGTAGCGGGGCAGGCGATCACGACCATTGAGGGGCTCGATGACGCCGTCGGCGCCGCGGTGCAGGCCGCATGGGCGGCGGCGAGCGTCCCGCAGTGCGGCTACTGCCAGGCGGGGCAGGTGATGGGCGCGGTCGCGTTGCTCCGCGCGACGAAACAGCCATCCGATGCGCAGATCGATGACGCGATGCGCGGCCATCTTTGTCGCTGCGGTGCCTATCCCCGCATCCGCGCCGCGATCCACGCGGCCGCGGAGCGGCTCGCGACGCCGGGCGCGGATGACTGAGTCGCCGGGCGCTCGCCCGCTGCATCGCCGCGCCCTGCTCGCTGCCGGGCTTGCGGCGGTCCCCGCCCTCGGCGCCGGACGGCTCCTCGGTGCGGCCCCGTCCCACGCCGAGCCCCCGAGGGGACCGCGCGGCCGGGACTACATCGTCGAAGGGGGCGCGGCGCTCCTGCGGCGCGAGGGCCGGAGCGTTGTGGTCCCCGAGGTCTCACTGCGTGTGCGTGACGACCGTCTCGTCGATGTCCGTGCGGGACGCATCGTCGGCGACGCGACACGGATCGACGCGCGTGGGTGTCTCCTCCTCCCGGGCTTCATCTCGGGCCATACCCACGCCGCCTCGGGCACGCCGACGCGCGGGCTCATCGAGGGCGGGCGCTCGTACCAGCGACCCCTCGAACTCCTCGAGGCTCTCCCCGACGACGCCCTCGATGCGATCACCGCGTATAACATCGCCGAGCTCCTGCGGTCGGGGTGCACGACGCACGTAGAGATGAGTCTCAGCCTGCGGCAGGCGCAGAGCTACGTGCGCGTCGCCCGCCGCTGGCACGTGCGCGGGTATCCCGGCGGAATGATTCCCGGGACGGCACGTCTCTTCCCCATCTGGCGTCGGACCGACGACGGTGTGCTGGAACGGTCGGTGCCGGAGACGCTGCGCGAGATCGAGGCGAACCTCGCGTTCGCGCTTGAGGTGAACGGGGCGGAGGAGGGGCTCATCCGCCCGATGATGACCCCTCACGCCACCGACACGCATACGCCGGAGACGATGCGGGCCGTCATCGCTGCGGCGCGCCGCCTCGGGAACGGCATCCACATCCATCTCGCCCAGGGCGCGGGGGAGACGCGCACCACGCAGCGGCTCCGCGGGATGTCGCCCGCCGTCTGGATGGCGTCGCTGGGCGCCTTCGACGGACCCCTCTTCGGTGCGCATATGTCGGGGGCGACCGCTGACGACTGGGCCGTGATGGCGCGTCACGGCGGTGTGTATGCGCACTGTCCGTCGGGCGGGGGCGCCGGCAATGCCACCGGGATGCAACCCTATCCCGAGGCGCTCGCGGCCGGTGTCCACGTGAACGTCGGCATCGACACGCACTCCAATGACTACGTCGAGAACCTCAAGCTCGCCGTCCTGGCCGGTCGCGCCCGCGCGCGGCTCCTCAACGCCGCCACGGGATCCCGGCTCCCGCAACCGACCATCGCGCAGGCGGTGGATGGCGCGACCGTCATCGCTGCCGATGGGCTGCGTCGCCCTGACCTTGGCCGGCTCGAGGTCGGGGCCCTCGCCGACTGGTGTGCGATTGACCTGAGCGGCCCCCTCGTCGGGGCGGGGCGTCTCGGCCCGGAGCCGCTTCATCACCTGCTCTACGCACACGGCCTCAGCGTTCGGCACGTCGCCACCCAGGGGCACCTCCAAGTCGTCGACGGGCACCTTGTCGTGGACAACGAGGCGCGCGTCGTCGCCTCGGGCGGCGCGGCCGTGGCCGAGCTCTGGGCACAGCTCCGCGCCGAGCGCTGGTTCGACACGCCGTAGGGTGTTCGGTCGTCGCCGGTGCCCGCCGCCGCCGGGTCACCGTAGCCGCTAGGCCCCACGCGCCCGCATATTCGCCCGATGCTCCAGCGCCTCATTCGAAACCTGACCTTCCAGGTCCTCGTCGCCGTCTCCCTCGGCGTCCTCGTCGGCGTCGTCGCCCCGGATGTCGGGAAGGCCCTCAAGCCCCTCGGCGACACGTTCATCAATCTCGTGAAGATGGTGATCACCCCGATCATCTTCCTCACCATCGTGCACGGGATCGCGAGCATGGCGGACCTGCGACGCCTCGGTCGCGTCGGGGGCAAGGCGCTCCTCTACTTCGAGATCGTCTCGACCTTCGCGCTCGTCATCGGGATGGTCATCGTCAACGTGACCAAGCCCGGCGCCGGCCTCGATGTGAGCACCCTCGCCACCGGCGACATCTCGCGCTACACCGCCGCCGCCGGTGACCGCTCCATCGCCGATGTGTTCCTGCACATCGTCCCGAGCAACATCATCGCCGCCTTTGCGGGCGGGGACCTCCTCCCCGTCGTCTTCTTCTCCGTGCTCTTCGGCGTCGCGCTCACCAGCGTCGGCGAGCCGGGCCGCAGCGTCGTCGACCTCCTCGAGAAGCTGCAGGTCGTCTTCTTCCGCGTCGTCAGCCTCGTGATGGTCGTCGCCCCCGTCGGCGCCTTCGGAGCGATGGCGTACACCGTCGGCGCGTTCGGGCTACAGACCCTGCTCCCCCTCGGTCGCCTGATGCTCGACGTCTATGCGACGATGGCGGTCTTCATCTTCGTGGTCCTCGCGACGATCTGTCGGCTCTACGGGTTCCGCCTCTGGCGCTTCTTGCGCTTCATCCGGGAGGAGATCCTCCTCGCCCTCGGCACCTCTAGCTCGGAGTCCGCGCTCCCGCGGATGCTCGAGAAGCTTGAGCGGTACGGCTGCGACCGCTCCGTCGTCGGGCTCGTCATCCCCACGGGCTATTCGTTCAACCTCGACGGCACGAGTATCTACCTCTCGATGGCCGCGCTGTTCATCGCGCAGGTCTACGGCGTGGACCTCTCCATCGGGCAGCAGCTCTCCCTCCTCGGCGTGCTGATGCTGACGAGTAAGGGGGCGGCCGGCGTGACCGGCTCCGGCTTCATCGTGCTCGCCAGCACCCTCGCCGCCACCGACATCGTCCCCGTCGAGGGGGTGGCGCTCCTGCTCGGCGTCGACCGCTTCATGAGCGAGGCGCGCACCGTCACGAATCTCATCGGGAACGGCGTCGCCACGCTCGTGATCGCTCGCAGCGAGGGTGCCTTCGACGACGCCAAGCGCGCGCTGGCGGAGGCGGGGTGAGACCGCAGCGCGTCGAGGGCGGGCGCGGGATCGCCGTCGTGCGAGAGGCGTCGTGCTGACGCACGCGGCGGAGGCGCTTCGGCAGAGCCCCGTCTTTCGCGACCTGCGGCCCGAGGTCATCGACCTCATCGCCGCGGCACTTGAGCCCGTCGTCGTGCACGGCGGGAGCACGCTCTTCCGTCAGGGGGACCCCGGTGACGCCGCGTACGTGGTGCTGAGCGGTCGGCTGCGGATCGTGCGTGAGGGGGACGCGGGCCCGACGGTCCTGCGCGAGCTCGGGCGCGGCGAAGTCGTCGGCGAGTTCGCCCTCCTCACCGGCGAGCCGCGCTCCGCCTCCGTCGTCGCCATCCGCGACGCGGAGCTCGGTCGCCTCCCGGCCGCGGTCTTCGCTGACCTGATGCGCGATCATCCGGCGATCGGCGTCGCGCTCAGCCGCACGCTCGCCGTCATCCTCGCCAACGGGGGGCCGGCACCGAGCCGGCGGACGCGTCCGAGCGTCGTCGTGCTGCGTCCCGTCGGCGGGGAGCGGGATCTGACGTCCTTCGCGCACGAACTCGCCGCCGCCTTCCGCGGGGTCGGCTCCACCGCCGTCCTCACCACCGCCGACGCCCGAGAGGCGCTCGGCACCGAGGGCGGGGACGCCGCCGTCGTGGCACGCTGGCTCCAGCGCGTCGAGTCCGAACACGCGCATCTCCTCTGCGTCGTGGGCGCCGCCGATCCGCGCTGGCGTGCCGTCGCGCTCCGGCAGGCCGACCTGATCCTCGATGTGTTGCCCGCCGCGGCGTTGCCGGCCGCCGCGTCGGAGCCGGTGTTCCCGTCGGGGGGGTGCCGACGCGAGCTCGTGGTGGTGCGCCCCGCGGCGGGCCCATCGCCCGTCGGGACCGCGGCGTGGATGGATCGACACGGCTACGCCGCGCGCCATCACATCCGGGCCGGTGATGCCGGCGACCTCGCCCGCATCGCCCGCATCGTCACCGGCACCGGCATCGGGCTCGCGCTCGGGGGCGGTGCCGCGCGCGGCGCGGCGCACTATGGCGTGATCCGCGCGCTGCAGGAGACCGGGGTGCCGATCGACGAGGTCGGTGGCACGAGTATGGGCTCGTTCGTCGCGGCGCAGTTCGCGTCCGGGATGGCGCTCGAGGAGATGGTCGAGCGTCTCGCCGTCGGGTGGGCGCGCCACCATCCGCATCGGGCCTTCACCCTCCCGATCATCGGCGCCGTTCGTGGGCAGGCGCTCGAGGCCTTCCTCACGGAGACCTTCGGGACCCTGACCTACGAGGACGCGCTGATCGACTGCTTTGCCTGCAGCGCGAATCTCACCACCGCCGCCGCCAGCGTACATCGGCGCGGGCCCGTGGTGCAGGGGTGTCTCGCGAGCATGGCCGTCCCCGGCATCGGCCCCGCGATGACGATGCCCGACGGATCGTTGCACGTGGATGGCGCCGTGGTCAACAATCTGCCCGCTGATGAACTGCGCAGCGGCACCACGATCGCCGTCAGCGTGAGCGACCGGGTGCCACGCACCTCCGGGTACGCGGCGACGCCGACCGCCTGGCAGGTCCTCCGCGACCGCTGGCGAGACGGGGCGTCGGCGCCCTACTACCCGGGGCTCTTCGAGACGGTGCTGGAGTCGATGCTCCTCGGTGGCGCCCGCCGCACCGAGGAGGCATTTGCACGGGCTGATCTCGCCCTGCGCCCACCAATCGCCCACCTCGGGCTCTTCGCCTTCGACAAAGTCGAGGAGTTCATCGCGATTGGCTACGCCGATGCGCGGGCGCGGGTGGGGCCGTGGTGGGCGGAGCGGCATGCGGGAGCCGAAGGCGCCTAGCCAGCCAGCCGAGCCAGACGCCAACGGCGCGTCGCCGGGCGCACGCACGAGGGGCCGGGATCCCTGTGAGGATTCCGGCCCCTCGTGTGTGCATCACGCAGTCGGGGCGAGAGGATTCGAACCTCCGACCTCCTGCTCCCGAAGCAG
>DAISWY010000110.1:0-6881 GCA_036826135.1 Gemmatimonadaceae bacterium | reverse complement strand
GACGGGGGCGCGCGTGCTGATCACCGGTGAGAACGGGACGGGGAAGGAGCTCGTCGCGCGCGCGCTCCATCAACACTCCCCGCGTGCCTCGGCGCCCTTCATCGCGGTCAACTGCGCGGCGATCCCGGCGGAGCTGATCGAGAGCGAGCTCTTCGGGCACGTGAAGGGCTCGTTCACGGGGGCCGTCGCCGACCGCGCAGGCACCTTCGAGCTCGCCGACGGTGGCACCCTCCTCCTCGACGAGATCGGCGACATGTCGCTCGCGGCGCAGGCGAAGGTGCTGCGCGTCCTCGAGGATGGCGCGGTGACCCGGATCGGCGCGGCGCGCGGGCGCACGGTGGATGTGCGGGTGCTCGCGGCGACGAACAAGCGGCTCGATGCGGAGATCGCCGCGGGGCGCTTCCGGGAGGACCTCTTCTACCGGTTGAACGTGGTGCCGATCGTGGTGCCGCCGTTGCGGGACCGGCGCGACGACATCCCGATGCTCGTCCGGCACTTCACCGAGCTCGCGGCGGCCACCGGGGTGCCGGCGCGCCCCGTCGACCCGGCGGCACTCGATCGCCTCGTGGCCCTCGATTGGCCCGGGAACGTGCGCGAGCTGCGCAACACGGTCGAGCGGCTCCTCCTGCTGGCCGCGGGTCCGCACGTGACGGCCGCCGACGTCGAGCGCCTCGTCGTTCCGCGCGGCGCCGCGGCGACCGACGCCGCCTCTCCGCTGGGTGGGCTCGAGGCCTGCGCCACCTGGGACGAGTTCAAGCGCGCCGCCGAGCGCGCGTATCTGGCGCACCACCTCCGTCGGCACGGCTGGAACGTCGCGGAGACGGCGCGCGCGCTCGAGATGCCCCGCTCGAACCTCTATGCGAAGATCGAGCGGCACGGCCTGCGCCGCGATGTCGACTGACCTCCCCTAGATTCCCGGCATGACGACCTTCCAGAACTTCATCGGCGGCGCGTGGGTCGCGCCCGAGTCCGGCACCTACTTCGAGAACGTGAACCCGGCGGACACGCGGGACCGCATCGGGCGCTTCCCGCGCTCGGGGGCCGCGGACGTCGAGCGGGCGGTCGCGAGCGCGACGCGCGGCTTCGACCGCTGGCGGCGGACGCCGGCCCCGGCGCGCGGCGATGTGCTCCGGCGCGTCGGTGAGATCCTCGCCGCGCGGAAGGAGGAACTCGCCGACCTGATGACCCGCGAGATGGGGAAGCCCCTCGCCGAGACCCGCGGCGACGTGCAGGAGGGGATCGACACCGCCTTCTACGCGGCCACGGAGGGGCGGCGGCTCTTCGGCCACACCGTCCCCAGCGAGCTGCGCGACAAGTGGGCGATGAGCTTCCGCCGCCCGATCGGCATCGCGGGGCTCATCACGCCGTTCAACTTCCCGCTCGCGATCCCCACGTGGAAGATGTTCCCCGCCTTGGTCTGCGGGAACGCGGTGATCTTCAAGCCCGGGGAGGATGTCCCGCACACGGGGCACGTGCTCGTCGAGATCCTCCTCGAGGCGGGACTTCCCCCCGAGGTGATCCAGCTCCTGCACGGCGACGGCGAGGTGGGCGCGGCGATCGTCGCGCATCCGGAGATCCCGCTCATCTCGTTCACCGGCTCCACCGAGACGGGGAGCAAGGTCGGCGAGACCTGCGGCCGGATGCATAAGCGGCTCTCCCTCGAGATGGGCGGCAAGAACGCGCAGATCGTTCTCGACGATGCGAACCTCGACCTCGCCCTCGACGGCGTCCTCTGGGGCGCCTTCGGCACCACCGGGCAGCGCTGCACCGCGACGAGCCGCCTCATCCTCCATGACGGCATCCACGACGCCTTCCTGGCGCGGCTCGTCGCGCGCGCGAAGACCCTGGTGCTCGGCGATGGTCGCGTGGCCGGCACCGACGTGGGGCCCCTGATTCACGCGGAGTCGCTCGCGAAGGTGGCGCGCTACGTCGAGATCGGGCTCGCCGAGGGGGCGACGCTCGCCCTCGGCGGCCAGCGGGCCACCGGCGCGGGGCTCGAGCACGGCTTCTTCTTCCAGCCGACGATCCTCGCCGGTGTCCGCCCCACGATGCGCGTCGCGCAGGAGGAGATCTTCGGCCCCGTCCTCTCGGTGATCCGGGTGACGGACGCGACCGAGGCCTTCGCGGTGAACAACGGCGTGAAGTATGGGCTCTCGAGCTCGGTTTACACGCAGGATGTGAACGTCGCGTTCCGCGCGCTGCAGCAGCTCGACAACGGGATCACCTACGTCAATGCCCCGACGATCGGCGCCGAGGCGCACCTCCCGTTCGGCGGCGTGAAGCAGACCGGAAACGGACACCGGGAAGGCGGGTGGGAGGTCTACGAGTTCTACTCGGAGACGAAGGTCGGCTACGTCGACTACAGCGGGACGCTGCAGCGCGCGCAGATCGACAACTACTGACGCGCCGACCGATGCGGTTCGGGCGCGTGCGGCGCATCGTGCGCGGGGTCTGGGAGGCGGCGAAGTCGGTGCAGCTCGCCGTCCTTCTCTTCCTCCTCACGCGCGCCTTTCTCGTGGAGGCCTTCCGCATCCCCAGCGGGTCGATGGAGGGGACGCTCCTCGTCGGGGACTTCCTCCTCGTGAACAAGCTCCTGTACGGCGCCGAGGTCCCCTTCGTCGGTGGGAAGCTGCCGGCGGTGCGGCCGCCCGCGCGGGGCGACGTGGTGGTGTTCCAGTTCCCCCCGGATCCGACCAAGCATTTCGTGAAGCGGCTCGTCGGTCTCCCCGGGGACACCTTGGCGATGGTCGACGGGCGACTGCTGCGCAACGGGGAGGCGCAGCGCGAGCGCTACGCGGTGCATCGCGACGACGGGACCGATGGTCGGTCCATCGAGTTCCGGTGGCAGCGGGAGTTCCTCGCGCCGGGGGTCGACGCGCGGCGCTACCGGCCGACACGGAACTCCTGGGGGCCGATCGTCGTGCCTCCCGCGCATCTGTTCGTCCTCGGGGACAACCGCGACAACTCCCTCGACAGCCGGTATTGGGGCTTCGTGCCGGATTCGCTCGTCCGGGGCACGCCGATGCTCGTCTACTTCAGCGTCACCCCGGACTCACTCCGCGAGCGGGCGTGGTCCGACCGCGTCCGCTGGCATCGGCTCGGCGCGCTGATTCGATGAAGGGGGCGGCGCGGGGGTGCTTCCGTCCGATGCGCCCGCGCTCCATACTCACGGAGTGATGCGTACGCCGTCCCCCCGGAGCCGTCCCGCGTGAAGCGCCCTGTCCGTCCCAACGGCAAGCGTCGGTCGAGCGACGAAGGCTCGCTCGATCAATACCTCCGCGACATCAGCATCTATCCGCTGATCACCCGCGAGGAGGAGGCGGCGCTCGCCCGCCGCATCCGGGAGAACGACCAGGAGGCGCTCGACACGCTCGTGCGCTCCAACCTCCGCTTCGTCGTCTCCGTCGCGAAGAAGTACCAGAACCAGGGCGTCTCCCTCTCCGACCTCATCAACGAGGGGAACCTCGGGCTCATCCGCGCGGCGCACAAATTCGATGAGACGAAGGGGATCAAGTTCATCTCCTACGCGGTCTGGTGGATCCGTCAGGCGATCCTGCAGGCGCTCGCCGAACAGAGCCGGATCGTCCGCGTGCCGCTCAACCGTGCCGGGGCGCTCCATCGCATCGGGCGTCGGGCGAACGCGCTCCTCCAGGAGCTCGGGCGCGAGGCCACCCACGCGGAGATCGCCGAGGGGATGGAGATCACCGAGGAGGAGGTCGCGCGGACGATGGCGATCTCACAGGCGCACGTCTCTCTCGACGCTCCGATGACGCCCGGCGAGGACAATCGCCTCCTCGATTACCTCGCCGACACCGAGCACGCGACCCCGGAGGAGGAGACCATCGAGATGGCCCTCGTCGAGTCGGTGCATCAGGCGCTCGGGGGGCTCAAGGAGCGGGAGGCGAAGATCCTCCGCCTCTACTTCGGGCTGGACGGCGCCGAGCCGATGACACTCGAGCAGATCGGGGCGGTGCTCAACATCACCCGCGAGCGGGTGCGGCAGATCAAGGAGAAGGCGCTCTCGCGCCTCCGGCACGTCTCCAAGGCGCGCTCCCTCGAGAGCTATCTGGGCGGCTAACTTCCGGGGGTGGGTCGGCGTCCGCCGGCCCCGGTCCCCGTCAGCCCGCCCCGCCGTGTCCAAGGACGCTTCGTTCGACATCACGACCTCCGTCGACCTGCAGGAGGTCGACAACGCCGTGAACCAGGCCGCGAAGGAGATCGCGCAGCGCTACGACTTCAAGGACGCGCACCTCGCGTCGGTCGAGTTCAAGCGCGGTGAGGGGACCGTCGTCCTCTCGACCGACACGGACATGCGGCTGCGGGCGATGTGGGACATCCTCCAGTCCAAGCTGATCCGGCGCGGCGTGCCGGTGCAGAACCTCGACGCCGGCGAGCCCACCCCGGGGGGTGGGGACACCTGGCACCGGACCGTGACGCTGAAGCAGTCCCTCGACGGCGAGACCTGCAAGAAGGTCGTCGCCGCCATCAAAGCGCAGAAGTTCAAGAAGGTGCAGGCCTCGATCCAGGGGGACACGGTCCGCGTCGCCTCGCCCAGCCGCGACGAGCTGCAGACGGTGATTGGCTTCCTCCGCGGCGAGGACTTCGGGGTCGCGCTCTCGTTCGGGAACTTCCGGTGAGGTTTCGCGTCGTCACGCTGGGCTGCGACAAGAACACGGTGGACAGCGAGCGCTATCGTGCGGAGCTGATGGATCACGGAGGTGTTCCCGTCGCCGAGGCCGACGACGCCGAGGTGATCATCGTGAACACCTGCGGCTTCATCGACGCCGCCAAGCAGGAGTCGATCGACGCCATCGTCGAGGCCGGGCGGCTCAAGGGGCGGGGGAGCGCGACCGCGGTCGTGGCGGTGGGATGTATGGTCGAGCGCCACAAGGGCGAGCTCGCCGAGGCGCTCCCCGAGGTCGACCTCTTCCTCGGAGCCTCGGAGGCCGATCGGCTCATCCCCGCCTTGCAGGAACGCGGGCTCGTCGGCGCCTCCGTCACCGAGCACCCCGGGGTCCGTGTCCACGCCGGCGGCTCCTCCTTCGTGCGCTACCTGAAGGTGAGCGAGGGGTGCGACCACGGCTGCGCCTTCTGCGCGATCCCGCTGATGCGCGGCCGGCACCGCTCCTTCGCGCTCGCGGATGTGGTGCGCGAGGCGCAGCTCCTCGAGTTGCAGGGCTGCCGCGAGGTGAATCTCGTCGCGCAGGACCTCGCCCATTACGGTCGTGACCGCCGCGACGACGTCCGGCTCCCCGACCTGCTCGAGGCGCTCCTCCGCGAGACGTCGATTCCGTGGATCCGCAACATGTACCTCTACTCCGCGGGGATCACGCCGCGGTTGCTCGAGGTCATCGCGGCGCACGACCGGATCGTGCCGTATCTCGATATGCCGATCCAGCACGCCTCGGATCCGGTGCTCGAGCGGATGCGTCGGCCGGAGCGGCAACGCACGATCCGCGAGAAGGTCGCCCGCTTCCGCGAGGCCGTCCCGGGGGTCGCCATCCGCACGACCTGCATCGTCGGCTTCCCGGGCGAGACGGAGGAGGACGTCGCCATCCTGCTCGACTTCCTCCGGGAGGTCGAGTTCGAGCGGGTCGGCGTCTTCACCTACTCGCCGCAGGAGGGGACCCGCGGCGCCGAGCTGGTCGATGACGTCCCCGAACCGGTGAAGCGGGCGCGGCTCGAGGCGGTGCAGGAGCTGCAGCGGCACATCACGGCGGAACGGTATGAGTCGCGGGTCGGGCAGGTGGTTCCCGCGCTGATCGAGGCGGCCGCTGGCGGGTCAGGACTCGCCCGGGCGCGGCTCCCCTGGCAGGCGGATGACATCGATGGCGTGACGCTGGTCCGCACCGACGCCCCCGCCGGGAGCTTCGTCGAGGTGCACGTCGACGAGGTCATCGACGATTACGACTTCCGGGCGACGGCGCGACGGATCCTCTCGCAGCCCCCGGCCCCTGCGTCGGTGGCGCGTCGCCCGCTCGTGCTGCCGGTCGCGCCGAGCGTCGGGAGCTTCGGTCGATGAGTCGCCGCCGCGCCGCGGGCCGAGGATGGTGGCTCGGGTGGCGGCTCGGGTGGCGGTTCGGCGCAGTGCTCCTCGTCGCGGGGTGTCTCTCCCGGCCCCTCGAGCGGGAGGAGGAGCGGATTGGGCGGACTCCGATTACGCGGCGACCGGTCCCCGCGATGGTGACACCAGCGCCCGCAGCGCCCGCAGCGTCGCGCGCCGGGACCGCGGTGGGGGGCGTCGCGGCGCCGCCCGCCGCCGTGCCGGCGGAGTCGCCGTTCCCGCTCGAGTGGGGCGGGGCCCCGCGGGCTGTCGCCGGGGACGGCCCGCTCCTCCGCGTCGCGCTGCGCGTGCTCCCGGACTCCGTCACGCTCGGCGCCGCTGGGGATTGGCGGCTCCTCGATGAGATGGAGGGTGTGCTGGTGCGCGCCCGCGCGAGCGATCGATGGACCGTGCAGCGCCGTGGCGCGCGGCTCCGCGCGGTGCACGCCGACGGCAGCGTGACCGCCTGGCACACGACCCCAATGACGCAGCGCGCCGAGGACGGTGCGCCGATCGCGTGGAATGGGGCAGCGTATCGCGGCGCGCTGCAGCTGATCCCCACCGATTCGGGGATCCTCATCGTGAATCTCGTCCCGCTCGAGGCGTACCTGCGCGGCGTCGTCCCGCTCGAGATCGGCGGCACGCGGGGCGCAGCGGACGAACCGGCGGTGGAGGCGCAGGCAATCGCCGCGCGTTCCTACGCCGCGGAGCGGTGGCTCGCCACGCGCGCGGGCCGGCCGCGCCACCCGCGCTACGACCTCCTCGCGACGACCGCGGACCAGGTCTACGGTGGGGTGGCGGCGGAACGGCCGCTCTCCGACGAGGCCGTCGCACGCAC
>DAISWY010000109.1:0-6958 GCA_036826135.1 Gemmatimonadaceae bacterium | reverse complement strand
TCAAGGTGAACATCACGCCGGGGCACTTCCGCGGCGCGGTCCCGATCACCGCCGCTCCGTCGACGGGAGGGCACGCCCATGCGTGACCGCCTCCCCACCCACCTCGGGGCGAACGCCCAGCGCGGGCGCACCTTCGACGCCATCGTCGTCGGGTCGGGCATCAGCGGCGGGTGGGCCGCGAAAGAACTCACCGAGCGCGGCCTCCGCACCCTCGTCCTCGAGGCGGGCGGCCCGATCGACCCCGCCCGTGACTATGTGGAGCACGTCCAGCCGTACCAGATGCGCTTCCGCGGCTACGGCGACCGCACCGCCCTCGAGCGGGACCAGCCCGTGCAGCGCGAATGCTACGCCTGCGACGAGTGGGGATCGAAGTTCTTCGTCAACGACCGGGAGAACCCGTACACCACGCCCGACGACGCGCCCTTCCGCTGGATCCGCGGCCGGCACGTCGGCGGTCGGTCGATCATGTGGGGGCGGCAGGTCTATCGCTGGAGCGACCTCGACTTCGAAGCGAACCTCAAGGACGGCCACGGGTGCGACTGGCCGATCCGCTACGCCGACCTCGCACCCTGGTACGCGCACGTGGAGCGGTTCATCGGCGTCACCGGCCAGGCGGAGGGGCTCGCCCAGCTCCCCGACGGCGAGTTCCTCCCGCCGATGGAGATGACCATCGCCGAGCGCCACGTGCGCGAGAAGGTGCTCAAGGCGTTCAATGGGGAGCGCGTCTGGACGATCGGCCGCGCCGCGATCCTCACGAAGGACCACAATGGCCGCGCCGCGTGCCACTACTGCGGCCCGTGCGAGCGCGGGTGCATCACGCACTCGTACTTCTCGAGCAATGGGTCCACCCTCCCGGCCGCGGAACGCACCGGGCGGCTCACGCTGCGCCCGTGGAGCGTGGTGAGCGAGGTCGTGCTCGACCCGCGGACCGGTCGCGCCAAGGGCGTGCGCGTCATCGACGCCCGAACCAACGAGGAGATCGTCTACGAGGCCCGCGTGATCTTCCTCTGCGCCTCCGCCTTCGAGTCGGTCCGCATCCTGATGCATTCCACGAGCGCCGCGCATCCGACCGGAATGGGGAACGGGAGCGGCACCCTCGGGAAGTACATCATGGACCATCACATGCTCCACGGTGCCGGCGGTATCATCCCGGGCTTCGAGGACTTCAAGACAGAAGGCAACCGCCCGAACGGGATGTACGTCGCCCGGTTCCGGAACACCGACAGCTCCGCACCGAGCCGTGACTTCCTGCGCGGCTACGGGATGCAGGGCGGTGCGGGCGGGCGTGGGCGCTGGTCGGGACCGGGCTATGGTGCCGACTGGAAACAGAAGGTGCTCACCCAGCTCGGCCCGTGGGGCGTTGGCATCAATGGCTGGGGGGAAATGCTCCCATCCGCCGAGAACCATCTCGCCCTCGACGGGGCCGTGAAGGACAAGTGGGGTATCCCCGCGCTCCGCATCACCTGTCGGTGGGGGGAGAACGAGCGCGCGATGATGAAGGACATGGTGACGTCGGCCACCGAGATGCTCGAGGCCGCGGGCGCGACGAGCATCTACCAGAACCGACCGGACGTGCCCCCGGGGCTCTGCATCCACGAAATGGGCGGCGCCCGCATGGGACGGTCGGCCGATGTCTCCGTCTGCAACGCCGACAACGCGCTCTGGGAGGTGCCCAACGTGATGGTCACCGACGGGGCCTGCATGGCGAGCTCGGCGTGCCAGAACCCGAGCATCACCTACATGGCCCTGACGGCACGCGCCGTCGCCCGCACCGTCGAGCGACTCAACCGAGGTGAACTGTGAGCCCTACCCGACGCGACCTCCTCCGCGCCGGCCTCGGCGCCACCGCGGGCGCAGCCCTCGGCGGGCTCCCGACGGTGGCCGATGCCTCCCCGATCGCCGCCGCGCACGACGGCACCGCACCGACCCCACGGGATGAGGCCGCCCCGCGGCTCGCCTCACCCCCCTTCACCCCGGCCTACCGTCAGAGCGTCGCCCGGTGGTGCTTCGCCTCGACCCCGATCGACGCGCTCTGCCGCGAGGCCAAGCGCGTCGGGCTGCACGCCATCGACCTCCTCAGCGAGGATGAGTGGTCGGTCCCCGCGCGCCACGGCCTCGCCTGCGCCATCGCGAACGGCCCCGGGCCGATCCCAGACGGCTGGAACACCGTCGCCAACCACGACCGCCTCGTCGCAGAGAGTGAGCGGCTCCTGCCGAAGATCGCCGCGGCGGGGATCCCGCAGATGATCGTCTTCTCCGGCAACCGCCGCGGGCTCAGCGACGGCGAGGGGATCGCGAACTGCGTGAAGGGGCTCCGCCGCATCCTCCCCCTCGCCGAGCGGCTTGGCGTCACCATCACGATGGAACTGCTCAACAGTAAGGTCGACCACCGCGACTACCAGGCCGACCGCACCCCCTTCGGCGTGGCCATCGCCGAGGCGCTCGGCTCGTCACGCTTCACGCTCCTGTACGACATCTACCACATGCAGATCATGGAGGGAGACGTCGTGCGCACGATCGAGACCTACCATCGCTACATCGGGCACTACCACACCGCCGGCGTCCCCGGCCGGCACGAGCTCGATACCACGCAGGAGCTCTACTATCCGCGGATCGCGAAGGCCATCGCCGATACCGGCTTCACCGGGTACGTCGCGCACGAGTTCATGCCGACCGCGGCGGGCTTCGCCACGCTCCAGGACGCGCAGCGGATCTTCGCCGGCGCCTGAGGGAGCATCGAAGGGGGCGGGAGCGCCGTGGCGCTCCCGCCCCCTTCATGTGCGTCACCGAGCCGGAGCAGCGCCCACGCCCCGGCGCCCCGTCACGCTCACGGGACCGGCGCGCATCCCTTCACCTCGGTGCACTTCGGATCGATCGCGGGCAATCCAAGCCGCGCGAGGTGCGTGTTCACCGCCCCGAGGTCCCGGCGCCAGACCTCGGCGAGGGTCGCCTCATACCCCTTCAGTTCGTCGGAGAGGATGCCGTAGATCTCCGGCATATAGGTCGTCGGGCGACCGTCCCCCCGCTCCGCCATCGCCAGCAGGTTCGCGAGACGGTTGTTCACCTTGATCGGGAAGTTGAGCGGGTCCTGCCCGCTCTGGTTCTTCACCTGGTAGACGTCCTGCTCCACCGCCGAGGCGTTGGTACGGAGCGTGCCGGCGGCCGCCGTGAGCCGGCGGTCCGTCGCGCGTGTGAGTCGGTCATCGAGTTGGGCCTTCACTCGGCGGATCTCGATCACTGACTGATTCGCCTGCTCGGTGCGATCCCGCACCATCCGGCCGAACTGGTACTGCGCGTGCAGATCCGCGTCGGTGACTTCAGGGAGGAGCGGGTTCCGCACCACCGTGAGCGGCGCGGTGAGGGCCTGCCCGTCGGCGAGGAGACGGACGGTGTAGCGACCGGGCGGCACCGCGGGACCAGCCGTGCCGGCGCCCCAGAGGATCATCCCGGGGAAGCTCGTGATCGGCGTGGTCCGCAGATCCCACTCCAGCCGCTGCATCCCGGCGACGAGCGGGACCGTGCTCGCGCCCCCGCCGCGCCGGCGCCCCCCGCCGGCGGCCGCGGCGCGCGCCGTGTCGCCCTCCCAGCGGCGGAGGACGGTCCCGGTAGAATCGAGCACCTCGAGGGCGAGGCGCCGCGGTGCGGTCGGCAGCTGCCAGGTGATTGGCACGTTGATCCCGGAGCGCACCGCCGTCGGCGGCGCGTAGAGGGTCGCCCCCCCCGCGACGGTCGCCGCCGTCGCCTGCCGCAGGGGGGCGATGTCGTCGAGGACCCAGAAGCCGCGGCCGTGCGTCGCGATGACGAGCTCGTTCGCCTCGACGATCAGATCGGAGACCGGGACGTCGGGCATGTTCAGGCGCAGCGACTGCCACTGCGCGCCATCGTCATAGGAGATGTACACGCCGTGCTGACCGGCAGCGTAGAGGAGCCCGCGGCGCGTGGGATCCTCGCGAACGGCGTGGATGTAGTCGTCGGCGCGAATGCCTCGCACGATCTTCGTCCAGGTCGCGCCGTAGTCCGTCGTCTTGAAGATGTACGGCGAGAAATCGTTGAGCAGCGGCTTCCGCACCGAGACGTACGCCGTGCCGGAATCGAACGCCGACGCGTCGATCTGGCTGACACGGCCGAACTCGGGCATCTCCCGCGGCGTCACGTTCGTCCACGTCTTCCCGCCGTCGCGCGTCACGTGCACCAGCCCATCATCCGACCCGGTCCAGATGACATTCACGTCCCGCTTCCCCGGCGCGACGCTGAAGATCGTCGCGTACACCTCGGGGCCGTTCATATCGCCGGTGATGGGGCCACCCGACGGGCCGAGGGTCGACGGGTCGTGCCGGGTCAGGTCGGGGCTCAGCACCTGCCAGGTGGCGCCGCCATCCTGTGTCATCCAGAGCCGCTGCGATGAGACGTAGAGCCGCGTCGGGTCGACCGTCGAGAAGATGATCGGGAAGGTCCACTGCCACCGCTCGCGGATCGCCGAGCTCGGCTCGCCGGAGTAGAACCAGGGATAGGGGTTCACCTCGCGCGACAGCCCGGTGCGCCGGTTGAACTTGTCGACGTAGCCGCCGTTGTTCGTGCCCGAGTAGAAGAGGTCGGGATCGCGCGGGTCCGTCGCGATGTAGCCTGGCTCACCACCACCGGCAACGTAACTCACCGCCATCCCGCCGGACGCCGGGTCGCGGTACCCGGCGCCGGGGCGCCCGGCCGCGCTGTCGCCGCGCTCGCCCGCGTACATCCCCACCCCACCGCGCGCCGCGCCGCGGTTCCAGTTGAACGGCGTGCAGATCGTGCTGTTGTCCTGTTGCGAGCCGCAGACGTGGAACGGGATGTGCTTGGTGGTGATCGCGTGATAGAACTGCTCGGTCGGGAAGTCCTGCGCGGTATACGTCTTCCCGAGATCGGTGGTCACCGTCCCGCCGCCGTCGTTCGCGACCACGAGATGGCTCGGATCATCCGGATCGATCCACAGGTCGTGGAAGTCGCCGTGCGTGCCGTTCCCGATGCTCGTCAGGGTCTTGCCGGCATCGGCCGACCGGAAGAGCGACGTGTTCTGCGCGTAGACCACATCGGCGTTCTGGTGGTCGGCGAAGAGGTGCGTGTAATAGAAGGCGCGCTGACGGATCGAGCGGTCCCCGTTCACCAGCGTCCAAGTGGTCCCCGCGTCATCCGAGCGGAAGAGGCCGCCGTTCTCGTTCTCCACGAGGGCGTAGACCCGATTGGGGTTCGCCGCGGTCAGGGCGACGCCGATGCGCCCGATCAGCCCGCTCGGCAGTCCAGGACGACGCGTCACCTCCGTCCAGGTCTCGCCGCCATCCGTGCTCTTGAAGAGTCCCGACCCCGCCCCGCCCGACGACATCTGGTACTCCTTGCGGTACGCCTCCCAGAGCGCCGCATACATCACGTTCGGGTTCGTGCGGTCGATGGCGATGTCGATCGCCCCCGTCTTCGCATCCCGGAAGAGCACCCGCCGCCAGCTGCGCCCGCCGTCGGTCGACTTGTAGACGCCACGCTCCTCGCTCGGCACGCTGTACTTCCCGAACGAGGCGACGAAGACGATGTCGGGATTGGTGGGATGGATGCGGATCTTCGCGATGCCGTGCGACTCGCGGAACCCGACGTGCGTCCAGGTCCGTCCCGCATCGGTGCTGCGGTAGACGCCATCCCCGGGCATGATGTTGCCGCGGATCGCGGTCTCTCCCATCCCGATGTAGACGAGGTCGGGGTTCGACTCGCTCACCGCCACGGCGCCCACGGAGGCCGAGGCCACCTGCCCGTCGGTCACGGGGAACCAGGTATCGCCGCCGTCCTGCGTCTTCCAAAGGCCGCCCCCCGTCGCGCCGAAGTACGCCTCGGCGCGCCGGCCGCGCACGCCACTCGCCGCGATCGAGCGCCCGCCGCGGTCCGGGCCGATGTTGCGCCAGCGATACGCCGACAGGAACGCAGCGTCGAGCCGGACGGCGGTCGGCGCTTGCGCTGTGAGCGGGTATTGGAGGCCGATGGTGGCGATGAGGCCGACGAAGGCCGGGATGAGCCGATGCGAGCGGGTCATGGGCGGGGATGGCGAGAGCGGAGCGGAGGACCGACGGCGATGAGGTGTCGCGAACCCAAGGGTTCCGACGCCCCGATAACCTACGCCTGGCGTGCCTGCTCCGCTCGGACCGAGGGCGCCAATCCGGCGTGGTGCTCCCGCGGTGACGCGGAGCGCCTCAGTCGGCGCGGTCGGCTTTCCCCTTCTCCGGCGCGTCGATCGCAGGGGGCACGGCGCTCTGCCCGACGGCCGGCGTCGGGTGGCCCAGCAGTCCCTCTCGCTCGGCCACGACGCTGATACCCGCGCGCGTGGTCAGGTTGAACCGGAGTTTGACCCGGTGCTTGTACGTCTCGACGGTCTTCACAGCGATGCCGAGCCGCTCGGCGATCTCCCGGTTCGTGTAGCCCTTGGCGGCGAGCGCGACGACCTCTGCCTCTCGGAGGGAGAGATGCGGTCCGCCGTCGTGTTCACCTCGGTGTCCCTCGGCCGTTGTTGTTGAGGCCGACGTCAGTGAGCGGAGCGCCAGCGCGTGGGCAATCAGCGGCATCACGGACGCGGGGAACCAGACCCGGCCCGATTGAGCCATCTGCATCGCCTGCGGGAGCTCGTGGTCGATGGCATCGATGGGGAGGACGGCGACCGCGCCGTTGGCGAGCACCCCGGCCACCACCGAGCTGTCCGCCGTGGCATCGATGACGACGACGGTGCGGACACGGTCCACCCGGAGCGTCTGCCGAGCCTCCACGACCCATCGATGTTCAGCGACCCCGCAAATCAGGAGCAGGTCATCGGCCCCCGAGAGCACGCGGGGCACCTCCTCCGGGGACCGCGCAATCGCGTGGAGGGACGCCCCGACACGACGCACGCACTGCACCAACTGAAACAGGATGCCGGGACTGGCAGAGACGATACCGACGGCGGCCGATCGGA
>DAISWY010000108.1:5875-7043 GCA_036826135.1 Gemmatimonadaceae bacterium | reverse complement strand
GCGGTGTCGAGCGTGCTCTTCGGTGCGAAGACAGCCCAGGGGCACCCGCCGCCCGTCCGGACCAGAACGGCCAGCGCCCCGGCGTGGCGCGTGACGGCGACGAGATCGAGCGCGATCAGTGCGCGATCGTCCCCTGCTTCGACGTGTCGACCTCGTCGAGCTGGCCCGCACGGAACAGGAAGGCGTCCATGTTCTTCGTGAGGAACTGCCGCGCCTGCGGGTCCATCACGTTCAGGCCATAGTGGTTGATGAGCATCGTCTGCTGCTTGAGCCACTGCGCCCAGCAGTCAGGGCAGGTCCCCTCGAGGATCCGGGCGCCGATCGCGCCAGGGAACGGGGACTTCTCGAAGCCAGCCGTGGACTGGCCGCAGCGGAGACAGGTGATCTGTGGCATACGAGGAATCTATACGCCCGGCACGTTCCCGAGCGCCCACTCCGCCCACCCCGCGAAGTCGAAGTGCCACCACTCCGCCTCGTACACGGTGAACCCCTCCGCCTCCATCGCTCGGCGCAGCCGCGCCCGGTTTGCCCGCTCCGCCGCGGTGCCGCCGGCATAGTCCGGGAACGCCCGCTCCGTGAACTCGTCGTACCCGCTCGGCATCGGGAGGGGCACCCCCGTGCGGAGGTCGTAGAGCGTCAGGTCCACCGCCGCCCCGCGGTTGTGCCGCGACCCACGGCTCGGGTCCGCCACGAAGACCCGCTGCGAATCGGGCGTCGCCTCCCAGAACATCTTCGTCACATACCACGGCCGGTACGCGTCGAAGACCAACAGCCCGAGCCCCTCCGCCGCCAGCGTGCGCTGCACCCGCCCCAGCGCCTCGGCCACCGGGCGCTGCAGCCGCGCGCTCGCGCGGTCGTACATCGCCACACCCATGAAGTTGTCGGCGGTCGCGTACCGGATGTCGAGCCGGATCCGCGGGTCCACCGAGGTGACGTCGATCAGATCGGGCGCGCGACGCCCCGTCTCGACCGGCGGCGTGGCCGCCAACGCCTCGCGGCGCAACGCGTCGATCGGCCGCTGCGGCGTGATCCGGAAGGTGGGGGACTGCGCGTCGACAGGACCGGCGACGAGACCGAGTGCCCCGATGAGCGATGGGATGAACGCCCGGAGGCGCACCGCAGAGACCCCGCGTGGCACGCCGATCACGCGGCGTCCGCTGATCTCGCG
>DAISWY010000108.1:0-5775 GCA_036826135.1 Gemmatimonadaceae bacterium | reverse complement strand
GCTGATCTCGCGCGGCATAGCCCGCCGCGGCTCAGGGCGCGCCGGCGATGTAGCGCGCCACGCGACCGCACTTCGTGCACGTCAGCGTCACGTGCGTCCGCGGCGGCGGCGGCACCTCCGCCGGCGAGCGCTCGATCTCGCCGGTGCAGGAGGGACAGCTGAGCGGGGCGCCGTTCCGATCGTTGGCGATCAGGTGCAGCGCCTGCGCCGGGTTGTACGAGTTGGGCCGTGGCTTCCGCATCCGGGGGGACTCCTCGCACGAAATCGGCGGCCGGGATCGGTCCGCGATTACTAATGGAAACAATTTAGTCGGGATTTTCCTGAGGACAACTCAGGCAAAGAATCACAGCTCCTACCCGTTAGCGCGCGGGAGGTTCCCCGCACCCCGTCGGGCGGCGCGTGTCCACGATCGAGAAGATCCGCCACCGGCCCCCGCCCTTCGTGAGCTGGAACGCGTCCACCCCACAGTGCGAGAAGCGCGGCCCCACGAAGAACCAGTACGGCACCCACACCGTCGCCAGCGGCCCATCGATCTGAATCGTCGGCGCGCCGAGCCGCTCGTCGAGCAGCACCCCCTGCGGCGCCCGCGCGATCGACGTCACCCACCCGTCCACGCGGTCGAAGACCACCGCCGTGTCCCGCAGCGACTGCATCGAGGCGTTCGGGACGAAGAGCGTCCGAATCGCCGCCGTGTCGCGCGCCCGCATCGCGTCGAAGAGCTGCACCACCACGGCGTGGATCTGCGCGGAATCGGTCGACGCCTGCGCCGCACTGGGACGCGGACTCAGTGCGATCACGCAAAGGAGCAGGAGGACGCGCATCACAGCACCGGGAGCGCGCGGATGCGCTGCTGCCACTCCGCGGGCCCCTCCTCGTGCACGTTCCGGCCCGTCGCATCCACCGCCACCGTCACTGGCATCTCCTCCACCTCGAATTCGTAGATCGCCTCCATCCCGAGATCCTCGAACGCCACCACACGCGATCGACGGATCGCCTTCGAGACGAGATACGCCGCCCCACCGACCGCCATCAGATACGCGGCCCGATGCTTCCGAATCGCCTCGAGCCCCGCGGCCCCGCGCTCGGCCTTCCCGACCATCGCGATGAGCCCCGTCCGGTCGAGCATCATCTCGGTGAACTTGTCCATCCGCGTCGCGGTCGTCGGGCCCGCCGGGCCCACCGCCTCGTCACGCACCGGGTCCACCGGGCCCACGTAATAGATCACGCGGTTCGTGAAGTCGACGCCCTCCGGCAGCGACTCCCCCTTCGCGAAGAGATCCGCGATCCGCTTGTGCGCCGCGTCGCGGCCGGTGAGCATCCGCCCGCTCAACAGCAGGCGATCCCCCGCACTCCAGCTCTCCACCTCGGCGCGCGTCAATGTGTCGAGGTTCACCCGCTTCGCGTTCGCATCGGGACGCCACGTCACCGCCGGCCAATCCTCGAGCCGCGGGATCGGCAGCTGCGCCACCCCGCGCCCGTCGAGCGTGAAGTGCGCGTGCCGCGTCGCCGCGCAGTTGGGGATCATCGCGATCGGCTTCGACGCCGCGTGCGTCGGGAAGTCCCAGATCTTCACATCGAGCACGGTGGAGAGCCCACCAAGCCCCTGCGCGCCGATGCCGAGCGCGTTGATCTTGTCGTGCAGCTCGATCCGCAGCTCCTCGAGCTTGTTCTGCGGCCCGCGCTGCTTGAGCTGGGCCATATCGATGTGCTCCATCAGCGATTCCTTCGCCATCAGCATCGCCTTCTCCGCGCTGCCACCGATGCCGATGCCGAGCATCCCCGGCGGACACCACCCCGCCCCCATCAGTGGGACGGTCTTGAGCACCCAGTCCACGATCGAATCGCTCGGGTTGAGCATCGCGAACTTCGCCTTGTTCTCCGAGCCGCCCCCCTTCGCCGCGAGCTTCACCTCGACGGTGTCGCCAGGGACGAGCTCCACGTGCACCACCGCCGGCGTGTTGTCGCGCGTGTTCTTCCGCGTGAACGCGGGGTCCGCGACGATCGACGCGCGCAGGATGTTCTCGGGGAGCAGATACGCGCGCCGCACCCCCTCGTCCACCATCTCCTGGATCGACCGTGTGGTCTCCCACCGGACCTCCATCCCGACCTTCAGGAAGACGACGACGCTTCCCGTGTCCTGGCAGATGGGCCGCTGCCCCTCGGCGCACATCCGCGAGTTCGTCAGGATCTGCGCGATCGCGTCCTTCGCCGCCGGGCTCTGCTCGCGGGCGTACGCCTCGCCCAGCGCGTGGATGTAGTCGAGCGGGTGGTAATACGAGATGTGCTGCAGCGCGTCCGCGATCGACTGGATGAAGTCGTCCTGCCGGATGGTCGTGGCCATAGGGGAAAGATACATCCCGCCCGACCCCCGAACGCCCCCCGAATGTCCTCGCGCCCCGCGCGCGCATAGGATGCCCCGGATGAGCCTCGCGCGCTTCGGCATCGACCCCGTCACCGGCTTCGTCCCACCCGCGCCGATCCCCACCGCGCTCCCTGCGGGCGCCGCCGCCTGGGACGCGTTGGTGCCGTCCCTGAGCGCGCACCTCCGCGCCCACACCATCCGCGACGCGCTGCGCGCCCTCCCGCCGCTGGATCTCGCCACCTGCGACACCCCCGGCGAACGCGAACGCGCCTTCCTCCTCCTCACGCACTTCGCCAACGCCTACGTCTGGGGTGGCGCCGCCCCCGACCTCACGATCCCCGCCGTCGTCGCCGTCCCGCTCTGCACCCTCGCCACGCAGCTCGGCCGCCCGCCGATCGCGCACTACGCGACGATGACGCTCCACAACTGGACCCTCGTCGACCCGAGCCGTCCCGTCGGCGTCGACAACGCGCGCACCCAGGTCGGCTTCCTCGGCGGCGTCGACGAGGACTGGTTCTTCATCGCGTCGATGGGCGTCGAGCTCGCCGGCGCCCCGCTGCTCCCCGTCGTCTGGGCGGGGGTCGCCGCGTCGGTCGCGGGCGACGACGACGCGCTCCGCACACAGCTCGAGGCCTTCGCCGCCGGGATGCCCGGCGTGCACTCCGCGCTCGAGGCGGTGCGCCGCTGGTGCGACCCGCACACCTTCTACCATCGCGTGAGACCCTACGTGACCGGATGGCCCGCGCCTGGTGTGGTGTACGAAGGGGTCGACGATGCCCCACGTCGCTACCTCGGCGGCAGCGCCGGCCAGAGCGCGCTGATCCAGTCGTTCGATGCCTTCCTCGGCGTGCATCACCCCGATGCCCCCGCCGGCGCCTACCTGCGGATGGTGCGCGACTATATGCCGCCGACGCATCGCGCGTTCGTGACGGAGGTCGAGCGCGCCTCGCAGGTGCGTACGCGTGCGGCCGCCGGCGCCCCCGCGCTCCGCGCCGCCTACGACGCCGCCGTCGAGGCCGTCGCCCGTTTCCGCGCCGCGCATCTCCGCCTCGCGCACGATTACATCGTCGCCCCCGCTGGCACCCGTGACGCCACCGGCACCGGCGGCACCGCGCTCGAGGATTTCCTGCGCGGTGCGCAGGGCGACACCGAACAGGCGCGGCTCGCGCGATGACCGACCCGACGACCACGTCCCTGACGACCCCGCCGACGATACCGATGCCCACTCCGACGACCTCGGCGCTCGACCCCATCACCGCGAGTGCCGCCGCCCTCGATGCCGCCGACCCGCTCGCGCCCTTCCGCGCGCGCTTCGCCCTCCCCGACGGCGTGATCTACCTCGACGGCAACTCCCTCGGTCCGCTTCCGCACGCCGCCGTCGCGCGCCTGCAGACGGTGGTCACCGAGGAGTGGGGCACCGGGCTCATCCGCAGCTGGAACGACGCCGACTGGATCGGTGCGCCCGCCCGCGTCGGCGCCAAGATCGCGCGCCTCGTCGGTGCCGCGCCGCACGAGGTCCTCGTCGCCGACTCCACCTCGGTGAACCTCCACAAGGTCATCGTCGCCGCGCTCCTCGCGCAGCCCGAGCGGATGACGATCCTTTCCGAGCCCGGGAACTTCCCGACCGATCTCTATCTGATCGAATCGGCCATCCGCACGCTCGGGCGTGGGCATCGCCTCGTTCTCGCGCCGCGCGAGGAGATCGCGGCGCGCTGCGACGCCGACACCGCGCTCGTCCTCCTCACGCATGTGCACTACCGCACCGCGGAGGTGTACGACCTCGCCGCCGTCACGCGCGCCGCGCACGCCGCCGGTGCGCGCATCTGCTGGGACCTCAGCCATTCGCTCGGCGCGATGCCGATCGACCTCACCGCGGCCGGCGCCGACTACGCCGTCGGGTGCGGCTACAAGTTCCTCAATGGCGGCCCCGGTGCGCCCGCGATGGTCTACGTGGCGGAGCGGCACCACGCGACGCTCGAGACGCCGCTCGGCGGCTGGCTCGGCCACGCGCGCCCCTTCGCCTTCGAGGATGCCTACGCCCCCGCGCCGGGGATCGCACGGTTGCAGTGCGGCACCCCGCCTGTGCTCTCGCTCGCCGCGCTCGAGGTGGGGGTGGAGCTGATGCTCGAGGCGGACCTCACGCGGGTGGCCGAGAAGTCGCGCGCGCTCTGCGAGCGGTTCCGCGCACTCGTGGAGGCGCGGTGTGCGGCGTATGGGGCGCAGGTGGTCGGCCCGCCGCCGGGCGCGCCGCGCGGGAGCCACGTGAGCGTGGCGCATCCCGAGGCGTACGCCGTCATGCAGGCGCTGATCGCGCGCGGGGTGATCGGGGATTATCGCGTCGCGCCCGATGGGCCGGGGTTGATGCGCTTCGGGATCACGCCGCTCTACCTGCGGTTCGCCGATGTGGACCGGGCGGTGGCGGTGCTCGAGGGGGTGCTGCGTGAGGAGACGTGGCGTGCGCCTGAGTTCCAGCGGCGGCGGGCGGTGACCTAGGACCCGCCTACGTGGAAAGACCGTTATTACATTTAGCCAGCGCCGTTAATCGGCCGTACCCTACACCCCGGCAAGTCCGGAGGTTTTATGCCCCCCATCCGTTCGACCGATGCTGACACCCCTACGCGCGCCGTCGCGCTGATCGATCCCTATTGGCTCGTCGGGCAGAGCGTGGAGCCCAGTGCGAGCCTGCTGCACACCGTACAGCGTGCCGCCGGGAGCGGCGTGCGCGTGGAGCGCGTCTACTGGTACCTCGAGACGGCCGACGCGCCGCGCGCGTTGCCGACCCTCCCCCGGGTGACACTGCGCGTGGTGGCGCAGGATGATCTGGACGATGGGTACGAGCTCGTGCGGGCGATGGACAGCGACCTGCGTGCAGCGGTGGCGTCACAGGCGTACGGGGCGGTGGTCGTCGCGTCGCACGACGACCGACTGGCGCTCTCCGTCGAGTGGGCGCAGGCACACGGGCTGATGGTGTACGCCTGTGCCACCACCGTCGAGGAGCCGGATCCGCGGATGCAGCGCATCGTCGACGAGGTGGTGGAGCCACGGCTCGGTACCGTCTCGCGGGAGGAAGACCAGGCGCCCCCGACCGAGGAGGCCTTGGCGGTGCTCAGCGGGGTGATCCGGCAGTGGCAGGGCGAGACGGAGGCGATGGAGGTGGAGCGCGTGCGGCACTTCATGGAGCGCCGGCCTGGGCTGCCGCGGCCGGTGGACTCACGGCTCCTCTTCCTGGCGCGCACGCAGTTGGGGCGCGAGCTCACGCAAGCGGAGCGAGTGGTCCTGCGTCGGCAGTTCCGGGAGACCGTCGTCGGGATGCAGATCGCCTGATCGCGAGGGTCCCGAGGCGTGGCTCACGTCGCGCACGCCCTCGTGTGAAGGTCACGTCCCCCGCTGCCGAGTCACGCCCAGTCGGCGCG
>DAISWY010000107.1:0-7242 GCA_036826135.1 Gemmatimonadaceae bacterium | reverse complement strand
GCCGCCAAGGCTGCGGGGCAGTGGTCCCCGGCCCTCGACGGTTTCCTCGGGTCGCTCTCCGTCGAGCAGCTCCGGGCCTGGCGCGCGAGCGCCCCCCGGGTGGTGCCTGCGGGCGAGGTGCAGCCGCCGACCGCGCCTGCGTCCGGCGCCGAAGCGGACCTTCCGCAGGCCGTCGCATCCCTGGTCGCCAAGGCCCGCGAGTCGGGCTGGGCTGCCCTCTCGGCGCGCGAGAAGCACGCCATCGCCTCCCACGACTCCGCTCTCGCCTCGCGCCTCCGCAAGGCCGCCTGAACCACCGCAGTCTTACCGAGACGCGGCGTGACCCGCGTTGACAGGAGCCAATCATGGCCAGCACTTCCCGTTCCGATCTGATCAACCCCGACATCCTCGCCGAAGAGGTCGCCAAGGGCTTTGCGGGCATGAACGCCCTCGACGGCACTGGCGTCGTGACCGTCAACCCCGGGCTCTCGGCCGGTTCCGACGACGTCGGCAACCCCCGCACGATCCCCTACTTCGAGTCCATCGGCGAGGCCGAGGAGGTCGCTGAGGGTGGCGCCCTCAGCCCCGTGAAGATGACCATGTCGTCCGAGCAGGGCACCGTGGTGCGCTTCGGCAAGGCCGTGTCCATCGGCGGGCTCGCGCGGCGCGCGAAGGGCTACGGCCGCGACATCTACGAGGTGGCGCGCGACGCCATCCTCCGCATGATCTCGCGCAAGCTCGACGGGCTCGCGCTCGACCGGCTCGTCGCCCGCGCCGTGGCGGGGTCGATGGTCTACGACGGCAGCTCCGGCACCGTGTCCCCCACGTCCATCGTCGGCACCTACAAGCTCTTCGGCGATGAGATCGCCGGTGCTGGTGACATCGCCCTCTGGGTGATGCCGTCGAAGGTGCTGTGGGACACGGCGTCGATCTCCGACTCGACCGGGCGGTCGCTCTACACCCCCGCGGTCGGCGACCGGCTCGCGACGCTGAACGGCGTGCAGACCCGGATGAGCGACAAGAGCAACCTGCTCGTGTCCTCGACCAGCCCGCAGCAGTACTACTCGCTGCTGTGCAAGCGCGGCGCGGTGGCCGCGTGGATCAACGAGAACGTGACCATTGAGATGGAGCGCGACTCGCTGGCAGACGCCGACATCATGGTCGTCAACGCCTACGCCGTCGTGCACGCGTACGGGGTGATGGCCGAGGGCACGAAGCCCGGCGTCGCCGCGATGAAGACCCGGTGACCATGACCGTCCTGCACCACCACCGGCGCAAGGTCATCGCCGCTGCTGCTGCTGCGCAGGCAGACAGCGCGCAGAGCGCGCAGGGCGAGGTGAAGCCCGCCAAGCCCCAAAAGCCGCAGCAGCAGCCGCCGAAGCCTGCGGCCTGAGGACGGCATGGCCACGCCCAGCAGCGCAGCCGACATCGACCCGTCGATCACCAGCGCGCGCCGCCATCGATTCCTTCGAGAGCGAGCCGCAGAGCGCGACGGGGAGGACGGTGTCCAGGCCGTCTTTCGATCGCTGCGCCTCGCCACGACGGGCACCACGCTCCCCGCGACCTTCCCCTCCCGCGCCGCCCTCATCACCGCGGGCGTGCTCGCCGTGGAGGAGGTGGTGGGCGCCGGCCTCGACGAGCTCCGCTCCTACGGACTGGGCGCTCAGCAGGCCGCGACCCTCACCCTCTGGCTCCACAGGTACAGCACCATGATCTTCAGCTACGGCCCCCGCGCGGGGCAGCGCTACGAGCAGGACGAGATCACGCTCCTCACCTCGGCCGCGCGCACGGCGTCGGGGGTCTCCGACACCTACGAGGTCGGCGACAAGGGCACCTTGCGGCTCGACCTCGAAGTCACCGCGGTGTCCGGTGGCGGCACCGTCCACGCCCAGATCGAGACCCGCAAGGAATACGGGTCGGGCGACTGGCGCGTCGTCGACGCCTTCCCCGTCCAGTCCGCCGCGGGCTCCGTGCGCCGCACGATGGCTGGCTGCGACCGCTTCGTGCGCGCCGTCTACACGATCGGCGGCACGAGCGTGACGTTTTCTCTCACCGGCGAGGCCGTGTAGGCCCCGCATCACAGCAGCAGGAGATCACCACCATGGCCATGCACGATACCCACTCGCCCTATGGGGCCGTCGTCTACGAGTCCGGCGTCGCCAAGCGCGACGACGTCGCCACCATCGCCGCCCTCAAGGCGCTCGCCGCGACCCACCCCGCCCACGTCGGCGGCAACGTCGTGAGCGTGCTCGCCGATGGCAGCCGCTGGAGCTACCACCCCACCTCCAACCTCACCGGCGACGACCTCTTCGTCGTCACGCCCACCAACGCCGCGGGCCGCTGGCTCCGCGAGGTCGGCTCCGTCGACCTCAAGCTCCCCATCGCCTTCGACACCTCCGACGCCGCGGTGCTCGCGACGCTTCCCGCCGGGGCCCGCTTCCTCCTGCGCCGCGGCTACTGGGAGATCACCGCCGACTTCACGGGCGGCAGCTCCAGCGCGATCGGCGCGTCGAGCAGCGGCACCGGCTACACCACGAAGGGCGACCTTCACGGCGGCAGCTCGGGCGACGTGGCCGCGTCGCTCACCGCGGGCGTGCGCGCGGGCACCATCGGCACCGACGTGGCCGCGGGCGTGCTGCTCGTCGCGGGCGACACGGTGCGCTTCGACCGCATCACGAGCGCCTTCGAGGCCGGGTCGGGCTTCCTGCACCTGGTCGGCGAGCTCCTCGCCAACGCCGGGGCCTGACCGTGACGCGCTACGCGGAGATCGCCGACCGTGATCGGCTGGGCATCGGCGCGGCGGCCTTCGTGGGCGTGCCGTCTGCCACCGTGGAGGCCGCGCTCGACGCTGCGTCCGCGACGGCTGACGGCTACCTGCGCGACCGCTACGAACTGCCCCTGTCGTCGTGGTCGGATGATCTCCGCGCAGCGGTCTGCCACATCGCCACCTGGATGCTGCTCGCGAACCGGGGCTACGACCCCGCGCGCGGCGCTGACGAGGTGGTGAGGCTCCAGTACGAGGACGCGATGCGGTGGCTCCGCGACGTGGGCTCGGGGCGCGTGCGCCTCGGTTCCGTCGTGGACGCCACCCCCTCTATCGACGAGGGCGACACGCTCGTCATCAGCAACCGCTCGCGGGGCTGGGCGCGGCGGTGATCGCTCTGACCCGCACGTCGGGCCCCTCGCTCGAAGCCATCGCCCGCCAGATCCGCCTGCGTCACGGCCCCGGCGTCGAGATGCGCGCGGCGCGCGGTGCGGGCGCTGAGGTCGCCGCGATCGAGCGGCAGGCCTTCGCAGCGCAGTCCACCCCCGAGGGCCGTCCGTGGGCCCCGCTGCGCCAGCCTCGCCCCGGTGGCCGCATCCTGCGGCGCACGGGCGCCCTGCGGCGTGGCGCGACCACGGCGATCGTCTGGGGCGACACCGTGCGGCTGCGCGTGCCGGCCTACGGCCCATTTCACCTCACGGGCACCTCGCGGATGCCCGCCCGTCCCTGGCAGCCGATGATCCCCCTCGCACCCGTCGTACGCCTGCGCATCGAGACGGCCATCCGTCGGGCGGTCGAGCGATGATCGCGGCACTCGTCGCCGCGGTCATGCCCACCGTGGTCGCCGCGGTGCCCACCGTCACCCACGCGGTGACGACGCGTGACGCAGGCCACGGCGCCCCGCCCCGTGTCGTGTGGCGCCCGCAGTCGGACGCCTTCTCGGCGCCGCGGAAGGGCTCGACGCCGCGCAGCATCCGCACCGTCCGCATGGTGTTCGCCGTCGAGGTCTGGGGCGAGACCGTCGCCCAGGTGGAGACGCTGCGGGAGGCCATCCTGCGCGGGCTGCACGCCGTCGTCGCGGGCTCATGGGACGCCACGGGGGGCCAGTGGGCCGCGCCCGGCATGGTCGACGCGGGCGAGCTCTACACGCTGGCGTGCTGGGTCGAGGGCCAGCAGCACGACAGCCCCGTCACGACTGAGACCCTCACCGCCGTAGCTGTGACCCCGCCCGCCGCGCCTGTGCCCGGCGAGCTCGACTCTGGAGACTCTGGAGACACCACATGACCTTCATCGGAGAGGCGACCGTCACGGTCGCAGACGGGGGGCTCGGCGCGCGACAGCAGACCGACCTGCCCCTGGCCGTCGTCGGCTGCTCGTCGAGCGGCACGGCGGCGACGCCGGTTCTGATTTCGAGCATCGCCCACGCGATCGAGACCTTCGGCCACGGGCCCCTGGTCGAGGCCATCGCGACCATCCTGCGCTACGGCGCGGGTCCGGTGGTCGGGTGCCGCGCGACGGCGTCGACGGAGGGCAGCGAGTCCGCGGTGTCGCAGACGGGCACCGGCACCGCCGCCCTGTCCGTGACGACCTCGGGCGCGCGCGACGCGTACGGCATCCGGGTGAAGATCACCCGCGCCGCCGCCAACCTCGCCGCGGGCGCCGCGATGCAGATCAGCATCGACGGCGGGCTCACCTACGGCGAGGAGCAGGCCGTGCCCGTCTCGGGCGTCTTCACTGTGGGCAACACGGGCGTGGGCGTGACCTTCGCCGACGGCACCTTCGTCGTCGACGACGTGTACGCCATCACCTGCACTGCGCCCGTTTTCAACAGCGCCAACGCCTCGGCCGCGGTGACCGCGCTGCTCTCCAGCACCATCGACCATGAGGGCATCTTCGTGGTCGGGCCCGTCACCGGCACGATCTACACGGCGCTGGCGGCCCTCGTCGCAGCAGCCGAAGCCAACGGTGTCTATCGCTGGCTCCTCTGCGAGCCGCGGGTGCAGGGCGGCGACAGCGTCGGCACCTTCACCGCGGCGATCATCTCGGACTTCGCGGACGACGCCTCGCCCCACGGGGCGGTGTGCGCCGGCGAGGCCCTCCAGCTCTCGGCCGCGATCGGTGGCACGCACCGCCGCAACGTCGGGCGCCTCTACGCCGCGCGCCTCGCGGCCATCTCGGCCTCGGGCCGGTCGCAGCGCCTGGCCGAGAGCCCGATGCGCGTACGCTCCGGCGCCGTCGCCGGGCTCGACGCTGGCACGCTGTACCACGACTTGCGGGTGCTCACGACGCTCACGGGTGGCCGCTTCTGCGGGCTCCAGTCGATCGTGGGGCGCACCGGGTACTACTGCACCACGCGCTCGACCGCGGCCGCGGGCTCGGACCTGACCGAGATCGCGCGCATCCGCGTCATCAAGGCCGCGCAGCGGGCGCTGCTCGGCATTCTCACCGCGCAGATCGGCGATACCGTGCCGCTCACCAGCACGGGCACCATCCAGCCCGCGGTGGCCGCGGCGCTCGACGCGCAGCTGGGCGCGGCGTTCTCGCGCGAGATGGAGGGGATGATCTCGTCCTCGTCGGTCGCCGTCGACCGCACCAACAACATCGCGACCACGTCCACGCTGCTCGTGTCGTTTCGGATGGTGCCCCTCGGGTACACCACCGCGATCACCGCCACCGTCGGATACGAGCTGGAGTCCTGAACATGGCGACCGTAAACGGCAAGGAATACTCGTGGGTCTCGTGTGAGATCCGCGTCGGCGGCTCGGCGGCGATCATCGAGGCCACCGCCGTCAAATACCCCTGGAAGGTGGACGCCGCGAAGGTCATGGGCGGGGGCCGCAAGGCGCTCGGCATGACGCGCGGGCGCCTCATGACCGACTCCGGGTCGCTGACGCTCCTGGAGTCCGGCTACCGCCAGCTTTCCGCCACCCCCGGGTGGTGTGATGAGACGACGGAGATCATCGTCTCCTACGCGGAGCCCGGCCTGCCCACGGTCGTGGACACCATCCGCGGCGTGCGCTTCACCGGCGCCGACGCGGGGGCCGAGGAGGGCGCCGACGCGCTGAAGCGTGAGGTGAGCTTTGAGTTCACCGACGTGCTGCTCAACGGCGTCAGCCCGATCGCGAGCGTGTGACCATGGACATCGACAAGCGCGTTGAAGCCATGCGCGCGCAGCACCCCGGCTGCGCCATCATCCCCCTCGACATGGGCGACGGCACCGCCGATGTCCACGTCTACCGCTACGCCACGGCGGCGGACTACGCCCGGCACCGCGCCGCGATGCTGGAGGCCGCCAGCGGGCGCACCGCGGCGGCGGCTGGCTTCGCCGAGATGCTCGCGCGCGGCCTGTGCGTCGTGCCCGGCCCCGAGGCCTTCGACGCCTTCCGCGCCGCGAACCCCGCGGCCGCGGCGGACATCGGCAGCCTGCTCATCGAGAAGGCGGGCGGCGCCGCCAAGGTGACGCTGGGAAAACTGTAAGCCTGCTCAAGCAGGCTGAGAAAGACGCTGAAACCGGCGCGGAGTGCCTCCTCGCTCTCGCCGGTCACGACCCGCACGAGGCCTCCCCCGAGGCCCGCGCGGGGGCTGTGATGGTCTGGAAGTACCTGCGCGGCTTCGACGCGCTGCTACGCGGCCTCGCGAAGCTCTGACACCACATGGCCACCGAAACCACCACCTGGGAGCTACGCGTCGTCGACCGCGGCTCCGCGTCGGTCAGCGCCCTCCAGGCGTCGATCGCGCGGCTGCGGCGGGAGATGAACCTCGTTGCGGGCGCCACGCGGGGCTGGTCGACGGCCATGCGCGAGGCCAACGCCCGGGCGAGTGCGTCGTCGCGGATCATGCGCGACGTGCAGCTGTCCTCGGGCCGCGCCGTCGTGGTGCAGCAGGTCCGCGCCGTGGCGATGCACCGCCAGGGCGTGCAGCAGCGCGTTGCGGGGGAGTACCGCGCGGCGTGGTCTGCGCGGGAGTCGGCGCGCGTCCAGATGGCCGTCGACCGGGCCCGCGTCACCAACTATGTCCGCGGCCAGCGTGAGGCAGCCCGCGCCGCGCGCGAGCAGGCACGGCAGCAGGCCCGCGCGTCGCGCGAGGCGCAGCAGTGGATCCGGGGCATGGACCGCGACCGCACGCGCTCCCTCGCCACGCATCAGCGCGTGCTCGCCGCGGGGCGCCGCGAGACTGCGTCGGCGGCGTCGGAGACCACGGCCTCGATCGGCGCCTTCCTCGGCGGCATGGTCGCCATCGGCGCCGTCGCTGCGGGCATCACCTCGACCTTCGTCAGCATCACGGCCTCCATCGGCCAGATGGCCGCGGGGCTCGTGATGTCCACCCTGCGCATCGTCGAGATGCGCGAGGCCGCCGTCACCACCCTGGGCGTCACGATGGGCGGCCGCGGTCGCGCCGAGATCGGCAGCATCGGCAGCGCCGCCGTGCAGCGTGCGCAGCAGCTGGCCCGCGCGACCCCCATCAGCCTCGCCGAGGCCGTCGAAGCCCAGCAGCAGGTG
>DAISWY010000106.1:0-7329 GCA_036826135.1 Gemmatimonadaceae bacterium | reverse complement strand
GCGACGATCGCCCAGATGAGCGGGCCGGTGATCGCGCTGAAGCGGCCGACCATCCCGTAGAGGCCGTAAAACTCGCCGATGCGATCCGGTGGCGTCAGGCGCAGCATGTACGGGCGGTCGGCGGCCCAGATGCCTCCCATCCCGATTCCCGCGAGCGCCCCGATCACGAAGAGGGTGTCGACCGGCAGTGTGAAGAGCCCGATTGCCGCGGCGCAGGCGAAGGTCACGACCCAGAGCCAGAGCACCATCGAGAGGGTGCGCTTCGGCCCGATCCGATCCACCAGCCACCCCCACGCGAATCCGCCGGCGACCGCCGCGCTGATCGCCGAAAGCATAATGAGCTGCGCCTTCCCCTCGCCGGCCTTCTGTTCGAGCCCCGACGCGACGGCGACGTTCACCGTGTACAGCGTCATGATGCTGATCACGGTGTTGATCGCATCGGTGTAGAAGACGCGGCCCACGAGGAACCGGAGAAGCCCCGGGTACCGGCCGCCGTCCCGGAGGGTGGCCAGCGTCTCGGTCGTCGACTCCCGGATCACCCGCCAGCCAAAGACGGGTCGTGGGTTCGGGTTCCCACGTTCCCGCACGAAGACGAAGCAAGGCAGGGAGCAGAGCAGGAAGGCGCCCGCGATCGCGGTGAAGAGGAAGGGCTTGTCGTCGGTGCCGAAGATGAGCCCGATGGCCACGGCGAAGTACGAGCCGAGGTAGCCGATGGCGACGCCGAGGCCGGAGATCCGCCCGCGGTTCTCGGGCGTGCTCACCTCGATGAGGAGCGCGTCGTAGAACTGCAGCCCCGCCTGGTACGTGGCGTTCGCGAGGACGAACGCCACCATCGTGAACAGGTACCCGCCGCGGCCGATGAGCGCGGTGAGGAGCACGCAGAGCACCGTCGACCAGACGAGGAACGGCATCCGCCGCGCGGCACGGTCGGTCATCGCGCCGAGGAGCGGCGAGATGACGAAGATGATTCCCATCGAGATCGCGGTGACGACGCCGTAGACCGCGTCGGCGCGGTCGGCGCCCACCTGGTCGCGGACCCAGAGGGAGAAGTAGAGCGAGACGACCCCCATCGAGAAGATCGTATTGGCAAGGTCGTACAGGACCCAGCTCGCGACGGCGCGGCGCGGGATGGGCGCGGCGCGCTCGGCGGTCGCGGCACCGGTGGTGGGGGGTGGGGTGGGCATGGCGGGAAGGTCGCGCGCCGCGCGCCGCGCCGCCACCTCACGCTCCCTCGATGGCTCCATATTCCTCGGATGCCGGCGATTCGACTCGGGGCACAGGGGTGGAACTATCCCGCGTGGGTGGGACCGTTCTATCCTCGCGGTACCCGCCCGCGCGACTTCCTCGAGACGTATGCCCGCGTCTTCGATACGGTGGAGGTCGACAGCACTTTCTACGCCGTGCCGCCGGTCGCCACCGTCCGCGGCTGGCGTGACCGCACCCCCGACGGGTTCACCTTCGCCCTCAAGCTCCCGCGCGAGATCACGCACGAGCGGCGCTTCGTTGACGTGGGCGACGTGACCACGCGCTTTCTCGAGGCGGCGCGCGAGCTGGGGCCCAAGCTCGGCCCCGTGCTCATCCAGTGCGGCGCCGATCTCCCGACCGAGGTGCGCCCCGACCTCGAGGCCTTCCTCCACGCGCTCCCATCCGACGTGCGCTTCGCGATCGAGTTCCGCGACCGGCGGTGGATCACGGAAGAGATGCATGCGATGCTCGCGGCGCAGCGCATCGCGCTCGCGCTGGCCGACGCCCGCTGGGTGCCGCGGAAGTGGATGCTTGGCCTGGCCGCGCGTCCCACCGCCGATCACGCCTACGTGCGCTGGCTCGGCCCTGACCGCACGATCACTGACTACTCGCGTCTGCAGGAGGACCGCACGGCGGAGATCGGGGCGTGGGCCGCGGTGCTGCCGACCGTGGCGAAGGCGGTGACGGTGTTCGGCTACGTGAACAACCACTTTGCCGGCCATAGCCCCGCCTCCCTGCGGATGCTGCAGACGGCGCTGGGCCAGATCCCGCAGGATCCGGCCCAGCTCGACGCGCAGTTCGGGTTGTTTTAGCGGCGTCGGTGGTGGTGCCGCGGGGTGGCGGACCGTTCCAGTGGGAGGGTGAGGCGCCGGCGATGTCCCGCACGCAGGTCGACCACGGATTCAGGATCTCGGTGCATTAGACTTCGTTCGATCGCGCGCCAGCCGGCTCGGTGCGCCCCCGTCACCACGACATCCGTCGAGCCTCGCGTGCGCCTCCGCACCTTGTTCGGTCTCCTCATCCCGCTGGCCTGCGCGGTGCTCTTCGTCCGGCTCGGCGCGTGGCAGCTGCGCCGGCATCGTGAGCGTGCGGCCTTCAATGCCGTCTTGGTGGACCGGCTGGCGCAGCCCCCGGTGCCGCTGCGGAACGTGCCTACGTCGGATACGGGCTCGGTGCGCGGCCGGCGGGTCACCGTCACCGGGCGCTTTCGGTACGATGTGGAGCAGGTCGCCGCCGGTCGCGTCAGCGAGGGCTCGCCCGGCGTCCACCTCCTCACGCCGCTCGAGCAGGCGGCGTCCGACACGCTGGTCGTCGTGGTTCGTGGCTGGGTGTACTCCCCCGATGCTGCGGCGGTCGAGTTGCCCCGGTGGCGCGAATCAGACTCGGCACGCGTGTCTGGATATCTGATCCCGATTCCCGAGGATTCCTCCCTCGTCGATGACCCTCGTCGACCGCTGCGCCGCGTGACCCTCCAGGCGCTGCGGTCCCGCATCGGCGCCCCGATTCTCGCAGCGCAACTCGTGATGACCTCGGACTCGCTGCGCCGTGCCGACTCGGTGCCGCGGCGGCTCCCACCGCCGACCATCGACCCGGGACCGCATTGGTCCTATATGTGGCAGTGGTTCGCCTTCGCCCTCGTGGCGGTCGTCGGGGGCATCGGCCTCTTCCGACGGACCCGCGCCCGCGAACGCTCAGGGGCGCGGGCGCGCGCCTGACGACGGCGCGAGGCGCTCACGCGGGATCCGCGTCCCCGCCGAATCCGCGGCGACCTCCAGCGATGCCACCAGCTGCGCCTGCGCCATCGTGCGCGCCGGTCGCACCCGGAGCGTGAGCACGGTGTCGTGCTGGAAGCGCGTGACGGTGAATCCGGCGTAGCGGATCACGCCGGTCGCGGTGTCCGCGGCGTTCATCATCCGCGTGGCGTCTCCACCGCGCGGCGCCGCGACACTCACCACGCGCAGGCTGCCGGGCGCGAAACGCAGCGTCCCTTGGTACGATCCCAGCCGCCCCCCCTCCGGCTGCACGCGGACCGCGACGAGGACCGTCCCGTCTGGGGACGGAGCCCCCACGTCCACGACCGCCCGCACCGCGACCGCTTGCTCGATGGTCCACGCGCCCACGACCGCGAGCGTCAACCGGCCGAGTGTCGGCATCACCGCGTGAGCAACCGGCCCTTGATGTCCCGGATGCCGTCCGCGCTGCGCACGCGGGACGACGCCACGGCCATCCCCCCAACGTCCCCGACGACACCGAGGGTGGCTGCGAGATGCGTCTCGGTCGCCGGCACGAGCGGCTTCACCGTGAAGCGAAACGCCTCATCCGTGCTGAAGCGCTCGGTCGTGAAGGCGGAGAAGCGTAGCCGCCCCTGCGCACCCTGCGCATTGACGAGGAACATCTCGCCGTCCGCACCCTGCGGCGTGCGGGACGAGAGGAGCTCGAACGCCCCGGGGGTGAAGGTGACCTCCCCCTGATACGACGCCACGCCGTCGAGGCGCGTGACGACCCGCACCACGTAGGTGAGCGTCCCCTCGGTGGGGCCGGGGAGCTGCTGGAGGATGACCTGCGTCTCCCCCTCCGGCACGAGCGTGGTGAGGTCGGGGAGGGCTTCGGTCGGCGCGGCATCGCGGCAGGCGACGGCGCCGAGGCAGAGCAACGCGGGGACGACGAAGACGAGACGGCGGGACATGGCCGGGCTCCGAAACGAGGTGACGGGATGGGTCAGCACGAGGCGATGGCGGTCAGGGAAGGACGACCTGCACGGGAACGGAGCTACTGGTGGTGGTGCCGTCGCCGAGGACGGCCGCCCCCCAGCAGTACGAGCTTCCGGAAGCCGCGACGGCGCACTGCCGTCCGTCGGTGCCGACGGGGTGGAAGGCGGTGAAGGTGATGCCGGAGCCGATTTCCACCGGGACGTTGCTGGAGATTGTGGTGCCATTCCCCAGCTGCCCGCTGCCGTTCAGCCCCCAGCAGAACATGCGGCCGTCCGTGGATACTCCGCATGTTGACGTCCACGAGGAGAACCGGACCTCGCGCATCACGATGCCCGTGGGCAGCCCGATCACGTTCGTCGGGGTGAGCGCGGTCGTGGTGGTGCCGTTGCCGAACGCGCCGTAGGTGTTGTCCAGGCCCCAGCACCTGATCTGGCCGGCCGTCGTCGTGACGCAGAAGGCGCGGTCGGCGGCGGTGATCTGCGTCGCCGTGAGGTTCGGAATCGGCGTCGTGCTGGGCACCTGCCGAGCCGATCCGCCATCCCCGAGGATGCTGGCGTTGGTGTTGGACCAGCAGTGGACCCCGCCCGCGCCGGTGAGTCCGCAGGTGCCGTCGAGCGCGAGCGCGACGGCGGTGAAGGTCAGTCCATTGGTGTTCACGAGCGTCGGGGCGGTCCGGATGTCGGCGACTTTCGCATCACCCAGCCGCGAATGGCTCATCCAGCCCCAGCAGTAGAGTTGGCCACCGGGCTGGGCGATTCCGCAGGTGCTGCTGATCCCCTTGAACAGCGCGCTGAAGGTGAGGCCGCCGCTCACGGGAACGGGGGTCGCGCTGGACGTCAGCGTCCCGTTGCCGAGCTCGCCAGCGGTGTTGTCCCCCCAGCAGTAGGCCGCCCCCGCCGCGGTGAGTGCGCACTGGTGGTAGCTCCGTGCGCCCTCCGCGAGGGCGACGAAGGAGCCGCCGCCGCTCACCACCGCCGGCGTGAGCTGCGCCGCGGTGCCCCCCGTGCCTGCTTCCCCGCGGGTGTTGTCTCCCCAACAGTAGGCGGCCCCAGCCTTCACACGACAGGTCGTCCGACCCCCGTAGTTCCGCAGTTTCACCATGGTGAACGTGACGGGCGGAAGCGTACCCGCCGCGGCGGTAAGGGTGTACGTGCCGCCAATCCCGGTGGGGGTGCTCCACGACTGAATCGAGGCCACCCCGGCCGTGTTGGTCAGGGCGACAGCGCTCGTCCCGCCGCCGATGGTGCCGTTGCCAGTCGAGACGGCGTACGTGACCGGGTAGTTCGGGATGGGCCGGTTGTTCGCGTCCATCACCTGCACCCAGAGCGGGTTCCGCGAGGTCGTCTCCCAGTCGGAGACGTACTGAGTGCTGTTGGTGAACGCGGTGATGGCACTCGCCGGTGCGACCGTCGTGAAGCGGAAGAACCACGAGGGGAGTCCCGGCGCGCTCGCGCGAATTGTCTGGACCACGCCCGGGACGTTCCCCATCAGGAGGGATCCCAGGCTCGCACGACCATTCGCGTCGGTGGTCGCTGAGGTACCGGTGATGGTCCCGTCCCCAGCGACGAGGGTGAAGACCACCGGCACGCCAGCCGTCACCGCCCCTGTACGGTCGCGCACGATGACCGTGGGGGACGTCGAGAGCGACGTCCCCGCCTCGGCGGCGCCGGTGGCTGGCGTCGCCGCCGTCATTGACACCGCGGTACCGGCGCTCGGCCCGTCTGGCCAACTGAGGAGCCCGACCGGGATGCTGTTGGCGGTCGCATTCGTGGTACCAATCCCGAGCTGGCCTGCGGTGTTCTGGCCCCAGCAGTAGAGGAATCCGCTCGTCACCTTGCCGCAGAGCGTGCGGAACGCCACGGGACGGAGCGAGGCGAACTGGATGCCGTGGATGCGCGTGGGGGTGTAGACGGGCTCGGGACTCCCCGTGCCGGTTTGGCCGAAGGCATTGTTCCCCCAGCAATCGGTGTCGCCGGCCGCGGTACGCGCGCACCCGCCGAAGGGGTACGCGTGGATGGCGGTGTAGCTGGCCGTGCTGCTGACCGGGGAGAGGCGCGGCTGCACGCCGTTCACGGGCACCGCGGTGCCGAGCGCCCCGACGCTCTGCTGTTCGAGCCCCGCGCAGTACGCGCGGCTGTCCGCCTGTGCGATCCCGCAGATGCCCAGGTAGCCCGCCGAGACGTCCTGCCACGGCCCGCCGACGGCTTTGGTGAAGGTGGTGCGGACGGTCGTGGAGCCGTCGAGGTTCCAGCCCCACAGCCCGTTGCCGCGGCACCAGAGGTCGCCCGAGGCCGTGAGGCCGCAGACGGCATCATCGGCGAGGGTGATCTTGGTGAACGTCACCGGCGTGACGACGGGGACGGGGAGCGTGAAGGCGCGGCCCCGCGTGTCATCGCCGAGTCCAAAGCCAGCCGTGCCGGACCAGCCCCAGCAGTAGAGGGCACTCGTGAGGGTCAGGCCGCAGGTGGTGTGCCCGCCCGTCGCGATCTGCGCGAACGCGAGGCCCCCGCTCACGAGGGTCGGGACGTTCCTGTTGGTGCTCGAGCCGTCACCGAGCTGTCCGGCATCATTGAGGCCCCAGCAGTAGGCGCTGGCGCCGACTAGGCCGCAGTTGTGCGACGCGACGCCGGTCGCGAGCTGCGTGAAGGTGAGCGCACCAGAGACGGGGGTCGGCGACGTGACCGCCGCCGTGTTGGCCCCGTTCCCGACCGCCCCGTTGAGGCCATTCCCCCAGCAATGTGCCGTGCCAGCCGTGCTGAGTTCGCACGCGGCGGACGGTAGGCTCTGTGGGCTTCGGAACCGGGTGAAGGTGACGCTGGCCGCGCCGTCGTAGTTGACGGTGATGGCACTGGCTCCCCCGGTGCCGAGGGTCCACTGCGACGCGTCGAGGGTGACCACCCCCTGCGCATTCGCCTCGAGGTAGAGGTTGTCGGTGCCGCCGAAGGTGCCGTCGGCGGGGCTGGCGGTGGAAAGCCGCACCTGTGCCCCCGGTACCGGATTCCCATCCGGGCCGTCCACCCGCACGACAATCGGGACGCGATTCAGTGCGTTGATCGTCGTCACCAGCACGCTGTCACCGAGGAGCTTCACGATCGATCCGCCGCTGGGCACGATGCGCCCGACGACGACGAATCGGGCCAGCGCGCTCTGTCCCCCCGGCGTGGTGACCGGGATGCTGGCGCGGAGCCGCGCCAGCCCGAGGGTGGTGCCGGTGCTGACTGGGCCGGTCCGAGCGATACCGGCGGTGTCGGTCTGGGCGGTGACGACGGTGTCGCCCGCGCCGAAGCGGATGCCGCCGCCCAGCACGGTGAACGTGACCGTCTGGTTCACCACCCGTGCCCCGAGGGCGTCACGCACCCGCACCTCCCACCCC
>DAISWY010000105.1:6158-7340 GCA_036826135.1 Gemmatimonadaceae bacterium | reverse complement strand
TTCGGCGAGCAGGGAGTGAACGGCCACCTCGAGAGCGAGTTTCTGGCGTGGGGCGATGACCGCGAGGCGGCGCTCGCCGCTCTCGGCGTGATGGACGTCGACGAGGTCCAGCGGCGGCTCGACGCCCTGATTCTCGCCCGGGCCGAGGCGGAGCGCGCCGCGGCCGCTTGGGACGACGACGAGGAGCTCGCGTGACCATCGTGGCGAGTCTTGTGAGGCGTCCGGCCATGGGCACGGCGTGAGCGAGCGCTCCGCGATCGTCGTCGAGGGGACGGGCGGCGTCTGGCGCGTCCGCGACGCCGTCGGCGAGACGCATGAGGCGGCGCTCGCCGGTCGCCTGAAGCAGGAGGTGCGCGGCGCACTCAAGCTCGCCGTCGGCGATCACGTGACCATCGACCGGGACGAGCGCGAGAGCGGCTGGCGCATCACCGCCATCGCACCGCGCACCGGCGTCCTCGCGCGTCGCGAACCCGGTGGGCGCTATGGGGAGCGCATCCTCGCCGCGAACGTCGATCAGGTCCTGATCGTCTTTGCCTACCGGAAGCCGGAACCGCACCGCCGGATGATCGACCGCTTCCTCGTGATCGCGGAGGCGAACGACCTTCGGGTGCACCTCGTGCTGAACAAGGTCGACCTCTGCGATGACGCGGCGGAGGCGGAGGTGCTCGCGGCGCCATATCGCGCGGCCGGGTATCCCGTGCATTGCGCGAGCGCCAAGCGCGGTGACGGGCTCGACGATCTCCGTCGTGAACTGCACGGCCGCGTCACGGCGGTCACCGGGCCGTCCGGTGTCGGCAAGTCATCGCTCCTCAACACGCTGCACCCGGCGCTCGGCCTCCGCACCCAGGAGATCTCGGCCTCGGTGAACAAGGGGCGGCATACGACGGTGGGTGCGAAGCTCATCCCCCTTCCCGACGGGGACGAGGGGTACCTCGTCGATACGCCGGGGCTGCGCGAGGTGGGGATGTGGGGGCTCCCCGCGGAGTCGCTCGATCAGTGCTTCCCTGAGTTCCGCCCGTATCTCGGTGAGTGTCGCTTCCAGGACTGCCGACACGACACCGAGCCGGGGTGCGCGGTCCAGCGCGCCCTCACGGCGGGGACGATCGACGCCGAACGGTACGAGAGCTATGTGAAGCTGCTCGGGGAACTCCGCGCCGAGTCGCCGGGTTGGTAGCGCGTCGC
>DAISWY010000105.1:0-6058 GCA_036826135.1 Gemmatimonadaceae bacterium | reverse complement strand
ACCCGGTCGCCCGATGGCACCGCCGGTCCGTGGCCTGCGCCGCCATCCTTCTCGTCACGACCGCAGCGCAGGCGCAACCCGACCGCACGGCCTACGCCGAGGGGATGCGCGCCCTCCGCGCCAATGACGCCCCGACCGCCGTCAGCCGGTTCGAGCGTGCGATCGCCCTCAACGACCGCGTCGGCGAGTACCATCTGCGACTCGGGCTCGCCCTCGGGCAGGAGGCGTTCAGCGCGAACCCCGTGCGGCAGGCGCTGATCGCGCGGCGCGTGAAGCAGTCGTTCGAGCGCGCGGTGGAACTCGACCCCTCGCTCGTCGAGGCGCGGGAGGGATTGCTCTTCTTCTATGCGTTCGCGCCGAGCGTGATGGGTGGCAACCCAGAGAAGGCGCGCGAGCAGCAACGCGAGCTGCTCCGTCGTGATCCGATGCGGGGCCATATGGCGACCGCCACGCTCGCCCTGCGCGACAAGGACACCGTCACCACCGAGCGCGCGCTCCGGCAGGCCATGGCCGCCGCGCCGGACAGTGCGGCGCCGGTGATCACCCTCGCGCAGCGGCAGCAGGCGTGGGGTCGTACTCCCGCGGCCTTCCAGACACTCGACGCCTTCCTCACGCGGCACCCGAATGACGTCGCCGCACGGATTCAATTCGGTCGGCTCGCCGGGGCCACCGGGCAGCAGCTCGCGCGCGGCGAGCGTCTCCTGCGCGAGGTCCTTGCCGTCCCCTCGTGGGAGGTGAACCAGTTTCGGCCGAGCAAGGCGTCGGTCCACTACCGGCTCGGCGTCGTCCTCGCGAAGGCGGGGAAGACCGCTGACGCCCGGGCCGCCTACGAGGCGGCGTTGCGGTTGGATCCGAAGCTCAAGCCGGCGCGCGAGGCGCTCGCCGAGCTCAGGGGCTGAGCCGCTCGATCACCCACCCGCCCCCCTCGGCGGGTCGATAGCGCAGGCGATCGTGCAGCCGGCTCTGCCGGCCCTGCCAGAACTCGAAGCTCGACGGGATCACGCGGAACCCGCCCCAGTGCGGCGGGAGCGGAATCGCCTCGTCCGGATAGCGTGCATCGACCTCCGCGTGCCGCGCTTCGAGGGTCGTGCGGTCGGGGAGGACGCTGCTCTGGGTCGAGGCCCACGCGCCAAGTCGGCTGCCGCGCGGCCGCTGCCGGTAGTACGCCGCCGACTCGGCGGCGTCGATCCGCTCCACGCGTCCCTGGATCCGCACCTGACGCTCGAGCGGCGCCCACCAGAAGCAGAGCGCGGCCTGCGGCGTCGCGTCGAGTTCCGCGCCCTTCACGCTGCGATAGTCGGTGAAGAAGACGAAGCCGCGCGCGTCGGCCTCCTTGAGGAGCACCATCCGACAGTTCGGTGTCCCGGACGCGTCGCTCGTGGCGAGCGCCATCGCGTTCGGTTCCGGCGCCTCGGCCGCCTGCGCCTGCGCGAACCAGCGATGGAACTGCGCGACCGGATCGGGGAGGACGTCCCCCTCGTCGAGCCGCTCGCGGCGGTACTCCTCACGGAGATGGCTGATCTGCATGGGCGAAAGCTTCCGTGGTGCGGTCGGCCGGGCAAGGCGCGCACGTCGCGCGGGTCGGCGGGCGTCCCGCCGTGCGGCAGCGCCGACCCGCCCCTTGGCAGCGCGCCCCCGCCCATGGGATGTTCCACCGATGACCGAGCTCCCCGAGGGGACCGCCGCCCACCGCGCCGATGCCGCGCGCTTCGCCGTCTTCCGCGCGGCCGTCCTCACCGTCACCGACTCGCGCACCCGCGAGACCGATGTCTCCGGCGACCGTCTGCAGCAGGGTCTCGCCGCCGCGGGCCACCCCGTCGTCGCGCGCGCGCTGTTGCCGAACGATGAAGCCCGTGTGCGCGCGTTCGTCGCCGACTGGATCGCGCGTGACGACATCGATGTCATCGTCATCACCGGCGGGACCGGCCTCGGCTCGCGTGACCGCACGATCGAGGCGGTTCGCCCGCTGCTCGAGAAGGAGATTCCCGGCTTCGGCGAGCTCTTCCGACTGCTGGGCTATCAGGAGCAGGTCGGCACCGCGGCGATGCTCTCGCGCGCGACCGCGGGGAGCGCACGCGGCAGACTCGTCATCTCCCTCCCCGGTTCCGCGGCGGCGGTCGGCCTCGCGCTCGAGCGGCTCATCCTCCCGGAGGCGGCGCACCTCCTCCGGGAGATCCGGCGCTAGCGCGGTCGGTCGCGCTGGCACTGCGCCGCGCGCGTGTGGCGCATCGCGCGCGGCGACCGGCTCACGCCAGTTCGAGCGACCAGGTCACCGCGATGTCCTCGCGGAGCGAGTCGCGCACCGAGCAGTACTTCGTGACCGCGAGCTCGATCGCGCGCTCCGCGTGCACCCGCTCGATCCCCTCACCCGTGATCGTGTAGGTCAGGTGGACCGCCGTGAGGCGTGCGGGCACCGCGTCCACGCGCTGTCCCGTGACGGCGATCGCGAGTGAGGCCACCGGGGTCCGGCGCTTCTCGAGGATGTCGACCACGTCCACGCCGGTGCAGCTCGCGAGGGCGCAGAGGAGCCCGTCGACCGGGCCAGGTCCCGTCTGCGCCGAGGCGTCGAGCCGGATCGTGTGCGGGCTGCCGGGTCGGCCGCCGTCGAAGCGATGATCGCCCGCCCACTGGACGACGACCGTGTTCACCTTGCCGCTCATCGTGCTCCCTGCCGCCCGAAGGGCGTGCGGTTGAGGACGACGCGCCCGTCGGTGATGACGACGAGCACGTCCTGCAAAGCCATCGGATCCTCGAGCGGATTCGCCTCGAGGACGATCAGGTCCGCCTCCATCCCGGCGGCGACGCGCCCGGTGCGCGCCGCGATGCCGAGGAGCTCCGCCGCGCCGCTCGTCGCGGTCGCGAGCGCCTCCACCGGCGAGAGCCCGAGCGCGCGGAAGCGCATCACCTCGTGCGCGATGCGCGTGGTTCCCTCGGCGCCGTAATCGGTGTCGGCCCCCGCAGCGATCCGCACACCGAGTGCGTGCGCGCGCCGGATCGCGTCCTCGAGACGGGGCAGCATATGCTGACCGCGCAGGGCGAGCACCGGGTCGTCGTAGTCGCCGCCGGGCTGCGTGAGGTCGACCACCGTCGAGAGCGTCGGGACGAACCACGTCCCCTTCGCCTTCATCAGGCGGAGGGTGGAGTCGGAGAGATAGGTGCCGTGTTCGATGCTCTTCACCCCGGCGGCGACGGCGGCGTACGCCCCCTCGTCGCCGTGCGCGTGGGCCATCACCGGGACGTTCTTCGTGGCGGCCTCCTCGACGATCGCGCGGAGCTCGGCCTGGTCGTAGACCTGCTTGCGCGGGTCGGTGTCGGGGAGGCCGGCGCGCTCGGTGCCGCGCGTCTTGATCCAGTCGACGCCGCGATCGAGGTTGATGCGCACGAGGGCGCGGAGCTGGTCGGTGGTGGTCACGCCGCCGGCGAGCGCGCCGAGGCGCGGGTCGGCGAGGACGGTCTCACCGAGCGATGGCGTCACGAAGACCCCCGTCGCGAGGACGTCCGGCGCGACGATCTGGCCGGCGCGCGCCTGCGCGCGCATCGCGACGTCCTGGTACGCCGGCACGCTCGCCGAGCGGATGGTCGTGACGCCGGAGAAGAGGGCGCGGCGCGCGTTCGCGAGGGTGGCGATGTGCGTGTGCGCGTCGATCAGGCCGGGCGCGACCCAACGCCCCGCGAGGTCGATGACCCTCGCGCCGGTGCGTGGCGCGGCGAGGGCCGGCACGATGCGCGTGATGCGCGCGCCCTCGATGACGATCGTCGCGTCACGGATCACCGTCGCGGTGACCCCGTCGACGACGTTCGCGTGGACGAGGTAGAGCGGCCAGCCCGGGTCGCCGGCGGGCGCCGGTCCCTGCGCGCGGAGCGCGACGGGCGTGCCAGGAATGGCGGCGAGCAGGACGGCGGTGAGCAGTGCCCCGAGGTGGCCCGCCGTCGCGCGGGCGTCCCCGATCACCGAGGTCCACCCGCGGTGCCAGGCGGTCCTAATGCTGTTGACGATGCGTGGTCTATTCATCCCGCTAATGTACGGAGGGCGCGCGTCGCGCGCGTCCGTCGGCATCACCACTCCCCTCCCGGACAACCGATGGGCCAGTTCGAACGTCACGTCTTCGTCTGCACCGGTGGCAAGACCTGTGGGTCACAGGACTCCGCCGCGACCTTCCAGGTGCTGAAGGACGGCCTCCGCGAGGCGGGGGTCGCGCAGCGGATCCGCGCCAACCAGTCGGGGTGCATGGGCCAGTGCGGCCACGGCCCGATGGTCGTCGTCTACCCCGAGGACGTCTGGTACGCCGGCGTCGATGCCGCGGGCGCCAAGCGGATCCTCGACGAGCATCTGCTGGGCGGCACGCCGGTGGAGGCGTTGCGCTACATCGCGCCGCCCGGCGAGTACAAGAAGCCGAAGGAGTCGTGACCGCCGGCTCACCGAGCACGATGCCGGCACAGATGGAGCCGTATCGGCGGCATATCGTCCTCTGCACCGGCGGCTACTGCGCCCCCGACCGCGCAGGGCGTGCGCTCTACGCGCAGCTCGCGCGCCTGCTTCAGCGCGAGGATCTCCTCTTCGGGCCGCAGCGCGTGAAGCGGAGCGAGACCCCGTGCCTCGGCGTCTGCGCCGGCGGACCGATCGCGGTCGTCTACCCCGAAGGCGTGTGGTACGCGCCCGTCACACCGGCGCTCCTCGAACGGATCGTCGTGGAGCATCTGCGTGACGGGCGCGTGGTGACCGAGGCGGTCTTCCATCGCCTCGGCGGCGCGGTCACCCCCGCGCCATGAGCCGCGCGACGCGCTCCTCCGTCGAGGGGTGCGTCGAGAAGAGTGACGAGAGGCCGCCGCCGTGCGCGGCGAGCGGGTTCACCTGCGCGAGTGGCGCGACCGCGGGCGCCACATCCATCGGGATCCGCTGCGCGTAGGCGTCGAGCTTCCGGAGCGCCCGCGCCAGACCGCCGGCCCGGCCGTGGATCTCCGCGCCCACCGCGTCCGCCTTGAACTCGCGCTGCCGCGAGATCGCGAACTGGATCAGCATCGCGGCGAGCGGCGCCACGATCATCATCACCAGCGCCGCGGCCGGGTTCCCGCGCTCCTCATCGTCACGGCCGCCACCGAAGAGCATCCCCCACTGCGCGATCTGCGCGAGGCTCGAGATCGCGCCCGCCATCGTCGCGGTGACGGTCTGCAGCAGCATATCGCGGTTCTTGATGTGCGCGAGCTCGTGCGCGATGACCCCCTCGAGCTCCTCGCGGTCCATCAATTTCAGGAGTCCCGACGTGACGCAGACCACCGCGTGCTCCGGATCGCGGCCCGTCGCGAAGGCGTTGGGCTGGTCGTGCGGCGCGATCGCGACCGTGGGCATCGGCAGACCAGCGCGCTGCCGCAGCCGATCCACCATCTCATACAGCTCCGGTGCCTGCGAGCGGTCGACGACCTGCGCGCGATACGAGCGCAGGACCATCGACGCCGAGTTCCAGTACATGAAGACGTTCATCCCCGCCGCGAAGAGCAGGGCGAGCGTCATTCCGCTCTGGCCTCCGAGCGCGCCGCCCGCCGCCCCGACCAGAGCGGTGAGACCGGCCATCAGCAGGAAGACCTTCAGGTTGTTCATTCGAGGCTCCGACAGAGGGTGCAAGGTGCCAGGGCGCGCCCGCCACTTTGGCGGGGCGTTTCCTGACGTCATACCCCAAGGGTGCAATCGGCGTGCCAGACCACGCCGTCGGCTGGAGGTGCAATACGGAACACCGGACCTAATTCTGTCCAGCGTTCAGCCTTCCGCCTGCAGCGTTCAGCCTCCCCCGGAGCGCTCCCCACCCCTATACTCTGCCCAACTCTCTCGCCGAGGCTGTCCGATGTCCTCCAAGAAGCTCATCCTCGACTACATCTATGAGAAGGAGACCGCGCTCGCCGACCGGGTCTACCTGACCCAGCCGATCGGTGGCGGGAAGACGATCGACTACACCTGGCGCCAGGTCCTCGACGAGGCGCGGCGGATGGCGGCCCACCTCCGGAGCCTTGGTCTCCAGCCGGGTGACCGGGTGGCGATGCTCTCCAAGAACTGCGCCCACTTCTT
>DAISWY010000104.1:0-7548 GCA_036826135.1 Gemmatimonadaceae bacterium | reverse complement strand
ATCATGGGGGTCGCGACGCCGCTGCATGCGCTCCTCGACGCCGCGCGCCTCCCGGGGGACCTGGTGGCGGCGCGGCAGGCCATCGGCGCGGCCACGCAGCGGCTCCGCTTCCCCTGCTTCGTGAAGCCCGCCGGCGCCGGTGACAGCCTCGGCGTCGATGATCAGGCCGTCGTTGCCGATCTTGAGGCGCTCACCGCGCAGGTGCGGAAGTTGGCCGATGAGTTCCCGGCGCTCCTCGTCGAGGAATACATCGACGGCCGCGAGTTCACGGTGCTGGTGGTGGGGGATGCCGAGCGGCCGGGGCGGGGCACGGCGCTCGTGCCGGTGGAATACACCTTCCCTCCCGGCTTCCGGTACAAGAGCTACGCCCTCAAGACGAGCGAGCTGCATCCGGAGGCGAACCATCCCGTGCGCGACGAGGCGCTCGCGAGCCGGCTCCGACAGGCGGCGGAGCGAGTCTTTGAGGGGTTCGCCGGCGTCGGGTATGCGCGGATGGACTTCCGGATGGATGCCGCCGGGACGATCCACTTCCTCGAGATGAACTTCACCTGCTCGGTCTTCTACGATGGGGCGTACGGCGGGTCCGCCGACCACATCCTCCGCTTCGACCCGATGGGGCAGGCCGGGTTCCTCGATCGGATCATCGCGGAGGGGATCGCACGGCATCGGCGCCGGGAGAAGGCGTATGCGCTGCGCGGCGATGCCATCGCCGGGTACGGCGTCGTCGCGACGAAGCGGTTGACGGCGGGCGAGCTGATCTGGGCCGGGGAGGGCCGACCGCACCGGATCGTGACGCGTCGGCACGTGGAACGGCACTGGGACGCGACGGACCGCGAACTCTTCCGGCATTATGCCGTCCCGCTGAGCGACGAGGTCTACGCCATCTGGGATGAGGATCCGCTCGCCTGGGCCCCGTGGAACCACAGCTGCGCCGCGAACACCGGCTTCCGCGGGCTCGACGTCGTCGCGCTCCGCGACATCGCGGTGGGCGAGGAGCTTACCCTGGACTATGGACATCTGTTGGACGAGCGGAGTGCGGGGTTCGACTGTCGCTGTGGGGCGCCCGGGTGCCGGGGTCGCGTGACGGGCCGCGCCGGCAACTCCGTGACCGACCGGGAACGCGCCGCCGGGGCCTGAGACGGCCGTGACCAAGGGGTTTCTTGACGCCGAGCCTCGGTCGGTGACATCCTGAAGGACGGGGCGCCCACCGTAGGGGGCCCATTTCACCCCAGCAGGGATCGGTACTTCATGACGCGCACCTTCCGTCGCCTCTTCACCCTCCTCGGCGTCGCCTTCCTCGTCGCTCCGTCGGCGGCGTCGGCGCAGAGCTACGCCAACACTGTGTGGGATCAGCTGAAGCGCGGCTACGAGTCCAATCAGGGCCAGGGCTTCGCCTCGCGGAACTATATCATGGGGCGGATGAACGACGACGCCTCGGACACTTGGAGCTTCGCGCTCACCGCCGGGATGACCTACAAGTTCTGGGGTGTCTGCGATGGCGATTGCAGCGACCTCGACATCGCCCTGCTCGACGAGAACAACACGGAGCTCGAGTCGGACGTCCTGACTGACGACAACCCGATCGTTGAGTTCCGCCCGAAGAAGAGCGGCACCTACAAGGTGAAGGTCACGATGGCGGCGTGCAGCACGAACCCCTGCTTCTGGGGCTTCGCGATCTTCCAGAAGTAGTCGCGGTCACCCCGTGACGGACGAGGGCCCGGCTCCCCACGGGGAGCCGGGCCCTCGTCGCATCCGGATGATCCATTCGGTCCCGCCGGCAGCGCGCCCGCAACGCGCCGATTGCCCGGCGGAGCGAGTGGCGCCCGGACCGCCGAGCTCCACCGCCGGGCTCGGCGCCCTATCGGCCGGCGTCGAGATCGTTCCAGTGCAGGATCGAGTTGAAGCCGAGGAAGAAGGTCCCGTGCGTCTGCCACCGCCAGAAGGGGCGGATGCCGAAGCTCACCACGTGGCCCTGCCCGAGTGGTGAGTCGATGACCTGCGCGCGGTTGGCGAGCGCCTGGCCCCCATCGAGCGAGCCTGAGAGGAGCATCTCCGCCGGATTGGCGGGGAAGCTCATCACGACGCGCGGCCGCCCCGGGAGCGCTCCCGTACTCGCCGCCCCGCTGGCCCCTCCGGCGGTACCTCCGGTGGCGGGACCACGACCCCCAGTGCGTGTCGGGCTCCCAGCGCCCGCGATAGGCATCGAGTCCACGGCCGACCAGTTCCAGGGCGAGAGGGTGAGCGGCGTCGCCATCGGTGTCGTGTTCTGTCCGGTCGGCCCACCCGCGCCGCCACCACCACCGCCGAAGCCGCCCATCCCGGCCCCCGCCACGCTGAGCACCGGCGCCGAGTTGAAGTACACCGGCACCTGCGTGCCGTAGCCGTACGCGATGGGGCTCGTGCGATCGGTGACGAGGCCACGCATCACCGAGCCGCGCACGAAAAGGTTCGCCGGCGTTTCGACGGTGATGCCGGTGAGGAGCTTGTACTCCGGGAAGATCGTCGCCGTCGCGCCCTCGACGATCAACGTCCCCCCGGCCTCGACGAACTTCCGCAGCTCGAGCAGCCCCTCATAGCCCATCCCACCCCGGATGTCGTCCGACTGGTCGTTGACGCCGAGGTTCGGCGTCTCCGGCGTGCGGCGATATGGCAGCGGGAGGGTGCCCGTCATCGCGATGCCGTTCACCTGGGCTTCTGCGCTCCCACCGACGTGTGGGTAGATGATCACGTCGTAGCGCTCGCGGAGGTTCCCCTCGCGAAGCTTCTGGTCGGCGAAGTAGGTGTAGGGGACGCCGTAGGTGTCGAGCGCCGCGCGTACCCAGCCCTCATCCTGCGTGCGCTGCCAGCTGTGCACGTACCCGATCCGCGGGAGGTCGAGGTCGTGCGTCTTCACCGTCGGCGCAGCGGCGAGCGCCACGCCGGAGAGGCCGAGGTCGCGCAGCACCGGTCCGACGACCGCGGGGTTCGCGTTGGCGATGATGAAGCTCCCCGCACGGAAGCGCCGCCCGCCGGCCTCGAAGTCCGCCTCGGCGGCCGCCATCGGTACGTCCTTCAGTCGGTAGCGCATCGTGACGAGCGCGTTGTCCGCCGTGTGGTCCACGACGACGACCGGCCCGCTCCCCGTGATCCCGCCTGCGGCGCGCGCCGGCGCGGTGAGCCGCGTCATCCGTTGCGTCAGGAGCGTCGTATCGGTCACCGCGTGGAGCACGACGTTCCGCATCAGCTGGAAGGTCCACCCGGTGTCGTCATACGGGCGCGGGTTCGTGCTCGGGAAGTTCTGCGTCGAGAAGTACATGTCCGCGAGGGTCCGGTACGGCTGGTCCGCGCGGATCACATAGTCCCCCTTCGCGACGGATACACCACCGGCGGTGAAGGCCGCATCGGCGACGTGGATTTCGAGCCCCTGCCGGTACAGCTCGTTGATCGCGTCCACGGCATCGACGCGCCGACGCTGGCCGGCGGGGACCACCCAGCCGAAGGTCGGCCCTGTGCGTCCGCGCGCCACCGAGCGCTTCGCCTTCAGCCAGTAGTTCTCGAGATAGAGGCGCCGGTTCTTCGCGAAGTGGTCGAGCGAGAAGAGCACGCCGGACTGACCGATGTTCACCGAGTTGCGCGGCCCCCACTTGATCTCCGGGAGCGGCGGGTTCGGCCGGAACCACTCGCGACTCGTCGTCCCGGGCCCCACGCGGAGCGACGGGTTGTTATCCGGGCCGTAGCTCTGCACCTCGTAGAAGCGGCCGATCGCGTTGCGCGAGTGCGCGGCGAAGAAGAGGTAGTTCGGCACCCACCCGTCGTAGAAACCGTAGGTCCAGACGCCCGGCACGCCGCGCTTCGTCAGCTCCATCACGTCGGCCTGCGCCATCATCCACCACTCGTTCACGGTGATGGGGTCGAGCCCCTCGTTGTACGGCCCCGTCCCGGTGGACGAGTAGAGGTACGAGACCGACTCGTGCAGGTCGTGCATCACCTGCGGGGTCCACTGCAGGAAGGTGCGGTTGATGTGCCGCGTCAGCGCGAGGAACTGGCCCATCCCGTCGCGATTGTTGTCGTGCGCGACGTACTTGCCCCAGTACATCAACGGCAGCCGCGCCTCGCCCGCCGGCCGCGTCTTGTTGAAGTAGTAGGTGTCGACCTGCCGCTCGCGGCCGTCGACCTCGAGCACCGGGGTGATCATCGTGATCACGTTCCGGCGGATGTTCTCGTAGAACGGCGTCTCCGTGACCGCCATCCGGTAGGCGAGCTCCATCAACATCTCGGGGCCCCCCGTCTCCCCCGAATGCAGCCCCGAGGTGAGCCAGTAGATGGGCTTCGCGGTCTCGAGCAACTGCTGACCGCGCACCTCCGTCGTGCGGCGCGGGTCGGTCAGCTCGTTGAGGTAGCCGCGGTGCGCGTCGAGGGTCGCGATGATCGCCGAATCGGCGATCGCCACGACGATGAGATCGCGCCCCTCTTCGGTCTCGCCGATCTTCCACGTCCTGACACGCGGTGACGCCGAGTCGAGCGCGAACATGTAGCGGTGGATGTCCCGCGCATACGTGAGCTCCCCGGGCGTCCCGACGATCCGCCCGAGGAACCGCAGCGGCGTGGGCACCCGGTCGGAGGCCGGGAGGTGGTCCACGAGCTCCGTACTGATGCGCGCATCCTGCAGGTACTCGCGGATTTTGGCGGTGTACTCGCGGTCCACGGGCTGCCCCTGGGCCCGCGCGGTGCCGGGCGTCAGCAGGGTGGCGAGGAGCACGGCCGCGGCGAGCCGCGGAAGGGTCGGGCGGGACATGCGGACTCCGAGGTGGAGGGAACGAGAGACGCTGGGCGGCCTACGCGGCGTCCGGCGAGGACGTTGGGGTGCGTGCGGGGTGCGTCAGCGCGGGGTGAGTCGGGTGCGCGACGCGGTGGCGGCGTCGATCTTCGGCCGCGAGTACAGCACGGGGAAGTACCGGTCCCGTGCCCACTCGCCGAAGAGGTCGCGATAGAACGGACTCGACGGGTCCCCGGACTGCCCCGGGGTGTTGGTGCCGAGTGCGAGGTCCCAGTCCGCGAGGTCGATCGCGATCCGGAACGACGCGCCGCTCGTCTGGTTGTCCCCGTTCCCGTTCGCGTTCAGGGTGAGCCCGTAGCCACCGCGCGGCGCGGGGCCCACATCGAGGCGCGCCCGAATTGAGTCCGCCACGAGTCCACTCAGCACGTGACGGATCATCACGTGCTTGTAGCCCGATCGTCCGTACGCCCACCCGGATACCTCTGCGCCGAACCGCTCCCGCAACGAGGCCTCTGCGTCTGTGAGCGCCTGCACGAGCAGTGCATCGCGCGCCGCCAACGGCGCCGCGCCCCACGTGCCGTCGGGAATCGTCACCGCGCGCAGCACCACCTCGAACGGGATCTCCGGCATCACGGCCCGTTCGGCCGGTGCCACGAGCTGCTCGTACGTGAGCCGCGTGAGCCGGCGCTCCCACGCCACGTAGATCCCCGCCTCCACGCTCTCCTTCGCGAGCACGTGGTCCCAGGCGAGGAGTCGCCGCCGGAGCGAATCGAGGCGCGCGGTGGGGACCGCGACGTCGCGCAGCAGCCGCGTCAGCTCCCGCGCGGGGATCGAGAGTTCGTCCGTCTGGAGGCGCGTCATGTCCGCGAGCGAGAAGCGCCGTCCGCTCCCAAGTACCTCGGTTGCCCGCGCCCACCGGTGCGGACTCGCCCAGGTGAAGCCGATCGCGTCCATCGCCGGGAAGTCGCGCGGCACGTTGTCCTGGTTCGCCGTCGCGAAGAAGCCCTCGGCGGGGTCGAACAGGTGCGGCTTCTGCAGGATGTCGAGGAACCCGTTCCACTCGAAACGACCGTCGCCGGGGACGGGCACGAGCCCGCTGAAGTTCGGGCGCCGCGGCGCGATGCCCACCGCCTGCCAGCCGATGTGCCCCGTGCGGTCCGCCCAGATCATGTTCTCGCCCGGGATGTGTCCGTAGCGGTTCGCCGCACGGAACTCCTCCCACGTCGTCGCCTGATCGATCCGCAGGCTCGAGAGATACGGCGCCCCGCCGGGCTCGAGCCACGCCGCCCGCACCGCGAAGGCGCGATGGCGTGCCGCGTCCTGATAGACCACCGGCCCGTGCCGCGTATACCGGTGCCGTACGATCGCCGGCCGCTGCCCCTTCACCGGGATCGTGTCGACGATGACGCGCATCGCCTCCCACTGCCCGCGATAGCGGTAGCGATCCGCGTTCGCGGGATCGGTCTCATAGACGAGGAGATCCTCGCCGTCGGTCTCGAAGATTGTGAGCCCCCACGCGCCGTGCTGGTTATGGCCGATGGAGATGCCCGGCAGCACCGGCTCACCGCCGCCGATCACGTCCCACCCCGGCCCCACGAGGTGCGCGAAGTAGCGGAGCGAGGGGACGGAGATCGCCCGGTGCGGATCGTTCGCGAGCAGCGGCGCGCCGCTCTGGCTCAGCCGACCGCTTACGATCCAGTTGTTGCTCCCGCCGGCGAGGCGTTCGCGGGTCCAGTCGATGGGGTCGGCGTCGTCTGCCGCGTCTCCGTCGAGCGCCCCGCTCGACTGCGCCGCGCGGAACGCCGGCGCGATGTCCTCCGTCCGGAACCGCAGCGGGCCACGGAACGCGTTGTAGAGCTTGAGGATGTCGGCCGAGAGCAGCGCCGCGTCGATCCCCGGCGCGAGCGTGAGGTCGGGATCGCCGGGCCGGAACGCCTGCAACGCCTTCACGCGCGCCGGCCCCAGTGCCGCGACCATCCGCCCGTAGTCGAGCTCCTCGGTGATGTTCCCGAGGAGCCCCTGATGCCGCGAGATCACGACCTCCGGCGTCCAGAGGCCCGGGAGCGTGTTCAAGAGCGTGAACTCGATCGGGAGCTGCGTGGGGTCGCGACGGACCTCGCGCACATACGCGTTGATGCCGTCGACGAAGGCCGTGATGATCGCGCGGCCGCGCGGGTGATAGTGCTGGAACTCCGCGGTGAGGTCGCCGCGGAACCGGAAGAGCCGCGCGCCGATGTCCCGCTCGAGCTCACGCGGTCCGAGCCACTCCGCCACCGTCCCCGTCGCCTGGCGTCGCCAGACTTCGAACTGGAAGAGCCGGTCCTTCGCGGCGGCGTAGCCCTGCGCGAAGAAGAGGTCGTGCTCCGTCTTCGCATAGATGTGGTTGATCCCCCAGCGGTCGCGGACGATCTCGACCGGCTGTTCGAGTCCGGGGAGGCGCAGCGTCGTCTCCGCCGTGGTGGTCGACTGCGCGTCGAGGCGGGCGGTGGCGGCGCAGAGGAGGCCGAGGAACGCGCGGACGGAGGTGGACAGTCGCATCGTGTGGCGCGGGCGAGAGGTCGGGGGGCGACGACGGGAACGAGCGTCTCCAGAAACTACGAACGGGTGGCCCGCGAGGGACCACCCGTTCGTGTCGGATCAGGCATTGCGCCCCCGAAGCAGGGGGAGAGAGGCGCCGGTCGGAATCGAACCGACGAATAGCAGATTTGCAGTCTGCCGCCTTACCACTTGGCCACGGCGCCGTATGGGCAAAGGTAGTGGCGCCGTCGGCCGAGGGAAACCGTGGGCCCAAC
>DAISWY010000103.1:0-7618 GCA_036826135.1 Gemmatimonadaceae bacterium | reverse complement strand
GCCATCGATGAGGCCGAGGCGCTCGACCGCGACCGGCGCCGGATGATCCAGGCGGTCGAGGAGAAGAAGGCGCAGCGGAACGCGACTACGCAGGTGGTCGGTCGGAAGAAGAAGGCTGGCGAGGACGCGTCCGCTGAGATGGAGCTCGCGCGTGGGCTCGGCGAGGAGATCGCGGCCCTCGAGGCGCAGCTGGGCCCTGCCGAGGCGCGTCTCACCGAGATCCTCCTCGGCATCCCCAACATCCCGCTGCCGGACGTTCCCGAGGGCGACGAGACGCACAACGTGGTGGTGCGCAGCTGGGGGACACCGCGCGCCGCGGAGGGGGTGAAGCCGCATTGGGAGGTGGGCGCGGCCCTCGGGCTCCTCGACCTTGAGCGCGGCGCCAAGATCTCCGGGTCCGGTTTCGTCGTCTATCGCGGTCTCGGCGCGCGGATGATCCGCGCCTTCATGAACGCGATGCTCGATCTGCATACCGGCGAGTTCGGGTACGAGGAGACGTGGGTCCCGGTCGTCGTGAATCGCGCCTCGATGATCGGCACCGGGCAGCTCCCGAAGTTCGAGGACGACATGTACGCGCTGCGGGACGAGGAACTCTTTCTGATCCCGACCGCGGAGGTGCCGGTCACGAACCTCTATCGCGACGAGATCGTGGCGCCGGAGGCCCTTCCGATGGCGCTCTGCGCCTACAGCCCCTGCTTCCGCCGCGAGGCGGGGTCGGCGGGGAAGGACACCCGCGGCGTCCTCCGCGTGCACGAGTTCGACAAGGTCGAGCTCGTCCGCTACTGCCGCCCGGAGGACGGCGAGGCACAGCTCGAGCTCCTCCTCGGGCACGCTGAGACGGTGCTGCAGCGGCTGGGGCTCCCGTACCGCGTCGTGCTCCTCGCCGCGGGGGACCTCGGATTCGGCAGCGCCAAGACGTATGATCTCGAGGTCTTCGCGCCGGGCGTCGGGAAGTGGCTCGAGGTCTCCTCCTGTTCCCTCTTCACCGACTTCCAGGCCCGACGCGCCAACATCCGGTTCCGCCCGGCCGCCGGCGAGAAGCCACGCCACGTCTATACGCTCAACGGCTCTGGGCTCGCCTTTCCGCGCATCTTCGCGGCCATCCTCGAGCAGTATCAGCAGGCGGATGGGTCGGTGGCGGTCCCGGAGGTGCTGCGCCCTTGGCTGGGCGTGGACCGCCTCGGGTGAGCACAGCGCTCAATCCGGCGCAGCGGGCGGCGGTCGAGCACGGGGCGGGGCCGCTCCTCATCGTCGCGGGGGCAGGGTCCGGGAAGACCCGCGTCCTGACCACGCGGATCGCGCGCCTCATCGAGCGCGAGGGGATCGCGCCGTCACGCATCCTCGCGGTGACCTTCACCAACAAGGCCGCCGGTGAGATGCGGGAGCGGGTCGGCCGTCTCCTCGGCCACGACCCGGCGGGGATGTGGATTGGCACGTTCCACGGCATCGGGGCGCGCCTGTTGCGGCGTTTCGCCGGCCTCGTGGGCCGCACCGCCGAATACACGATCTACGATGAGGACGACACCCTCGCCCTCGTGAAGCGCGAGATGGAGCGGCTCCGGGTCTCGGCCAAGGAGCTCGCGCCGAAGGCGATCCTGGCGGAGATCTCCTCGGCGAAGAACGCCCTCGTCGACGCCGCCGAGTTCGAGACGCTCGCCCGGACGCCGCTCGCGAAGGCCGCAGCGCTGGTCTTCAAGGAGCTCGAGTCGACGCTCCGCGGCGTGAACGCCGTCACCTTCGACGACCTCCTCGTGCTCCCGGTGCGCATCCTCCGGGAGCACCCCGGGGTGCGCGAGGAACTCGCCGACCGGTTCCGCCACGTGTTGGTCGACGAATATCAGGACACGAATCGCGCGCAGTACGAGTTCGTGCGTCTCGTCGCCGGCGGCCACGGGAATCTCGCGGTCGTCGGTGACGACGATCAGGCGATCTATGGCTGGCGTGGCGCCGATGTGCGCAACATCCTCGACTTCGAACGGGATTTCCCGAACGCCACGGTGATTCGGCTCGAGGAGAACTACCGCTCCACCGCGCCGATCCTCGACCTCGCCAATGCCGTCATCGCCGCGAACGTCGAGCGCCGCGGAAAGACGCTGCGTGCGACCCGAGGGGGCGGCGACCCCGTGACGCTGCTCGAAGCGGCGGACGATCGGGACGAGGCGGACGCCGTCGTGGAGCTCCTGCGGGGCTGGCAGGCGACGCGGGGCCGCTGGCAGGACGGCGCCGTCCTCTATCGCACGAACGCGCAGAGCCGCGTGATGGAAGAGGCGATGCGACGCGCGGGGATCCCGTACCGGCTCGTCGGCGCGGTCCGCTTCTACGAGCGCCGCGAGATCAAGGACCTCGTGGCGTGGCTGCGGCTCGTCGCCAACCCCGCCGATGACGAGGCGTTCCGCCGGGCGCTGACCGCACCGAAGCGCGGCGTCGGCGAAACCACGCTCGAGCTACTGGCCGGCGAGGCGCGGAGCGCCGGCGTGCCGCTGCTCGAGATGTCCCGTCGGCTCGCGACGGTGAGCGGGATCAGGCCCGCCACGCGCACCGCCCTCGAGGCGCTGGTCGCCACCGTCGACCGGGTGCGTGCGCTCGCGGTCGACAGCGGTGTCGACCAGCTCCTCCTCGAGGTTATCCGCGAGACCCGATACGACGAGGCCCTCCGCGGGGAGGGGCCGGAGGGGCTGGATCGCCTCGACAACGTCCGCGAACTCGTCACCTCCGCGGCAGAGGTCCTCGTTGACGATGGCGGGGAGGTTGGGCTCCGGCCGCTCGACCACTTCCTGCAGCGGGCCTCGCTCGTCGCGGGGGTCGACCAGCTCGGCCCCGACGCGGACGCCGTCACGATGATGACGGTGCACACGGCGAAGGGCCTCGAGTATCCCCTCGTCTGCGTCACCGGGCTCGAGGACGGGCTCTTCCCGCTCTTCCGGACCTTCGATGCGCCGGAGGCGCTCGAGGAGGAGCGCCGCCTGCTCTACGTGGCAATCACCCGCGCAGGCGAGCGGTTGCAGCTCTCCTGGGCGCGGCAGCGGCGCCGCAATGGCGAACTCCTTCCGGGGACGCTCTCCAGTTTCCTGAAGGGCGCGCCGCAGGCGCACGTCACCAAGGCGGCGACCGTCCGGGCGCGCGCCTCGGCGCGCCTCGCCTCCCCTTTCGCAGGCGGCTGGGACGAGTCGGCGTCGGCACGTCGCGCCGCCCCGCGCTGGGCGCCGCGCGGCGGCGAGCGCGTACCCAGTTTCGTGGAGGAGGAAGCCTCGCAGGACCTCCCGGCGTTCATCCCGGGGGAGCGCGTCCGACACGGCCGATTCGGGTCGGGCACGATCGCGGAGGTCAGCGGGAGCGGGAAGGATGCGAAGGTCACCGTGGATTTCGATGACGAGACGGTCGGGCGGAAGCGATTGGTGATCGCCTTCGCCGGCCTCGAACGAGGGTTCGACGGATGAGCGTGACACGGGAAGACGTGCGGCGGGTGGCCGAGTTGGCTCGGCTGACGCTGCCCGACGAGGCACTCGACGGCTACGTGGCGCAGTTGAACGGCATCCTCGCGCACATGGCGGCGCTGCAGGGGGTGCCGCCGCACCCGACCGACGCGGGGACCGCGCCGGACGGGATGCCGTTGCGTGCCGATGTGCCGGGCGCGATCCCGCTCATCCGTGATGCGGCGAGTTTCGCCCCGGCGATGCGCGACGGCTTCTTCCTCGTGCCGCGCCTGGCCACCCACGAGGACGCGGGGGAGGGGGCATGAGCGAGCGCATCCTGACCCCGACCGCGGCCGCGCTGGCCGAGGACGTTCGTGCCGGGCGTCGCAGTGCCGCTCAGCTCGTCGAGGAGGCCGAGCGCCTCAGGGAGCGGACGCACGCGGGTGCGATGGGGCTCAACGCCATCGTCCACCCGGCGAGCCGCCCCGTGCTCGGGGAGTCGACGGGCCCGCTTGCTGGCGTCCCCGTCGCCATCAAGGACAACCTCGCGACGCTCGACCTGCCGACGAGCTGCGGCTCGCGGATGCTCGAGGGGTGGGTGAGCCCCTACGAGGCCACGGCAGTGCGTCGGCTGCGCGAGGCCGGTGCGGTCGTCATCGGCAAGACGAACATGGACGAGTTCGCGATGGGCTCGTCCACGGAGCACAGCGCGTTCGGCCCGTCTCGGAACCCGCTCGACCCCACGCGTGCACCGGGCGGTTCCTCCGGTGGATCCGCGGCCGCCGTCGCCGCCGGCATCGTGCCGATCGCCCTCGGCTCGGAGACGGGCGGGTCGGTCCGGCAGCCCGCCGCCTTCTGCGGGATCGTCGGGGTGAAGCCCAGCTACGGCCGCGTCTCACGGCATGGGCTCGTCGCCTTCGCCTCGTCGCTCGATTGCGTTGCGCCCTTCGGTCGCACCGTCGACGATGCCGCGTTGGCGCTCGAGGTCATCGCGGGCGCCGATCCGCTCGACGCCACCTGTGCGGATCGCCCCGCACCGGCGCTCCGCGCCGAGCCCGGGCGGCTCGATGGCCTCGTGGTCGGCGTCCCCGAGGAGTACTTCCCGTCATCGCTCGATCCCGCGGTTCGTGCGCTCACCGATCGCGCGCTCGACGCGCTGCGCGCCGCGGGCGCCACGGTGCGTGCCGTCTCGCTCCCGCACACGGCGTACGCGATCCCCGTCTACTACATCCTCGCCCCCGCCGAGGCGTCCGCCAACCTCGCGCGCTTCGATGGCGTCCGGTACGGTCTCCGCGTCCCCGGGGACGGGGTGCAGGCGATGTACGGCGCGACGCGTGCGGCGGGGTTCGGCGCCGAGGTCACGCGGCGTATCCTCCTCGGCACGTACGTGCTGAGCGCGGGCTACTACGACGCCTATTACCGGAAGGCGCAGGAGGTACGGGCGCGCATCACGGACGATTTCGACCGCACCTTCGCGGACGGCGTGCACGTCCTGTTCACGCCGACCACGCCGACGCCCGCCTTCGCGCTCGGCGCGATCACCGACCCGTACGAGATGTACCTGAGCGACATCTACACCGTGACGGCCAACCTCGCCGGCATCCCGGGGATATCCCTCCCGATCGGTCGCATCGGGGGGCTCCCGGTGGGCGGGCAGTTCCTCGCGGCCCGCTTCGACGAGGCCACGATGTTCCGGGCCGCCTACGCGCTCGAGGCGGCGCTCGGACCGGAGGCGCACCGATGAGCACCGCCTGGGAGATGGTCGTCGGCCTCGAGGTGCACGTGCAGCTCAAGACGCGCACCAAGGCGTACTGCGCCTGCCCGACGAGTTTCGGCGATCCACCGAATCGGAACACCTGCCCGGTCTGTCTCGCGCTCCCGGGCGCGCTCCCGGTGCTCAACGCCCACGCGGTCGAGCTCGCGGTCCGCGCCGCGATGGCGCTCGGCGCCTCGATCCACCCGGTGAGCATCTTCGCCCGCAAGAACTACTTCTATCCCGACCTGCCGAAGGGCTACCAGATCTCGCAGGCCGATCGGCCGCTTGCGACGGGCGGCGCGGTCGAGTTCCCCGACGGATCCCGCGTCGGCGTGACGCGCCTCCACATGGAGGAGGACGCCGGGAAGTCCATCCACGACCGATTCGCGGGGATGACCGCGATCGACCTCAACCGCGCCGGGGTCCCGTTGATCGAGATCGTCGGCGAGCCGGAGATCCGGTCTGCCGCGCAGGCGGGGGCCTATCTGCGGGCGCTCCGCGAGGTGCTCCTCTTCGCGGGCGTCAGTGATGTCTCGATGGAGGAGGGCTCGCTCCGCGTCGACGCCAACGTCTCGGCCCGCCCGGTCGGCGAGGCGACCTTCCGGCCGCGCACGGAGATCAAGAACCTCAACTCGTTCTCGAACGTCGAGCGCGCGCTCGAGCTCGAGTTCGCTCGCCACGTGGCGACGTACGAGGCGGGCGGCACGATCCACCAGCAGACGATGCTCTTCGACGCGGCGACGCAGACCGTCCGGGCGGCCCGGTCGAAGGAAGGGAGCCACGACTACCGGTACTTCCCGGAACCCGATCTCCCGCCGCTCGTGCTGGACGCGACCTGGCTCGAGGCGCAGCGCACCGCACTGCCAGAGCTGCCGGCCGCCACGCGTGCGCGGTGGACGTCCGCCTTCGGGCTCTCGACCGTCGATGCCGCGACGCTCACGGCGACCGTCGAGATGGCGGCCTACTTCGAGCAGGTCGCCGCGGCCACGGGTGACGGCAAAGCGGCGGCGAACTGGGTGCTCGGTGAGGTCGCCGCGGCGCTCAACGAGACGGGGATCGCGATCGCCGAGTTCGCGGTGACTCCCGACCGACTGGCGGCGCTCATTGCCCTCGTCCGGGGTGGTGGGTTGAGCTCCACCGCCGCGAAGACGGTCTTCCAGACGATGCGCACCGACGCCGCCGCGCCTGCCGCGATCGCCGAGCGCGATGGGTTGCTCCAGGTGGGTGACGATGACGCGCTGCGCGGCTGGATCGACGAGGTCTGGGCGGAGCATCCCGCGGAGGCGGCCCGGTACGCCGGCGGCGAGACCAAGCTGCAGGGGGTGCTGGTCGGCTTCGTGATGAAGAAGTCGAAGGGCCGCGCCGACCCGAAGAAGGTCAATCAGCTGCTGGCGGCGCGCGCGACGCGCTGAGCCGGGGCCGCGCGCCGTCCGACGCCTCAGGCGTCTCGGCGCTCGGTCGCACCCGGTGCCGGCCGCACGACGTGCAACGGGGCGGGCAGGGACGCCGTCCAGCCCGGAAGGATGGTCGGCAGCGCATAGCGGAGGCGGGCGTCCCGCCGGACGATCCCGGCACCGGCGCCCACGGCGATGCGCCGGAAGCGCACCGCCTCGCGCAGTGGCGCCTCGCCGCTCGGGTCGAATCCACGCGCGATGGCCGGCGTCGCCCCCGCGCCGTCATCCGCGCGCAGCAGATCCACGATGTACTCGAACGCGACCTCGAGATGCGCCGCGACCGTCGCGTCGCGGAGCACCCAGCGGCTCCGCGTGGCCATCGCCGTCATCATCCGCTGCCACGACGCCGTGTCCGACGCGTGGACCATCCCGCGGAAGAGTCGGCGGTTCGTCGAGGTCGTGAAGATCGTCGGGCTGAGGATGCGGTCCAGATGCGCGTCAGCACGCGCGTGGTCGAGTCGAATGAGCTCGCGCGCCCGGCGCGACCATCCGTCACCCGTGTGGAGTTCGAAGCGGCTCTCCCAGTACCCGTGGCCCGCACCCCCGCTCGCCGAGGTCAGGGCGAGCTGCAACGGCACGAAGTGGTTGTGGGCCACCACGTCGGCGGCGAGGTGCGCGAGGTAGCCCCACGCGAACGCTTGGAGCGGCGCCTCCCGCGCGCGCGCCATGATGTCGTCCGCCACGGGCCAATGGTGGCAGTGACGACCGACGCGCGCGTAGCGCTTCGCAAAGCTCGTGTCCGCGGCGATCGAGCCGTACAGGAAATCGGCCGGATGCGCGCGAAGCAGCGTCGCGACGGCTGCCGGCAGGAGTTGGGGCGCCACGCGGAGCACGGCGTCGCCCAGCAGGATATGCGTCCCCGGAGTCCACGCGAGCGCGTCGGCGGGGAGGAGCGCGACCAGCAGGAGCGCCGTGAGAGCGGCGCCGAACATGCGCATCAGTCGCCGTGGTCGCCGCCGTCCCCGTCCCCGTCCGCGCCGCCTCGGTCCCGTCGA
>DAISWY010000102.1:0-7634 GCA_036826135.1 Gemmatimonadaceae bacterium | reverse complement strand
AGCGGAGAGGCCGATTGGCGTCGAGGTTGACGGCACACCGCCAATCTCAAAACCGCCGTCAAACTCTCGTCATCGGACTGTCAATGAACGACTTAGGAGACTTAGAGTCCGATAATCTGATCGCGTCGCGTACCGACGCTGACATACTGAGCGGGGCACTCGACCAGCTCCTGGATGCGGTCGAGATAGCGACGGGCAGCCGTCGGCAGGTCGCTGAGCGTCCGAGCCGAAGACGTCGGTGCCTGCCAGCCGTCGAACCACTCGTACACCGGCTCGATCCCCTCGAGATCGGCGATGTCTCCCGGGAACTCGGAGGTGACCGACCCGTCGACCCGGTAGCCGGTGCAGAGGCCGATCCGATCGAGCGTGTCGAGCACATCCAATTTGGTGATTGCGAGCCCCGTCAGCCCGTTGACGCGCACGGCGTAGCGGACGACGACGGCGTCAAACCATCCGCATCGACGCGGCCGGCCCGTGGTGGCGCCGAACTCATTGCCGAGCGTGCGGACATGCTGACTCATCGCCTCGTCGAACTCGGTCGGGAGAGGCCCCGCCCCGACGCGCGTCGTATACGCCTTCACCACCCCGATGGCCGCGTCGAGACTCCGCGGGGAAATCCCGACACCGATCGCGGCTCCCCCCGCCGTCGTGTTCGAGGAGGTCACGAAGGGATAGGTGCCGTGGTCCACATCGAGCAGCGACCCCTGCGCTCCCTCCAGCAGAACGGCCGCCCGCTGTCGCTGCGCCCGGTTCACCGCGAGCCCCACATCCTCAGCGATCGCCAGCAGACGCGGCGCGATCCGCTCAAGCGCCTCGAGCGTATAGGCCGCATCAGCACGCTTCGCCGAGCCGAAGCCGGCGAGCACGACGTTCGCGTGCTCGGTCCCGCGCTCGACAAGGGCCTTCAGGCGTGCCGGGTGACGGAGGTCCAACACGCGGATGCCACGGCGGGCGACCTTGTCCTCGTACGCGGGGCCGATGCCCCGCCCCGTCGTCCCGATCGCCTTGCTCGCCGCACTCTCCTTGTCGACGAGCTTGTGGTACGGCATTACGAGGTGGGCGCGGTCAGAGAGGTAGAGCCGCCCGGCGACATCGACCCCGCTCGCCACGAGCCCGTCCACCTCCTCGAACATCCCCTCGGGATCGAGCACGACGCCATTCCCGATCGCGCAGCGCACCCCGGGATGCAGGATCCCGCTCGGCACCTGATGGAGGACCGTCGACTCGTCCCCCACGTGCACCGTGTGGCCCGCGTTGGCGCCGCCCTGATAGCGCACCACCCAGTCGGCCTGCTCGGCGAGGACATCCACCAGCTTCCCCTTCCCCTCGTCACCCCACTGCGCCCCGACGATCACAATGGTCCGGGTCTGCGTGTTGAACATGGACGGCTCCGGCGAGGAGGAAAATGGCAAACACAAAAAACGCCCCGGTCTCGAGGCGTTGTTCCATTGTATTCACCGGGACGCGATGTGGCAACGCCTTTGGTGGCAACTTCCCGATATTTTCACCGCAAAAGTGAAAAAACACGACAGTACACGCACTTTGACGATGCTATAACGACTCCTAACGAATCTTCCCCACGTCAATCTCACCCTTGTGAGGTCTTCGTGGAATTCCGGATTCGAACCACGCCAACCCTGACCCTCAGCGCGACCGGCCCTGACAGGGCAGACGTCGCGGTGAATGTGGGGACGAAGCCGACCGTGCTGTTAGTGCTGCTCGCTGCGGCGGGCTCGCACGGTGTGTCCCGACGCACGGTTCGAGACACCCTCTGGGAGGGGTTCTCCGACGCCAACGCGTCGAACTCCCTGCGCCAGTCCATCTTCCGCCTCCGACGCGCCCTCGGCGCCGACGCGATCGTCGATCTCGGCGGACGACTGATTCTGCGGACGTCGATCCGCGTCGACCTTCTGGACGCCGAGCACCTGCTTGGGAAGGGGCGAGTGGCAGAAGCGCTCGAGGAACTCGGCGGCCCAATCGGTCTCACCCTCGACGTGGCGGGCCCCGCCCTGCAGGGGTGGATCCGCGAGCTCCGGGCTCGCATCGAGCACCGCCTCCTCGATGCGCTGGCTCGGGGCTGGGCAGACGCGGCGCGGAGTCCCGCCCCGAGCCTCTTCTCAGCGACGCTTGTCAGGGCCGGGCAGGTGCTCGGCGACGCCCCGCAGCTCCTCTGGCTGCAGCTCGAGGTGGCCGCGACGCTCACTGACGTGGGGGCGTTCGAACAGGTCGCGCAACGCCTCGCCTTCGTGGGCGAGCGGGTGACAGCGGGCAGCACCCCGCTCGACGTCGAGCGACGGACGGCGCAGTGGCGCACTCGACTCCAGACCCGCCGCACGGAGGGCGCCGGCGCCCAGGCCCAGCCCATCCACGCCCACGCGCTCCACGCACTCGAAGCCGCCTGGCAGGACGCGCTGGCTGGCCGATCCTCCCTCGCCTGCCTCGTCGGAGAAGCGGGCACGGGACGAAGCTGGCTGCTCCGTGAGCTGGCCCGTCGATGCCTCGCCGGGGGGGGCCGCGTCGTCTCCCTCGTCGCACGCGACTCATCCGGCGGCATCGCGAGCGCCTGCCTCCGCGACCTCACGGTCGCACTGCAGGGACATCGAGGCGCGGCGGGGGTGCACCCGGGCTTCGCCGAGACCATCAATCGCCTCCACGAGGGGGTAATTTCCCCACCAAGTGATGCGATCCCTGCGGTCCACGACCTGCTCACCGCCGTCGCCGTGGAGGGCCCCGTACTCGTCACGCTCGACGACGCCCACCACTACAATCCGCGCGTCCTCGCCCGGCTGCTACGCCGCCTGCGAGAGGTCCCGGTCCCGGGGCTCCTCGTCGTGCCCGTGCTCCCAACTGCTGTGGGAGTGGAGGAGAGCCCGCGCATCGAGATCGGACGGACGGACCAGACGGGAATCCGCACCCTGCTGGGCGCGATGGCTCGACTCCCGCGGGCGGAGTGGGTGCCGCCCCTCGTAGAGGCCTTGCATCGCGCGAGCGAAGGGACCCCCGGCCGCGCGGCCCGCCTCATGGTTCGACTGCACGAGACCGGGCATCTGCGTGTGGTGGACGACCGATGGCACCTCGCCTCCGCGCTCGAGGAGGCGCTCAGCGCCCTCCGGGTGACCGCGGCGTGACCGTGAACTCAATCGCACTGCCCTGGACGAGCCTGGGGGCGTAGACGGGTGTGAGCACCTGCTGTCCCAACTGGAGCGGCTTTGTCCCGAACTTCACGTGCGCCAGTCTCCCGAGGTACGACCGCGTCATGTATCGCGGCACGTTGACACCGCCATCACGGCGGAGTGTTTGCACCTGAGCCTCCGAGAGATCGACGAGCTCGTTCCCGTCACCCCAGACCGGGGGGCCGACCGTCCACGTCGTGCCGGACATCAAATGCTCGGCCGAATCGTCGGCGCCAAAGGCGATGACGAGGTGCCCGTGTCCCGGCGGCGCGGGCGGCAGAACGAACCGCACGGTCTGCCACGCGGACTGCACAGGGCGTGGGAGCCCGGCGAGGCGAATCGTGGCCTCACGGGCGGGGACCCAGTTGGGGGCCGCCCCGACCACATAGTTCGCCGTCGCCCCCGTCGTCGTGTACTCGAAGGTCACCTCGACGTGGATGCTGTCGCCCGCCCTCACCGTCGCCGCCGCATCGAGGGGCACGAGGTGGCCGTCGATCACCACACGGCGCAGCGTGAAGCGTGTCGGTTCACCCACTTGGGCGCCGCGCACCGCGACCGGGGGTGACCGCCAGATGAGACCCGCAGCCGAAAACCGGAGCACCGGCGTCCGTCGCGCCTCGGGGATGTCCTGAAATCTTGGGTAGAGGAGACCGAGTTCGCGGAACTGGACGGTCCCATTCTCGAGCTCGGCGACCGAGTCGCCGCGGAGCTGGCCAAACGGCGTGCTGACGCGGACGCGTCCCGATAACCAGGCATACCGTTGGCCGAACCCATTCCGGACACTCAGCCGCGGCTGCACATAGAAGACAACAACGTGCTCTGCTGCGGAGTCCCCAGTAATCCTCGGCCCCACGTCTTCCCCCATCGGCTCGACGTCAACCACCAACCGCGGCCAAGCGAGGACGAGGAGGGTGCTGGCCACCAGCAGCAGGCTCGCCGCGAGCGCGGAGTACCAGGCGAGCGCCGTGCGCGACTGACGCGTGACCCAGCCAAGCCGTCGGAATATCGGGAGCTCCCACTCGGGGCGCCCCGCCGCAGCCGCGATCTGCCGGCAGAAGCGACGCGCCCCGAGACGCTGACGTCGCCACACCGCCCTTCGCGTGAGCTCTCTGATGATCGCTTCCAGCAGCGCTCGCTGATCGGCCTGACCGCAGAGCAACGCGAGGTGATCGAGGAGCGCCGGCGCGATGGTCTCCCCCGACAGCAGCTGGCCGCCGATCGCGTCGAGCACCTCGCCACGCAACCTGTCGGTCAGCGTGGCGTCAACCGCCTCGCCGACGGAATCGTGAGCCATCGACCACGTGTTCCACCCGGCGACAACGAAGCCCTGCGCCTCCACGGCCCGCAGCGCATCGCGCCACGCCTCCATCGTCACCTGAGAATCCAGGCGCGCGGCCGCGCCCAGCATCGTTTCCTCGAGGATCGGCCGACCCCAGACCCGAAGCACCAGGAGGAGCTGCCGCGCGGCCTCCGGGAGCGAGGCCACCACGTCACCCACCGGCCGCAGCTCCCCAATGCGTTGGGCTACGCCGTCGGGATCGGGCGTGGCCCAGCCGTCGTCGCGCCGTTCGAGCAGCCCCGAGGCTTCGGCGACTCGCAGCACCTCAATCACGTGCTGCGGCAACCCTCCCGTCAGGTCGGTGAGGCGAGCAAGGAGGGGCTCGGCCCACGGGGTCGTCGGCCACGGGCTGACCGATGCGAGCAGTGCCCGAACCTCGGCGATCCCGAACGTGGGAACCTCCAGCACCTCCACCGACGCCGGGTCCAGAGCCACCGGCGGTCGGGCCGCGAGGAGGACGAGGATCCGCCCCTCACGCAGCATCGCCAGTTGCTCGAAAGCCTGGCGAGAGCGGCCATCGAGATGCTGGGCATCATCGACGATCAACACAACGAAGCGGTCGTCCGCAACGGCGCCGACGAGGTCGCGGAAGGCCTCGATGCGCCGCCGCACGCGGTCGCCGTCATCCGTCGGGCCCGTCTGCGTCCCCAAACTCCGACGGAGCTCGGGGAGAAACTCCACCAGCGCCGCCGCCGACGCCTCGGACACCCCCAGCGCCCCGGGCAGCGCCGCGAGGACGCGCGTCACGTCGGCAAGCGCCGCGAACGGCACGTCACGCATCGCGGGGAGGAGACGGACGCGCGCCACGCGAGCGCCCCGCAACCGCAGTCGCGCCTCGAACTCGTCGAGGAGCCGGCTCTTCCCGACCCCGGACGGGCCGCTGAGCAGCAGGCGGGTCGGCACGCCGCGCCGCGCCCGCTCCGCGATCGCGGTGAGCCGCTCGAGCACCCCCTGTCGCCCGACGAACAAGGTGCCCACGCCCCCGAGGTCGGCGGCGTCGACCGTCATCAGCGGCGCCGGTGACCGCGCGAGCTCACGACGCGCGCGCTCGAGCCGCGTGGCCGCGGCCTCGGGGAGCGGCGCCTCGGGGTGGTCGCGCTGCACGCGCCACGCCTCGATGACGCGCTGCGCCGACGCGACCTCGCCGAGGAGCGCGTGGCCATCGAAGGCCAGCGTGACGCCGAGGAGCTCCTGCGGCTCCGCGGACCGGACGAGCGCGGCCACGCGGAGGGCATCCCGGCCGGCCCCACGCGCGAGCGCCGACTCCCCCACCCAAGACGCCACCCGCAGAAACTCGTGCCGCAGTCGCTGCCGCTCGGCGAGGACCCAGCCGTCGAACGCCTCGGTCACGTGCGGCTCGTCGGCGAGGAACGGCCCCTGATAGACCGCCAATGCATCGAGCGGCGTCGCCGCCCCGCCGGCGTCCGGCGTCGCCCCGAAGCGCTGGAGCGTCGCGAGGAAGCGCTCCCGGTCGGTAGGCACCGCCTCCGGCCGGAGCATGACCGTGGTGCGGGTCGCCTCGATCGCATCGGGACCGAGGAGGCGGGTCAGCGAGTTGAGCGCCTGCCGGAGCGAGGCGCGGGCTCGGTCGGGCGCTTCGTCCCCCCAGAGGAGGTCGGCGACGGCGGGGCGAGGGAGCGGGCTCCCACGGTGCACGCTGAGATGGAGGAGGAGCGCGAGGAGCTTCCCCGCGCGGTAGACCACCTCCGGCGGCGCGTCGGTGCGCTCCCGCTCGAGGACGAGGGCGCCGAAGGTCCGGAGCCGGAGCCCGTCGGACGTCACCCGCGCCGACCGTGCCGCGGGGCGCGGCTCACGCCGGGAGCAGCGCGTCGACCTCGGCGCGCCCCGCCGCGTCGAGCGGGAGGAGCGGAAGCCGCGGCGAGCCGCCTACGCGCCCAACACGCTCCATCGCGTGCTTCACGCCAGGGACGCCGAGCTTCGCGACGATCACCTGCGCGAGGGGGGTGAGGATCGCCTGCCCCGCGGCGGCGGCCGCGGCATCCCCCGCCGCGTGGGCGCCCACGACGGCGAGCGCGGTCGGGCCAGCGAAGAGCGAGACGGCGAGGATCCCACCGCGCGCCCCGGCCTGCAGCGCCGCGTGCAGCCCCGCCCCGCTCCCCGTGAGCACCGTGAACGTCTCCGACTGCGCCGCGAGGAACCCCGCGAGCATCGCGGCGTCACCAGAGCTGTCCTTGATGCCGACGACGTTCGGATGCGCGGCGAGCTCCGCCACCAACTCGGCGGGGAGGGCGAAGTGCATGTACTTCGGGATGTTGTACAGGATCACCGGGAGGGGCGACGCGTCAGCCACCCGCTGATAGTGCGCGCGGAGCGCCGCGAGGGTCATCGCGTTGGCGTAGTAGTGCGGCGCGACGACGAGCACCGCATCGGCGCCGGCGTCGCGTGCCGCGCGGCAGCGCGTGAGGCACTGCCGCGTTGACTCCGCGCCCGTCCCCGCGATGACGAGCCGATCCGACGGCGCGACCTCGCGGGCCGCGGCGACGAGGGCGGTCCGCTCCGCCTCGTCGAGGAGCGCCGCCTCGCCGGTCGAACCCGCCACGACGAGCCCCGCGAGTCCGTCGGCGAGGTGCGCTCGACCGTTCGCGCGGAACCCGTCGAGGTCGAGGTCCTCGCTGCCGGGGAGGAACGGCGTGACCACCGGCGCGAAGATCCCGTGGAGGCCGCGCATCAGACCGCCCCCAGCGTCTTCACGCGCAACTGGAAGTCGCTCGGCCGCGACGCCGCCGCGAGCGCCACCTCGTAGGTCACCGTCCCGGCGCGTACGAGCTCCTCGAGGTGCTGGTCGAAGGTCTGCATCCCGTACTGCTCCTTCCCCTCCGCGATGAAGTCGCGGATGCTGGCGATCCGGTCCGGGTCGAGCATCAGTTCGCGCAGCGTCTCGGTGACGAGCATCACCTCCAGCGCCGCGACCCGCCCCTTCCCGTCGGCGCGGGGCAGGAGGCGCTGCGAGATCACCGCGTGCAGCGACTCGGCGAGACGCACGCGCACGATCTCCTGCTCCTCCGGCGGGAACATCGCGATGATGCGCATCACCGTGCTCTGGGCATCGGGGGTGTGCAGCGTCGACACGAGCAGGTGTCCCGTCTCCGCCGCCTTCATCG
>DAISWY010000101.1:0-7786 GCA_036826135.1 Gemmatimonadaceae bacterium | reverse complement strand
CCGGATCGCCCCGTGCTCCTCACCGATCGCGACGGCCATCAGTCCCTCGCGAACCGGGTCGCGCTGCGCCTGGCCGGCATCGATCGATCCAGCGTCGCGCCGCCGGGCGGTGCCATCGACCGAGCGCGTGACGGCACCCCGACCGGACTGCTCCGCGAAACGGCGGCGGCCCCGGTCCGGGAGCGGATCCCGCCCCCGAGCGCCGACGAGGTCTACTCGGCGCTGCAGGAGACGATGGCGGCAGCGGCGCGCGACGGCCTCACAGCCCTGCAGATCGCCAACGGCTTGAACGAGGCGGAGGAGGAGGCCTTCGCGCGGGCACTGGCCGAGGGGACCCTGCGCACCCGATTCCGCATCGCGGTGCCCTTCGTGCCGCTGCCGAGCGATTCCGCGATGTCGGAGTGGACCGCGCGCCGTGACCGCGACCGAGGGCCGTTGCTGCGCCACGGCATCGCCAAAGGGATGCTCGACGGCACCGTCGATGCCCGATCGGCCGCCATGCTCGCCCCCTATGCCGTGGGCGGGGGCACGGGACTCCCGCGGTGGTCGCTCGACACCCTCGTCGAGACGCTTGCCCGCTACGACAGCGCCGGCCTCCAGGTGGAGCTGCACGCGATCGGCGACGCCGCGATCCGCCAAGCCTTGGACGCCTACGAGGCCGTCGCGCGACGGAACGGCCCGCGGGATCGCCGCCATCGCATCGAGCATCTCGAGGTCCCCGATCCCGCCGACATCCCCCGCTTCAAGGCGCTCGGCGTGATCGCCTCGACCCAGGCGGTCTTCGCCACGCCAGACGCGACGGCGCTCCAGAACTACGTGCCGCTCCTCGGCCCCGAGCGCGCCGCGCGTGCGATGCCGTTCAAGGCGCTCGACGATGCCGGCGCCGTGCAGGCCTTCGGCAGCGATTATCCCGTCTTCCCGATGAGCCCGATCCTCGGGATGCAGATGGCGGTCTTCCGACAGCTCGCCGACGGCACCCCCGAGGGGGGATGGGAGCCACAGCACCGCATCAGCGTCGAGGCGGCGCTCCGGCACTACACCCGCGACGCCGCCTACGCCGCGTTCCGTGAGCGGGAGATCGGCATCCTCGCGCCGGGGATGCTCGCGGACCTCGTCGTGCTCTCCGACGACATCCTGGATGGCACGCTCGCGACCTTCACTCTGGCGCGACCCGTGCTGACGATCATGGGCGGCCGCGACACCTACCGGGACCCGGCGCTGCGCTGAGCGGCGCAGGGCCGGCGCGTCACCGCCGGTTCTGAAGAATCGCGCGCGCCGCGACGGGCGCGGCGCGCGCTCGCAGGCTCACCCCGCGTGCAGGTCGACGTCTTTGGTCTCACGGACGAAGAGCAGCCCGATCACGAAGGTGACCGAGGCGATGATCACCGGATACCAGAGCCCGGAGTAGATGTCGCCGGTCGAGGCGACGATGGCGAAGGCCGTCGTCGGCAGGAACCCACCGAACCACCCATTGCCGAGGTGGTAGGGGAGCGACATCGACGTGTAGCGGATGCGCGTCGGAAACATCTCGACCAGCATCGCGGCGATCGGGCCGTAGACGAGCGTCACATAGACGACGAGGATCCAGAGAACGAACACCACCATCGGGCGGTTGATTCCCGTGGGGTCGGCGGCCTTGGGGTACGCCGCCGCGTCGAGCGCCGCCGCGAGCTCCTCGTCGAAGCCCACCTTCTGCTGCGCATCGGCATAGGTGGCGTCGTAGGACGGGATCTCGACCGCCCCCACACGGATCGTCGCGGCCCCCGTCGCGGCCTCGTTCGCATACGGGACGCCGCGCTTCACGAGCGCGGCCTTCGCCACGTCGCAGCTCGAGGTGAATTGGCTCGTCCCCACAGGATTGAACTGCACGGAGCACTCGGCCGGATCGGCCACCACGACCACCGGCGCGCGCTCCTGTGCCGCCTCGAGCGCGGGGTTCGCGAAGTGGGTCAGGGCGCGGAAGAGCGGGAAGTAGGTCAGCGCCGCGAGCAGACAGCCCGTGAGGATGATCGGCTTCCGCCCGATCCGGTCGGAGAGCCGACCGAAGATCACGAAGAACGGAGTCGCGAGCAGCAGCGAGACGGCGACGAGCACGTTCGCGGTCTGCAGATCGACCTTGAGCGTCTGCGTCAGGAAGAAGAGGGTGTAGAACTGCCCGGTGTACCAGACCACCGCCTGCCCCGCCGTGAGACCGAAGAGCGCGATCAGCACGACCTTGAGGTTCCGCCACTCACCGAACGACTCGCGCAGGGGAGCCTTGGAGGCGGTGCCCTCCGCCTTCATCGCCTTGAAGACGGGCGATTCCTCGAGCGCGAGGCGGATCCAGACCGAGATGCCGAGGAGCACGAGCGAGACGAGGAACGGGATGCGCCAGCCCCACGCCGCGAAGGTCGCCTCCCCCAGCGTCACCCGGCAGAGGGTGATCACGAGGAGGGAGAGGAAGAGCCCCATCGTCGCGGTGGTCTGAATCCAGCTCGTGTAGCTGCCGCGCTCGCCCGGCGGCGCGTGCTCGGCGACATACGTCGCGGCGCCACCGTACTCGCCACCCAGGGCGAGACCCTGGAGCAGGCGCAGCACGATCAGGATCACCGGCGCGGCGATCCCGATCTGGGCGTAACTGGGCAGCACCCCGACCACGAAGGTCGAGGCACCCATCAGCAGGATGGTCACGAGGAACGTGTGCTTCCGCCCCACCAGGTCGCCGAGCCGGCCGAAGACGAGGGCCCCGAAGGGCCGCACCGCGAAGCCGGCGGCGAAGGCCAGCAGGGCGAAGATGAATCCCGCGGTGGGGTTCACCCCGGAGAAGAACTGGGTGCTGATGATGCCGGCGAGGGAGCCGTAGAGGTAGAAGTCGTACCACTCGAAGACCGTGCCGAGGGACGACGCGAGGATCACGCGGCGGGCATCACGCGTGGTGTCGGGAAGGAGGGCCATGCGCGAGAAGATGCGGCCGTCCAGCGGAGGGCGCGAGGGAGGCGCGAGGGAGCCCTCGGGGCTCCGCCCGGTGGCCGGGGTGACCGTGCTCGGCCTACGGCGTGAACCAGTAGGAGAACTTCAGCAGCAGGGTGTTGTCTGGATGCGTCGCGAAGAGACTCCGCAGGTCGCGTCCGGCGTCGAAGGTCCCCGGATTTCGCCCGTCGGCGCGCCCCTGCTGCCAGACCAGGAAGAGGGTCGACCCGAGCCGGTACTCCCAGCGCAGCACCACGTTCGAGTTGAACTGCTTGGCGTTGTAGCCTTGCAGCGCGCTCCCGACGCGACTGAAGGACGCAAAGCGGTCTGCGTAGGCGGCGGCATCCGGGTCCGCGATCTCGCGCCAATCGGAGAAGGCGCCACTGGCCACGAACGGTTGTGCGTAGAACTGGAGGCTGAGCGTCGGGGTCAGCGTGACGTTCGCCCGCGCCACCACCGCCAGCGTCGTCTGATCGAGGCGCGCGAATGTGTAGTGCGTGGTGTCGCTGAGCGGCGACCCATAGTTCGCGTAGGGCTGCGTGTCGTTCCTCCGACGCTCGTACGAGAGCCCGAGTTCCACCGAGGAGCGCGTCCCGATCCGGCCGTTGACGCCCCCCTCGACCTGCGTGTGCCACGAGCGGCCATCATCCCCCCGCGAGACCGTCACCCCAGCCTCGGGACGAATCGCCTTCCGGAGATCCCCTCCGAGCCCGACGGTCAGCAGCGCCCCCGGCGAGACCCGCAGGGCGGGGCCGCCGCGCGCACAGCTGATGCAATAGCTACGGCCTAGATTCCAGGTCGTGGCGTAGAGCTCGTAATTCCAGAAATTCGTGAACTCGCCCCCCGAGCGCATCGCGACCGAGGCGCCACTCGGAAGCCCACCGCTCGTCCAGTGCTGCTCCGAGCTGAAGGTCAGCTGCGCCCGGCGGTACCATGCCGACGGACGGACGGAGACGAAGGAGAGGTTGTTCCGGATCGACGCGTCGTTCACCAGCACGACGAGCCCCATGTCGTTGAGCTCGGTCCCCGGCTCGGCGAAGCGTGTGGTCGTCTCCCACCGCACGCGCCCCGCGTAGCGTCGGATCGATGCCGAGGTCACCCCGCCGGAGAGGCTCGTGCGCGTGGGATCGTAGACGAGCTCGCCGCCGGGTCGCTGCGCGTAGTGCACGCTCGAGAGCTGCGTCCGGGCGATCGCCGCCTCGCTCCCCCGCGTCGCCGTGCGCCCCGCATAGCCAGAGACCTCCCAGCGCTCCGCGAAGCGGTGGTAGCCCTGCACGAGGACGGTGTACGCATCCCGTCGCAGAACGGAGCGCGTCGCCTCATCAAGGTCACGGGTGAGCCCCGTGATCATGGTGCCGATCTGTGACCGCCCCTCCCGGAAGTCCTGGATGACACGCGCCACCACGGCCCGCGTCCTCGGCTCGATCGTCGTGCCACTCGCCCCTACCTCACGGGCCGACGAGACCCCGACGAGTCCGAACTGCAGTCCGCTCGGCAACCGACCGGTGAGCTTCGCCGCGGCGTCGATGGTGCTCGCGAGCGGGTCGGTGATGGCACTCCGCAGCTGCGGGGCGCGCCCGAGCCTCCGGGTATAGAAGATGCCCTCGCACGGTCCGCCGCACCGGAAGAGGTTGCCCCCCTCCTGGAAGAACGGTCGTCGCTCCTCGAAGCGAATCTCGAAGGCGCTGAGATTCAGGACCGCTGGGTCCGCCTCGACCTGACCGAAGTCGGGGTTCAGCGTCGCGTCGAGGGTGATGTTCGGGCCGAGCCCCGCCTTGACGTCGAGGCCGGCCGCCTGCTGCTGCGGATGGCGCCACCCACCGCCTGCGACAGGCTGCGTCACGTTCTTCGTGACGACGTACGGCATCACCTCGAGGCGCCGCTGCCCGCCGATCCCCTCGATCCCCACGAGGTCCCCGAGCTGCGAGGCGAAGGTCTGCAACGAGGGGCGATACACCGGCCAGCTGTCCCGCTCCCCGTGCCGGACGTCGTCACGCCAGATCCCGAACCCGAAGGTAAGCACCTCGCTGGGTGGGAATCGCAGTTGACTGAAGGGGATCGCATACTCGGCCGTCCACCCGAGCGAGTCGATGCGCGTCGACGCATCCCAGACGGCGTCCCACGCCCCGTCCTCCACCACGTCGTTCGTGATGTTCGCATCCCGTTTCACGCCGGCCGGGTTCACCATGAACTGCATCCCGCTCCGCCGGTCGTGGTAGCCATCGATGACGACCTTGATCCATTCGGACGGCGTGCGGACGTCGCGTCGGCTCAGGAGGGCGATGAGCGAGTCGGGATGCGGGTCGTACATCCGCAGGAAGACGTAGAGCATCCGGTCGTCGTACGCGACCTGGAAGGCGGTGCGGAAGCGTGCCGGGGCAGCTTCCGCCGGCGCGAACTGGTGGAAGTCGTCGGTGACGGGGGCCGTCCGCCAGATCGGGTCGGCATCGCGTCCGTCGAGGACGACGGGCGACTCCGTGCGCACGGCGCGCGCGGCCGCGACCGAGACCGCCTGCGCGGCGCTCACGCCCGAGCCAAGGAGGCCGAGCAGGAGGACGCCGAGCCCCCGGCGCAGACTGGGATGAAGGACGGGCACGCGGTCTCTACGGACGGCGCTGCCGAGATGTTGCGAGCGGCTCAGCCGTCGAGGTACGGCGACGGCCCGCGATCCTCGCCAAAGAGCTCGCGGGAAGACTTCCGGCGCTTCGCCCCCTTGGCCGGGAGCGCGCGCACGGTGATGGGCGGCCGTTCCGCCTCCGGCAGGAGATCGTTGACCATCTCCACCAGCTGCTGGCTCAGGTGCCGACCGTACTTGTAGAGCGCCACCACACGCGTCCGGCTGCTGAGCAGGAACACGAGGATCGGCTTGTCCGCCTTGGACGCGTTGCAGGGCCGGCAGCTGAGCACGAGGTTGTCGCGCCGGTCATAGGCCGTGAGCCCGCGGCGCGGCGTGACGTGGTCGAGCGTGATCGTCCGCTCGGCGACGGTGCGCTCGCAGTAGGCGCAGACGGGGCCGTGCTGCTCAAGGAGCCAGCGCCGGGTCTCGGTGTAGGCCGCACGCCCGGTCGGCAGCGAGGTCAGGGTCGGTTGCCGCTTCCCCTTCCCCCCTCCGCCCCCACCACGCCCTCGACGCCGTTTGGCTGCCATCCTTAATAATAGTGCAAACCCGGCCAGCGGGCCGGTGCCGCATCCGTGGTCGGGGATTGCTGGATATTTGGCCACCCGGAGGATAGCCTCCCGAGGTTCCCATCCCCCCGGAGGGCGGGCGTGAAGGTTCTGGTGGTCGGCGGCGGTCCCGCCGGGCTGTATGCGGCGCTCTTGCTGAAGCGACGGCATCCGCACGCCGAGGTCATCGTCGAGGAGCGCAACCGCCCCGACGACACCTTCGGCTGGGGCGTGGTACTCTCCGACCAGACGGTCGCCAATCTGCGCGCCGCCGACCCGGTGAGCGGCGCGGCCATCGGGGCGGAACTCCATCGGTGGGACGACATCGCCGTCCACTTCAAGGGCCGCTCCATCCGTTCCGGCGGCCACGGCTTCAGCGGGATCGGCCGGCGCCGTCTGCTTGAGATCCTGCAGGCGCGGTGCGCCGAGGTCGGGGTCACGCTCCGATTCGAGACGCAGGTCGCCGACGACATCGAGACGCGCGTCCTCAACGAGGGGCTCGACCTCGTGCTCGGCGCGGGGGGCGTGAACGGACGGTACCGCCAGCACTTCGCCGCGACCTTCCAACCCGACATCGACCTGCGCCACTGCCGCTACATCTGGCTCGGGACGCCGCGCACCTTCGACGCCTTCACCTTCGACTTCGTCGAGACGCCGCACGGGTGGTTCCAGGCCCACGCGTACCAGTTCGACGACGCGATGAGCACCTTCATCGTCGAGACGCAGGACCGCACTTGGGAGGCCGCGGGGCTCTGGGAGATGACGGAGGCGCAGAGCATCGCCTTCTGCGAACGGCTCTTCGCCGAGCGACTCGGCGGGGCGCCCCTCATCTCCAACGCGGCGCATCTCCGCGGGTCGGCGCAGTGGATCCGATTCCCGCGCATCGCGTGCGCCTCCTGGGTGCATTGGATCGACACCGGCGCCCGGCGTGTCCCGTTCGTGCTGGTCGGGGACGTGGCGCACACCGCGCACTTCTCGATCGGCTCGGGCACGAAGCTCGCGATGGAGGATGCCATCGCCCTCGACGCGGCGATCGCCGCCACCCCCGATGACCTCGCCGGCGCGCTCGCGCGCTACCACGCGGAGCGCTCCGTCGAGGTGCTCAAACTCCAGAACGCGGCGCGGAACTCGACCGAGTGGTTCGAGCACGTGGACCGCTACGCTTCGCTCGCCCCGGAGCAGTTCGCCTACTCGCTCCTCACGCGGTCGCAGCGGATTTCGCACGAGAACCTGCGCGAGCGCGATGCCGCCTACGTCGCGGATTTCGAGCGCTGGTTCGCCGACCGCACCGGCCTCACCACCGCGCCGGCGGCGCGCCCGGTGCCGCCGGTCCTCACGCCGTTCACGGTCCGCGATGTCACGCTGCCGAACCGCGTGGTGGTCTCGCCGATGGCACAGTACTCCGCCCACGAGGACGGCACGCCGAGCGATTGGCATCTGGTCCATCTCGGCGCACGCGCGACCGGGGGGGCGGGCCTCGTGATGACGGAGATGACCTGCGTCGCCGCCGACGCGCGTATCACCCCGTGGTGCCCCGGCCTCTGGACCGATGCGCATCGCGACGCCTGGGCGCGCATCGTCCGCTTCGTGCACGACCACAGTGTGGCGAAGATCGGCCTCCAACTCGGCCACGCCGGCGCCAAGGGCGCCACGAAGAAGATGTGGGAGGGGA
>DAISWY010000100.1:0-7921 GCA_036826135.1 Gemmatimonadaceae bacterium | reverse complement strand
CCATCCCCCAACTCTGAGTGCTGGAAATCCAGCAATCGGATTGGATATTGTTATGATCCCGTAACCGGCATCGCTGTTTGCGGTGTACCCGTTGAAGAGGACTCCGTAGTCTGCGCTGTTGGTTACAGCTAGTCCAAGTTTCACCCACCCCGACCAAGTGAAAACCTTGTCGTTGGTGGGTGAGGCGACGCCCGTGCGCGACAACGAAGCGTTGTTGCTGTAGCGGAAGCGCAGCGAATAGGGGACGCTGTAGCCGCTCTGGGAGAGCAGCAGCGCGTTCGCGGAGCCGGGGACGATCATGGCGTCACTTCACATCGTTGATTAGCGTGGCGGTGATGCGGCTCGCGCTCTCGACGTAGTAGAGCAGCACGTCCACCGCATTCGCGGTTGTCGTCAGGGTCGGCGCGGAGCCTCCGGCGAACTTCCAGTTCGAGCCGTAGGCCAGCGTGCGCGATCCGGTTGCGTCCTGCGTGATCACGATGGCACCGCTCTGCCCGGCAGTCTGGTTGGTCGGGTTCGCCAGCGTGCGGTTGCCGCCGATGGTCAGGGAGTAGTTGTTCGCGGCCGCGAAGTCCGGCGTGATCGTCGCGGCATCCGTGAGGGCGGTGATGGAACCGCGCTGCGCGACGGAGAACGACTGCACGGCGTTCAGCACCGCGACGGTGCCGCTGGCGTTCGGCAGCGTGAACGTCTTGAGCGAAGTCGCCGGGCCGGTGAACTCCATGAAGCCGTTGTTCGTGCCGCCGTTCGCCCCCGGCAGGATGCCCGACACGTCGGTCGCAAGCGCCACTTGCGCGAAGGACACCGTCGTCCCGTCAGAACGAAGAACGCGGTTCGCTGCACCCGCAACGATAGACGGCACGCCCGTGCTGCTTGTGACGAGAGCGCCAGTGTTCGCCGTGGCGAGGCCCGCGACCGTGTTATTGGCCGACGAATAGAGGAGCTGGTTGATCGTCGTCGTGTCGGGGTAGGTTGCCGTCGAGGCGACGAAGTTTGTGCCGTTCGAGCGCAGCACGCCGCCAGCGGTGCCCGCCATCGAGGGAAAGGTCGCAGTTGACCACGACGGCGCGCCCGACGCGCCCGAGCGCAGCATCTGCCCTGCGGTGGCCGTCCCGGCCAGCACCGCAAGCTCGCTCGCCGTTGAGTAGACGACGCCGCCGTTCGACGCCGTCAGGGCGGCGTTCGTGCCGCCGTTGGCGAGCGGCAGGATGCCGGTCACCCCGGTCGTCAGTGGCAAGCCGGTCACGTTGGTCATCGTGCCACTGGCGGGCGTGCCGAGAGCAGGCGTCGTCAGCGTCGGGCTGGAGAAGGTGCCGCCGGTGACCGTCTTGCCGGTGAACGTGAGCGCGGCGGGCAGAGACAGCGTGACGTTGGTCGTTCCGGTTGCGGTGATCTCGTCGGCGGTCCCGGCGACCGATGCGACGCCGCCAATGGACGCGGGCGTGATCGCTGCCGTCGTCACCGCCGTGAGCTGGCCCTGCGCGTTGTAGGTGATGACCGGGACGACCGATCCGCTGCCGGTGGGGCCGCCAGCCGCAATCGTCGATGCGAGGGATAGCGTCACGTCGGAAGTGAGCGCGCCGCCGCCGGACAAGCCTGTGCCAGCGATGACCTGACGCGAGGTCGAGACGCCATCGGTGATGCCGTAACCAGAGAGCGTCGTGGGCGTCGCGGTGATCGACGCGAAGGCTGGCGTGATCGTGACGGTCGCCGCAGCGGTGAGGCGACCCTGTGCATCCACGGTGAAGGTCGGAGCTGCCGTCGCGCTCCCGTAAGAGCCTGCGGAGACAGCGGTGTTGGCGAGCGAGATTGTGCCGGTGCTCGTGATCGGGCCGCCAGTGAGGCCGGTTCCGGTCGCGACGCTCGTCACGCCAGTGCCAGCCGCAAAGGTCTCCCACGAGCCGTTCTTGTAGCCCTCGAACACGCCCAGATCGGTGTTGTAGCGGATCATGCCGTTCGACGGAGCGCCGGGGCGCTGTGCGGTCGTTCCGCTTGGCACGACGACCGACTCGGCCCCGGGGAGCACGGGGTTGTTGGTGATCGCGAAGGTTGGGTCGCCGGAGACGCCGGTCGCGTTGGTGATCGTGATCTGGTTCGACGTGCCAGTAAGTGTCCGCAGGGTGTAGTTGCCAGCCGATGTCGCCATCACCGAGCCGGTGCCTGCGAGGTTCTGGAGGCTCGCGAGCGCACCGGCCGCAGAGATTGTCGGGTTGCCCGAGACACCGTCGCCGTCGCTGACGGAGATGCCGCTGGACCCTGACGCGATGGTGCGGGCCGCTGCGCTCGACGAGCCGGTCACCGCGACGATGCCGGTGAGCGTGATGTCCCTGAACCGGGCCAGCTCGCCCTGAACGCCGACAGTGACCGTGCTGCCAGCGCCGCCATCGACGAGCGACAGGCCGCTGCCGACCGCGAGCGTGCGCTCGTTGGGCAGAGACGCTTCGGAGTTCACTACGACGAAGCTCTGCGTCTGCGAAGGCGACGCGGCAAGATCCGCAGCCGTCGCGCGCTTCGTCACGCCGTTCTGCACGACCGGCACCAGCTCGGTGCCAGTGATCGTGCCAGCGGCCGGTAGTTCGGAGATGCGGGTCGGGACGAGATTGGACGGTACGGTCATGGCGTGAGATAGCCCTCGCCGTCTTGCGTGGTCAGGAAGTCGTTGTCGTCCTGCGAGACGATGCCGTTGGGATCGGTGGCGATGTCAGCGTCAGGACGCACGAACGGGAGAACGATGTTTTCGGTCTGGCGCGCCGGGAGGCGATACGGGTCGTAGTCGTCACGGTCGGCCGCGCAGACCTTGAGATCCGGCACGTTCGGATCATCGAACAGCTCGTGCAGAGGCATCTTGCGCGAGCAGCGTCCGCAGATGCCGATGCCGAGCGTGGGGTTGCCGCGCGTGTCGAGGAAGATCGCCATCGTCAGCTCGTGTAAACGCTGATGTTCGGTGCCCAGCGGATCGGGCTGTTGTCGCGCTCCTCGTCCTCGGCCTCGCGCAGACGCCGGTCGGCGAGCGCGGTGAGGTTGATCATGCGCTCGTCCGGCACCTCGGGAAGCATCGCCGCGAGCCGAGAGGCGAGCTGGAGCACGACTGCCTCGTACCAGCGCTGCGGGATGTCCAGCGTCTGCGGGAGCGTGCCCACGTCCATGATGTAGCGCTTGCGCCACATCTCGATCTGGCCGTAGCGGTTGCCGAGGTCGGTGACCGGCCAGATGTTGAAGATCGGCGCATCGCGCTGGCGGTCGAACCAGTACTGGAGCGGCTTGCCACCGAAGGATCGGTTGGTGAAGGCCGTGTAGTCGTCGCGATTGAGCCGCGACATCGGGACCGCCTGCGGCGTGTTGCCGATGAAGATCTCACGCGCGCTGATCGTGCCGCTGGTGGCGCGCACGCGGAAATATCGAGCGGCGACGGACGTGTCGAGGTCGAACCATTCCCACACGTTGTCGGTGAAGGCCTGCGCCGCGACCGTCGTCACCGTCGTCCACGTCGTCGCGTCGTCGCTGCGCTCGAACGCGAGGCCCAGCGTGCTGCTTGACCCCGGGAGGTAGCCGACCGTCGTCACTGCGGTCTCGGTTGTCCAATCGGCAACCACCGAGCCAGCAGAAGAGGACTGCGTCAGGATCGTGTCGAAGTCGTCGTCGAAGGCGCTCGTGACAGTGCCGCCAGCCGTCGATGAGTACGCGCCGGAGAGGCGCGTCAGGAGCCTGAAGTTGGCGTTGAGCACGTCCACCGTGCCCGTGAGCGCAGAGATCTGCGCCCTGCCCTCGTAGACCGGCACGAGCTTGCGCTCGACGCACCAGAGCTGGATGCCACGGTTCGCGAGGCCGGAGAGCAGGAGCCAGAGCTGATCGCGCGCGACTTCAAGCTGCTCCGCAGCGAACTGCTGCGGCGTCAGCTTGCAGTAGCGCACCGCATGGTCGATGACCTTGCGGGTCTGGAACGTGGTCTGCGAGATCGTGCCGGAAACGGCCATGAGGGGGTCACCACTTGCAGGACGGCTTGCTCACCGCACCACCCGTGGCCCGCCGCTGCGGCAGCCCCTTGGTTCCACGCATTCTATCCGCCTTCTCGAAGTCCCGTCCAACGGATTGCGGGATCCCCGCCTTCTTCGCGAAGGCGGGGTCGTGCGCGACAGCCCGCATCAGGCGGGCCTGAGCCTTGGACCGGCTCGGCATCAGCACTTCCCGCCGCCGTACATCGGCTTCCCGCGATGAGACGGGACGCCGCCCCGGGCGAGCTTGGTCATCGGCTTGCCGGGGTGCATGGCCGCCTCATGCTTGTGGACGGCCCGCTTCACGAGCGCCTTGTCCTGCGCGAGGTCGGCCTTGCCGCCGTCCTTCATGCCGCCGGGGATCCGCGCCCGCGCCATCAGGTCAGGCATCCCCTTCGGCTTGCGACCGCCGGAGGGAGCGGCCGCCCGGGGTGGCTTCGCGGCGGCTGGCATCGGCGGCATGGGAGCCGGAGCGGGCGGCGGCGTGTAGCCGATGCCGTTCATGCCCTTCGCCGCGCTCAGGCCGCCCTTGGCCGCCTTCTTGACCCGGCCGCCGCCAGCGTAGAACTGGACGAGCTTGCGGCCTTCGGGAGCGGAGCTGTCCTTGAAGCCGAAGTCGCTCGGGAACTTGAACTCGCCGTAGCGAAGCGTCTTGCCCATCGTTACCACCCCTTCTTCATCGCCGAATAGGCGGATTTCGAGATCGTGGACTTGCTCTTCGGCCTGCTGTCGCCTTGGAGCTTCTGGATGTTGATGTTACGCACGAGCGACGGCTTCTGCGCCTTGAGCGCGCGGAGCTTCTCTGCCTTGGTCTTCATGTCAGCAGTTCCACGCACGCAGCGACTTGTTGATGCGCGAGTTCGGATCGCGCGCCGTCTTCTCGCTCGTGAGCTTCGCCTTCATGCCGCTCATGCGCGCGCAGAAGCTCGCGCGACGACCGGCATCCTTCTCCGTCTTTGGGTGCGGAGCTGGCGGCTTCAGGTTCATGCCCTGAGCGCGCGCGGACGCGCGGCCCTTCGCGTTCAGACCGCCCTTCGGGTTCTTGCCCTCGGAGCGCTGCCATGCCGGTGTCTTCGCCATGATCGTCTCCGTCAGGATGCGCCGGGCATACCGGCCTGCACGACGGTCATCGCGGCGTTGCCGCTGGTGAACGAGGTGCAGTTGAGGCGCACGGCACGCACGGGCGTTGTGATGCTTCCGTAGGTCGTCGCGGTGATGGACGCGAGCGGAGCCGCTGCGTCGAACCACGTCGCATTGGTGTTGTAGTCGGTCGCATAGGCAGCGAACGGATCGTCGAGGCTGTACTGCACCTTCGTCGTGTTGGTGTTGGTGACCACCACCGAGATCCCGAGATTGATCGGGGCGAGGTACTGGTCGATGACGACGGGGGCCGAAACCCCCGCCGCCGCGAGCGTCACGGTAACCGGACGCATGGTCTGTTCCGCCCTATCAGGCCTGCGTCACGCCGAAAGCCCCGACGCGCGTGGCGTTCGGGCCGCAGGCGAGCGCGGTGAGCGCGATGGACAGCACGAGACGGCGCGTGCCGTTGGCGGCATTGCCCGCCTGAGCGTAGACGCCGCGCACGTCGTTGGTCGTCGCCGTGGCCGGGCTGGTCGTGTCGGCGGCGGTGAACGTGCCCGCGTTGTCCGCGAGCGTCGCGTCCCACTTGGCCGAGATGACGTAGGCGGCGTCGGTGACGCGCACCGGGATGCCGTAGGCGTCGCGCGTGCCGACCGACAGGTTACCAGCGAGAGCGGCCGAGGCGGTCACGCCGGTGACGGTGTAGAAGGCCTTCGTGCCGTTCACGGCGGTCGTGCCGTTGAGCGTGCGCGTCTCGGTCATCGCCTGCCCGTACATGTCGGTGCCGGTGACGGTCACGGTCTGCGTCGTGTCGCCAGCGCTCGACGACGCGAAGCGCAGGCAGCGCCCGGTGCGGTCGAGCGTGACGGACGACGCGGTCATCGTCACCGAACCGGCGGCGGCGACCGCCTGCGCGTTCACGATGGACGTGTTCGACGCGGTCGCGGGCACGAGGTCGAAGATGTAGACGCGGCCGAGAGGGCCGACGCCGAGATCCATCGGAGACGGCTCCGAGTACGCGCTGCCATCGGGATTGGTCTGGACCGGGCCAGCGCCGCCCGCGTAGGCGGTGCCGAGGAAGAGGTCGTCGCTGAACTGGGGCATTGGGGCTTCTCCTTGAAGAGCTTGCCGGGTTGTCGAAGAGGTAACCCCCGGCGCGCCATGAAACGCGCCGGGGGCAGTCGAGGCTCAGAGACCGGCGGTGCCGTAGAGGCAGCGCGGATCCGTCCAGCCCACGTCGTAGCGCTCGGTGGCCTTGTAGCGCATGGAGTCGGTCTCGAAGTCGCCCTCCATGCTCTTCTCCATCGAGCGGCGCGTGAGAACCTTCAGGCCCTCGGGCGCATCGGTGTTGATCCACCACGCCGTGGTGGAGGTGATGCGCGAGAGGTTCTTCTGGCCCTCGGACAGCAGCCCCATCGAGTTGACGGGGTTGATGTCGTTGTTCGCCGTGCCCGTGCGGAGGACGCTCTTGAGGAGCACTTCCGCCTGAAACACGTTCGAGGGAGAGACGACGAGCGACTTCGGCTGGAGCCGGATGCGCTTGCCGTTGTTGTCCACCGCATTGCGGATCTGGATGAGCATCTGCTCCAGCGAGGTCTGCGACAGGTTCGCTGCCGTGGAGAGCTGGTTGGAGAAGGTGCCGCTCGTGATCGGATGCGAGGTGTTGATCAGCGACACGCCGTCGCCGCCGACGTAGCTGCCGTTGAAGGCGCGGTTCAGGATGTTCGCGCAGACCGTCTCCTTCGTCTCGATCAGCGACTGCGCGAGGTGCTTCGCGTAGGTCTGGCCGATGCGGATGTGGTCACCGTCCTCGACGAGCACCTTGGTCAGTGCGAAGGCGAGGCCGTAGACCTTGTAGACGTAGCGCTTGATGAACAGCACGCCACCCGACTGGTAGGTGACCGCCGTGCCATCCGGCAGCTCCGGCGCAGCGCCGAAGCCGTAGAGCACCGGCTCCTCGTGGTACTGGCGCGGGGTGCCCTTGCTCTCCTTGAACACGCCCTTCCACTCGTCGGCGCGCTGATCGTACACGCCGTCGAAGGACTGCGAGATGATCGGCTCGACGATGGAGCGGAAGTCGGTTGCCCTCATGGGGACTGCCATTGGAGTTCTCCTTCTTTCCTATGGCTCGCCTTAGAAGGCGACCTTGTTGGAGACATACTGGCTGCGCGCGATCTGGACCCGAAGGACCGTGTACGCATCGCCCCAGTCGTTATCGACGCCATACCCCTTGTCGAGGATGCGCCACTGGCCCTGATTGGTCGCGCCCACCAGAGACGACGCGATGGTGGCCTGCGAGAGGCCAGTCGTCGTCGAACCGTTGGTGAAGTTCGTGATGTTCGCCTGATCGCCGATGGCGGTCTGGGCGACCGAACCGTCCGCCTGCGCCTCGTAGATGATCGTCGGATCATCGTAGAAGTAGGCGATGAGCGAGCCGGTGTCGTAGGTCGTGCTCGCGGGCCAGAAGTTCGAGACCACTCGACGCCCGCCGCCGGTCGGCGTGTACTCGACGCCAGCGAACACGCCGACGAAGTCCACGCTGTTGGTGGTGACGGGGTTGAGCAGGCCCGAGGTCGTGAGCAGGACCGGCTGGTTCTGGAGGATGGTGGTGCCGTAACCGCTCGAAATGCCACCGGCCAGTGCCCTCGGGCGGATCACGCCGGAGGGATGGAAGACCGGACGGAAACCGAACGGAGCGTTCGTTGCGGACATCGCAATGTCCCTTTCTGTCTTCGAGGTTGAGGATCAGTCCTCGTCCGCGAACGTCGGGACGGGGACGGGTTTCCGCAGTTCCGAAATGCCGGATCCCTCGATCACGTCTGCACCCAGGCCACGCGCTTGCTCGCGGA
>DAISWY010000099.1:0-8151 GCA_036826135.1 Gemmatimonadaceae bacterium | reverse complement strand
GCCACCACCGGGAGGGGCGGCACCCAGAGGCCGAGGCCGGCCGCGTGCACCGCGAGCGGGATCACCGTGGCCCCGCCGACGAGGGCGGGACGGAGCGGCGCTGATCCGGTCGCCGTCGCCAACGTGGCGAACTCAGAGGCCGCGAGGCCGGCGGCGATGGCGAGGAGAATCGTGAGCGCGGCGCCGCCAACCCACACGATCCCAAGGAGGACCGGGACCGCGACAATCGCGAAGGCGACGCGTTTGGCGAGCTCGCTCATCGCGCGGTCAGGCCGAGACGCGACCGAAGCGCCGCTCGCGCGCCTGGAAATCGCGGATGGCCTGGTACAACTGCTCGCGGCCGAAGTCGGGCCAGAGTACCGAGGCGATGTGCAGCTCAGTGTAGGCGAGCTGCCAGAGCAGGAAGTTCGAGAGGCGTTGCTCCCCGGAGGTCCGGATCAGGAGATCAGGGTCGGGCTCGCCAGCCGTGAAGAGGCGGGCGGCCACGGCGGCCTCGTCCACCGCGTCGGGCGAGAGCTGCCCCGCGGCGACCTCCTCCGCGATCCGACGGGCCGCCCGCGTGATTTCCGCGCGCGAGCCGTACGAAATAAAGAGGTTCAGCGCGAGGCGCGTATTCCCCGCGGTGCGCGCCATGATGCGGTCCACGGCGTCGCGCGCGGCCGGCGCAAGCCGGTCGAGCTCGCCGAGGAAGCGAACGCGCACGCCCTGCGCGTGCAGCTCGTCAGCCTCGCGCTGGATGAACTCCTCGAGCAGGGACATCAGCGCACCAATCTCGTCGGCGGGGCGCTGCCAGTTCTCCTGCGAGAAGGCGAAGAGCGACAGCGTGCCGACGCCGACCTCGAGCGCGCCCTCCACCACCTCGCGTACCGCCTTCATCCCGCTACGATGCCCGAAGGGGCGTGGCAACAACCGCTCGCGCGCCCAGCGTCCGTTCCCGTCCATGATAATCGCGACGTGGCGGGGGAGCGCGCCGTGGGCGCGGATCTGGGAGAGGAGGCCGGGAGCGGTCATCGCGGGGGCGAGCGGCGGACGCCGATCAGACCTCGAGCAGCTCCTGCTCCTTGGCCTTCATCAGCGCGTCGATCCGCGCGATCTCCTCGTCGTGGATCTTCTGGAGGTCCTTCTCGGCGGCCTTCACCTCGTCCTCCGAGATCCCCGTGAGCTTCTTGAGCTGCTCGCGGGCCTGCGTGCGCGCGTGGCGGACGGCGATGCGGCCATCCTCAGCGTGCGCGTGGACCTGCTTGGCCAGCTCCTTGCGCCGCTGCTCGGTCATCGCGGGGAGCGGCACGCGGATCAGATGCCCCTGCACCGACGGATCGAGCCCGAGATTCGACTCGCGAATCGCTTTCTCGATCGCCTTCACCTGCCCCTTGTCGTACGGGGTCACGACGAGGAGGCGCGGCTCCGGGGCCGAGACGTTCGCGCACTGGTTCATCGGCATGTACTGCCCGTACATCTCGACCTTCACGGTGTCGAGCATGGTGGGCGAGGCCTTGCCGGAGCGCACCGAAGCGAACTCGCGCTTGGCAGCCTCGACACCCTTGTCCATGGCGGTGCGGGCGTCCTTCAGGATGGTCTGGATGGTCATGAGACGAGGGTCCCCACGGGCTCGCCGCGCAGCGCGCGCGCGACGCCGCCCGGTGTGTGGATGTCGAGGACGATGAGCGGCAGCGCGTTCTCGCGACAGAGCGTGATGGCGGTCTGGTCCATCACACGCAGGTCGCGTTCCATCACGTCCCTGTAACTGATGCGGTCGAACCGGGTGGCCGTGGCATCCTGCTTCGGGTCGGCGGAGTAGACCCCGTCGACGCTCGTGGCCTTGATGATGACGTCGGCCTTCATCTGGATGGCCCGCAGCACCGCGGCGGTGTCGGTCGAGAAGTACGGATTGCCGGTGCCCGCCGAGAAGATGACACAGCGCCCCTTCTCGAGGTGCCGGATGGCTCGGCGCCGGATGTACGGCTCGGCGATCTCCTCCATCCGGATCGCCGTCATCACGCGGGTGTCGAGCCCCTCGCGCTCCAAGACGTCCTGGAAGGCGAGCGCGTTGATGACGGTGCCGAGCATCCCCATGTAATCCGCGCTGACGCGGTCGATCCCCATCTTCGAGATTTGCGAGCCGCGCACGATGTTGCCGCCCCCGATGACGAGGCCCACCTGGGCCCCAAGCTCGGAGATCGCCTTCACCTGCTGCGCGAAGCCGCGGATGGTATCGAAATCAAAGCCGAACCCGCGGTCTCCGGCGAGGGCCTCGCCGGAGAGCTTGAGCAGCACACGGGGGTAGCGGAGTTCGGCCATGCTGGGTCTCCCGGAGGTCAGGCCTCGCCCATCTTGAAGCGGACGAAGCGCGTCACGGCGAGCGGCTGCCCCGCCGCCTTCGCGGTCGCGGCCACGAGGTCCTTGATGGTCTGCTTGTCGTCGCGGACCCAGGGCTGCCCGAGGAGGGTGATCTCCCCGAGGAGCTTGGCGATACGGCCCTCGACCATCTTCTCGGCGATCGCCTGCGGCTTCCCGCTCTCGACCGCCTGCGCGACGAAGATGTCGCGCTCGCGGGCGATGAACGCGGGGTCGACGCCGGCCTGATCCACGGCGACGGCGACACTCGGCACGCCTGCGGCCACGTGCTCCGCGATGTGCTTCCCGAGCTCGGCCGCCTCGGCGCCGTTCCCGCCGGTCACCTCGGCGAGCACGCCCGCCTTGCCGTTGAAGTGGAGATAGCTGCCGACGAGGCCCGACGTCGCGAAGCGCGCGATGCGACGGAGCTCGACCTTCTCCCCGGTCTTCGCCGACGCCGCCTTCACCACCTCACCGAGGGAGCGCGACGCATCGAACGCCCACGGGGTGGCGAGATACGCGCCCTCGGCGCCCACCGTCACGAGGCCGTCGACCGCAGCGTCCTGCGCGACGTGCTGCGCGACCTGCTTCGCGAGGGCGACGAACTCGTCGTTTCGGCCGACGAAGTCGGTCTCGCAGTTGAGTTCGATCATCGCGCCCATCGTGCCGTCGGCGGCGAGCTCGATGACGATCTGCCCCTCAGACGCGGCGCGGTCGGCGCGCTTCTCGGCCTTGGCGATCCCCTTCTTGCGGAGGAGATCGATGGCGGCGTCCATGTTCCCGGCCGTCTCCTCGAGGGCCTTCTTGCAATCCATCATCCCGGCGCCGGTGCGCGCGCGGAGGTCGGCAACGTCTTTTGCGGTGATGCTCATCTGGGTCTCGGTGTGGTGGTTCCCGTGTGGGAACGCCGCCGCGAGGCTGGGCCTCGCCGGCGGCGCTCGAAAGATACTCCGGGCCGACGGCCCGGGACGAGCGGTCCGGCGTTACTCCGCCGGGGTCTCCTCGGCCGGGCCCTCGCCGGGCTTCCGGCGGGCGGCGATCGCCTCGGGGTTCGCGCGCCGACGACGCGGACGCGCTCCACCGCGGCCGGCGCCACCGCGACGACGATCGTCGCCGCTCTCGCGCTCGGTGCCGCGTTCCGACGACCACGTAGTCGCCTCACCCGGCTCCTCGACCTCGGGGCGGGTCGGCGCCTCACGGCGCGCCTGCTCGATCGCGTCGGAGATGGCGCGGGTGATCAGCTCCACCGAGCGGATCGCGTCGTCGTTGCCGGCGATCGGGACCGTGATGAGGTCGGGGTCGGAGTTGGTGTCGCAGATGGCGATGATCGGGATGCCGAGCTTGTTCGCCTCGTCGACCGCGATGCGCTCCTTCTTCGCGTCGATGACGAAGAGGAGGCCGGGGAGCCGGCCCATCGCCTTGATGCCGGAGAGGTTCTTCAGGAGCTTGTCGCGCTGACGGGTCATCATCAGCTGCTCCTTCTTGGTGTAGTTCTCGAAGGCGCCGCCCGCCTCAGAGCCCGCCTCGAGCTCCTTGAGCTTGCGGATCTGCTTCTTGACGGTCGCAAAGTTCGTCAGGAGGCCGCCCAGCCAGCGCTCCGTCACCGACATCGAGCCCGAGCGCTCGGCCTCGGACGAGACGATCTGCGCGAGCTGCTGCTTGGTGCAGACGAAGAGGACGTTCTCGCCGCGGAGGACGACCTCACGCGCGAGCTGCTGCGCGAGGGCGAGCTGCTGCTGCGTCTTCTGGAGGTCGATGATGTGGATCCCGTTCCGCTCCGCGAAGATGAACCGGCGCATCTTCGGGTTCCAGCGGCGGGTCTGGTGGCCGAAATGCACACCGGCCTTGAGGAGCTCTTCGAGCGTGGGCTGCGACATACGGAGGATTCCTGTGGAGCGGAGGGTTGGTCGTCGCCCCGCGTCGACACCGATCGCGACCGCCCCGGGTGGGGCGGCACCGCCGATCGGCTCAGCGGAGCTGTGGGATGGCCTGTCTCGACCGATGGCACCGCGGCGGCATCCGCCGCCGCGGCCCATCGACCGTCCGGCTTAGCGCTTGCTGAACTGGAAGCGCTTGCGGGCCTTCGGACGACCCGGCTTCTTGCGCTCCACGGCGCGCGCGTCGCGCGTCAGGAGCCCGAGCTCACGCAGCTTGCGCCGGTGGGTCTCGTCGATCTTCACGAGCGCACGGGCGATCGCGAGGCGGAGCGCCCCGGCCTGCCCGTTCTGCCCGCCGCCCGTCAGGTTCGCCTGGACGTCGAAGCTCCCGAGCGTGTCGGTCGCGGTGAACGGCTGCTGGATCGCCGTCACGAGCGCCGGTCGCGGGAAGTAGTCGCCGAGGGTCCGCCCGTTGAGATCCCACTTCCCGGTGCCCGGGGTGAGATAGACACGGCAGACGGCCTCCTTGCGGCGGCCGATGGTATGGGTGCTGTTCGTCGCGGCCATTTACTTCGCCTCCGCCTTCGGGAAGGTCAGGGTCTCGGGCTGCTGCGCGCCGTGCGGGTGCGCCGCCCCGGCGTACACGCGGAGCTTGAGCCGCAGCTTCTGCCGGCCGAGGGCCGTCTTCGGGAGCATGCCGTACACCGCCTTCTCGATCACCCGCTCCGGGTGCTTCGCGATCATCGTCGCAAACGGCGTGTAGCGCTCGTGGCCCATGTAGCCGGTGTGGCGGAAGTAGTTCTTCTGCTCCGCCTTCCGCCCGGTCACCTTGACCTTCTCGGCGTTGATGACGATGACGTTGTCGCCCGTGTCCATATGGGGCGTGAACGTCGGCTTGTGCTTACCGCGGATGATCCGCGCGATCTCGGTCGCGAGGCGACCGAGCACCATCCCCTCGGCATCGACGACGAACCACTTGTGCTCGATGTCGGCCGGGGTGGCCGTGAACGTGCTGCGCATGCGAGGTCCAGCTGAAGAGGTCCTGCGCCTCACCGGTGCGGAATGCAACCCGGGTCTCGGCCGCCGCGAGGGCGTTTTTGGGCAGACCCCAAGAATAGGGGCTAAGTCGTGCCAGGTCAACGGGTCAGGCCCCGTCGACCTCCGGCGCGTCGAGGGCCACCAGGACGGTCCCCTTCTCCACCGCCGCCCCGGGCTGGACCGCCACCGACCGCACGACCCCGGCGGCCGTCGCCCGCAGCTCGTTCTCCATCTTCATCGCCTCCATCACGACGAGCGGCTGCCCCGCGGCGACCACGTCGCCGGGCCGCACGTGCACCCGGACGATCAACCCGGGCATCGGGGCCACCAGCGGCGTCGGACCGATCGGACGCGCGGTGGCCCGCATCAGCGCCTGGATTGCGCGGCGCCGTTCGTCGAGCGCCTCCGCCGGCACCGACCAGCCCGCGCTCCCGATGGTGTAGGTGCCCCGCGCGTCACGTGGGGACACCCGCAGGTGGTGCCGGACGCCGTCCAGCGTCAGCACCACACGTCCCGACGCCACGTCCCCCTCGATCGAGGCCGCAACGGTCTCCCCATCCACCCGCACCTCGGTGCCGTCGACCTCGACGACGACCTCGCCACCCGCCACGGTCACCACGTACCGCACATCCCCTCCCGGATTCGCCCCACCGATGGACCCTCGGACCGGCGCGTCACGCCGGCTCCAGCACGCAGACGGTCTCGACGTGGGCCGTCTGCGGGAACATGTCGAAGCACTCAAGCGATACGACCTGCCACCCGACGAGCCGACCGACGTCGCGCGCGAGGGTCGCGGGGTCGCAGCTCACATAGACGATACCTCGCGTTCCCGTGGGGCCACCCGGACGCGCCAGGCGGTCCGTGACGGTCGCGGCGACACCCGCCCGTGGCGGGTTGAGGACGACCACGTCGGCCGGGAGCGCCGAGGGCAGCGCCGACTCGACCGAGGCCGCAACGGCCCGCGACGGCGCGGGCAGGCGCTCCGCCGCGAAGGCCGAGGCCTCCGCATCCAGTTCGATCGCCGTCACGGCCACGCCAGCCGCCGCGAGCCGCGCGGCGGTCTCCCCCGCGCCGCTGTACGCGTCCACCGCCGTCGCGGGGGCGAATGCGAGGGCGCGCGCGACGACCGTCTCGTGCAGCCAGGCAGCGACCTCCGCGTTCACCTGCGCGAACGACGCCGCCGGCACGGCCCGCGCCCGCCGGTCCGCCACGAGGCGCCGCCGGCGCCCCTCCGCCTGCCACCAGACCGCGCCGAGCGAGGGGACCGCGGAGAGGAACGCCTCGAGCGCCGGCCACTCCTCCCCACCCTCCAGCACGAACCCCGGCTCCGCCTCGAGCCACCGCACGGTGCCGCGCAGACGCGCCCCCGCCGGTAGATGCGCCGCGGCGGCGAGGATCGCTCGCCACGTCTCCACCACGCGCGGCTCCGTGATGTGACAGTCTTCGAGCGCGAAGACCGCCTCCGGATCGTCGTGCGCGCGCATCCCCGCCCACACACGGTCCCCGCGTCGGCGAATCGCGAGGGTGAGGGCGCGGCGGTACCGCCACGGCGCGCCACCCCGGATCGACGGCAGGGGCACGGCGCGCCGTCCGATGCGTGCGAAGGCGTCCTGCACCATCCGACGCTTCGCCTCGCGCTGAGCCTCGAGCGCGACGTGCTGCCACTGGCATCCGCCGCACCGGTCCGGGGCCTCGTAGTGCGCGCACGTGGCAGCCACACGATCCGCCGACGGTTGCTCCACCTCGATCAACGTCCCCCGACCGACCCGTCCCTCGACCGCGACCGTCGCGGCGATACGATCCCCCGGCGCAGTGCGCGGGGTGAACACGACGAGCCCATCCACCCGACCGACGCCGTCCCCGCCGGCGGCGAGCGACGCCACCTCGAAGGAGACCCGCGTCTCCGGCGACGCCGACACCGCGCTCACAACCCGCCCAGGCTGTCGCGGCGCGCCGCCTGCCACCAAGCGGACCCGCCGCCCACGGCGGCGTCCGTGCTCGGTGCCACCTCCCCGGGCGCGGATCCGGCCGGGCGGAGATGGGCCGAGACCATGCCGGATCGCTCGCGGGCGGCGAGGAGGGCGGCGGCCACGGCGATCCGTCGCGTCGTCGCCGCATCCGGCGTGTCGGCAAGGAGCGCGGGGAGTCGCCCCTCGAGCCATTGGATATCGACGTCGCCCGCCTGATACGCGGGATCGTCCATGAGGCGCCGATGGAAATCAGCCGAGGTCGCGATCCCATCGATGAAGAGGTCGTCGAGGGCGCGCCGCATTCTGGCGATGGCGTCGGCACGCGTCGGCGCATGAACAATCAGCTTCGCGAGCATCGGGTCGTAGTGCAGCCCCACTGTGCTGCCGACGTCGATACCGCCGTCCCAGCGCACGCCGGGACCGGTCGGGAGTTCGAGCCGCGCGACCCGCCCGGTGGACGGCAGGAAGCCGCTCGCGGGATCCTCGCTCGTGATCCGGCACTCGATCGCCCAGCCGCGGGGCGCTGGGGCCTCCGTGAACGGGAGCCGTTCCCCAGCCGCGATCCGCAGCTGCCACTGCACGAGATCGAGCCCCGTAACGAGCTCCGTGACGGGATGCTCCACCTGGATGCGGGTGTTCATCTCGAGGAAGTAGAACGCCCCGTGGCGGTCGAGCAGGAACTCGCAGGTCCCCGCATTGACGTAGCCGGCGGCCTGCGCGGCGGCGACCGCGGCGGCGCCCATCCGCGCGCGGAGCTCCGGCGTCACCGCGACGCTGGGCGCCTCTTCGATCATCTTCTGGTGTCGCCGCTGGATCGAGCACTCGCGCTCGCCGAGCGCGAGACAGGTGCCGTGCGCGTCGGCAAGGACCTGGATCTCGACGTGCCGCGGGCCCTCGATGAACTTCTCGAGATACACGGCGTCATCGCCGAA
>DAISWY010000098.1:0-8460 GCA_036826135.1 Gemmatimonadaceae bacterium | reverse complement strand
GGCCCCTTCCGGGTGATCGCCCACTCCGCCGGCGCCCTGGTGGTCCGCGCCTGGCTCGCCGCACGCCCCGAGCAACGCGCACGGCTCACGCACTTCGTTGGGCTGGGCCCCGCCCACTTCGGCTCCCCCCTGGCCCACAAGGGGCGGAGCTTCGTGGGGATGGTCGCCAAGGGGAACCGCGCCCTCGGGGAGGACTTCCTCGAGGTGGGGGACCGGATCCTCGACGCCCTGGAGCTCGCGAGCCCCACCACCTGGCAGCTGGCCCACCAGGATCTCCTGGACCCCGCCGTCGCGCACCCGCTCGGGCGCTGGAGCTACACCATCTGCGGCACGGGGTCCCTCGCCTGGCCGGTGGCGGCGGTGACCGACGCCGCGGGCACCGACGGGGTGGTGCGCTGGGCGGGGAGCGCCGCCGATGCGCGGAAGCTCACGGTGGACCTGACCCGGACGGGCCGGGAACGGGTGCGGATCGACGGGGTGCGCCCCCGCGACGTGCCGATGGCCTTCGTCCCCGACCGGCACCACGGGGAGCTCCTGGCGCGCCCCACGGGGGCACTGGCCGAGATGGTGGGGGAGGCGCTCGCGGTCAGGAGCGAGGCCGAGGACGCGGCGTGGCGCGCCAAATGGGTGGGGCGGCACACCCCGCGCGAGGGGTGGCAGCAGCTCCTCGTGCGGGTGCGCGACGAGCGGGGGGCGCCGGTCCCCGATTATCACCTGGAGTTCGAGGCCACCGATCGCGCGGGGGTGCGGACGCGGTTGATCGAGGTGGCCAGCGACGTGCATCGGCACCGCGCGGACCCGAGCCGGCGGGCGTTCCACGTGCGACTGCGGGACGTCCGGCGGTCCACGATCGCAGGCCTGCGCCTCAAGATCGTCGCGCGCAGCGGGTCGAGCGCGGTGGGCTACCGGGGCATCGGACGCGCCGAGGGCACGGGGTGGGACGGGGTGATCGATCTCACCGCGGCCTGGCCGGACCGGGAGGTGGCGCTCTTCTGGCCGTTCACGACGACGCTGATCGAGATCGTGCTGGACCGGGAGCCGTTGCCGTTCTCAGGGGAGAATGGGGTGGTCAGAATCTCGCGGTAGCGCCCTCGTTTCGTAGGGAGATCCGTGAGACAGGTCGAGGTGCGGGTGCAAGGACAGCCGGCGCTGGTGTAGACCAACAGACGCACCGGCGGCGGATTACTTCACCTCGAACCCGTGGGCGGCGCGCCCAAGCGCCCCATCAAACTCCTGCGTGGTCTTGTACCGCTCACACCGACCGTCCCCCGCAGTGGCGCGCGCCTTCTGCCGCATCGCGTCCATCTCGCCGGCGTGAAAGAGCTTGAAGTCGGTGGCGGCCTTCAGGGTCTTCTTGAGGATCGCACTCGAGTCGCATCCGACGAGCACGCTCGTCACAGGAAGCGACCAGGTGTAGCGGAAGGCGTCGTCGACCTTCACCACCTTCCCGGCGGGGATGCTGCCCCCGGCGAGCGCCTTGGTGCCGATGACGGCGCCCCCGCGGCGGATGACCTCGGGGAGGACCTGCTTCTCGAAGGAGCGGAACGACGCATCGAAGGGATTGAGGGGCATCAACACGGCATCCCAGGCGAAGCCGCGCTGCAGGAGCTTGAGTGCGATGTGCGGGGACTTCTCGCCGTGGAAGGCGATCCACCGGACGCGGCGCTGCTCGCGCGCCTCCTGTGCGGCGTCGAGACCACCATGCTCGTAGATCCAGTCGGGGTCGTTGTCGTAGATGACCTCGTGGAACGACCACATCTCGATGCGGTCGGTGCGGAGATGGCCGAGCGTCGCCTCGAACTGCGCCATCGCCGTCTTGTAGTCGCGGAGATGGGCGCAGCACTGCCAGATGAGCTGCACGCGCTCGCGGTAGCCGTCGCGGAGGGCGAGGCCGATCCAGCGTTCGGTGCGGCCGTCGCCATACTCGGGGGCGACCTCGAGGACGTTGACGCCGGCGTCGATGGCCTCGCGGACGAGGCGGATGGCGCCCTGCTGGCCAGCCGCCGCGAGGCGACGGGTGCCGAGGCCGAGGATGGTCATCGCGCCACCGGTGCGACCGAGCGTGCGCTGTTCGAGAGGTGCGGGCGCCTTCGCCATCGGAGGAGGGGTCAGGGAGTCAGGGTGAGGGGGACGCCGTCGAGGCGTTCGAGGGGACGGATGCGGAGCCACTGCGCGAGGGTTGGTGCCATATCGACCACACGCGCCTCGCCGGCGCGCCGACCCGCGGCGATGCCGGCGCCCCAGAAGAGGACGGGGACGCGCGCATCGGCCTCGTTCGGGGAACCGTGCGTCGCGTACGTCGTCGACTTCCAGTAGGCGAAGGGCTCGAGCGAGACGACGGCGCGGATCGGGCCGTCGGGGGCGAACTGATGGAGCCACCGACGCGCGACGACGTTCGTGGTGGTGTCGGCGCGCGCGAGGTCGGCGATGAGATCGGCGGAGGCGACGCCGTTCATCGTCCGCAGCTCGGCCACCCAGAGGCGGGCGATGGCGTCGGGGTCGACGTTCGCGCGGCGGAAGGCCTCGGGGTCGACGACGCGGAAGCCGTCGTCGCTGTCGACGGCGTTGGAGTCGACCCCCGCGCGACGGAGCGCCGCGCGCACCGCGCGCCAGGCCGGCGCGGGATCGACGCGCTGCGCATCGTGGTTCGGATACCACGCCGAGCGGAGCTCGGGGATCGGCTGCACGCCGTGGTCGGCGGTGAGTGCGATGACGACGCGGTCACGACCGCGGAGCGCGAGGAGGGAGTCGAGGAACTGCCCGAGGTAGCGATCGAGTCGCAGGATCTGGTCGTGGATCTCCTTGGAGTCGGGGCCATAGCGATGGCCGACCGCATCCGTGGTGGAGAGGGAGATCGCGAGGAGATCGGTGCGGTTCGCGGCGCTGCCGAGCCCGAGGGTGCGGGTGCCTTCGAGGGCGAAGGCGAGGGTGAGGGAGTCCATCCAGGGCCAGTCGCGGATATCGCGGGCGGCACGGGCGGAGTCACGGGAGAGGCGGTGCGGGAAGGTGTAGTCGCCGTCGGCCTCGAAGCTCACCGAGTCGGGCTCGGCGTACCGATCGGCCGGGAGGAGCGGCGTCCACTCCTGACCCGCGTAGCGCTGCGGGATGTTGCGGGCGTTGAAGCGCGCGACCCAGGTGGGGAGGGTGTCGCGGTAGTAGCGGGAGGTGGTGAATCGGCCGTTGGAGGCGAACCAATAGACGTGCGTCTTGACGGTGCCGAAGGGGAGGATGGCGCCGCGGTCCTTCCGGGAGACGGAGAGGGAGCGGGTGGTGGGGTCGGCGGCGAGCATCCAGTCGAGGAGGACCGTGCCCTTGAAGCGGAACGGCGAGGCGCCGGTGTCATCGGCGTCGATGAGGGGTGCCTCGCGGGTGTTGACCCCTTGGGAGTTGCTGGCGATGCCGGTGTGGACGGGGAACCGGCCGGACATTGTCGCTGCATGTCCTGGTGCTGTCTCTGTTATGGCGTGATCATGTGCGCCATACAGCCACGTTGCGCCCTCGTCACGGAGGCGCTTGAGGCCGCCGGTGAGGTTGCCGCCGAAGCGGGCGAGGTAGTCGCTGCCGAGCTGGTCGATGGTGAGGAAGACGACCAGGGTGGGCTTGGGCGGAGCCGACGGGGTGGCCGCCACCGCCGTCGCTCCGGTCGCTCCGGTCGATCCGGCGCCGGCGGACCGGCCGCCGGCTCGGCTTTCGGCACGGGTCGACCCCGGCGCGCCCTGCCCGTCGAGGAGGGAAACCGAGCCGGCGAGGAGGAGGAGGGTGGATCGTGCGAGGCGGCGCATCATCGTGGGGTTCGAGATTCGGCGATATGTTGGAGCGCAATTCCCATTCCCACCACCCCCCAGCGCCGGGTTCGTTCATGCGTCGTCTCCTCCCTGCCCTCCTCCTGCTCGGCCCCGTCCTCGCGTCGGCCCAGTCACGCGGTGCCGCGGCGGCCCCACGTCCCGACTCCACGTATCGGGAGGTGGCCGGCCTCACCTGGCGCAACATCGGTCCCTCGCGCGGCGGGCGCGCCAACGCGGTGGCGGGGATCCCGAGCAAGCCGTTGACGTATTTCGCCGGCTACACCGGCGGCGGGCTCTGGCGCACCGACGACGCCGGCCTCTCCTGGAAGAACATCTCCGACGGGCAGTTCAAGACGAGCTCGATCGGCGCGATCGCCGTGGCTCCGTCCGACGCGAATGTGCTGTATGTGGGCACCGGCGAGCACGCGATCCGCGGGCAGTCGTCCACGTACGGCGACGGCGTCTACAAGAGCACCGACCAGGGCCGCACCTGGGTGAACATCGGGCTCGCGGCGACGCGCCAGATCTCGGCGGTGCGCATCCATCCCGCGAACCCCGACGTGGTGTACGTGGCCGCGCAGGGGGACCGGTGGAAGGGGACGAGCGAGCGCGGGATCTACCGCACCACCGACGGCGGCGCGACGTGGAGCCTCGTCCTCGCCGGCGTGAACGCGACGAGCGGGGCGAGCGACCTCTCGATGGACCCGAGCAACCCGCGCATCCTCTACGCCGCCTTCTGGGACCATCAGCGCACCCCGTGGTATGTGCGCAGCGGTGGCGCGGGGAGCGGGCTCTGGAAGTCGGTCGACGGCGGCACCACCTGGACGCGCCTCACGCAGGGGCTCCCGACGCTGATGGGGAAGATCGGCGTCGCGGTCTCGCCGGCGAACCCGGACCGGGTGTACGCGATCGTCGAGGCCGAGCCGAATGGTGGGCTCTACCGCTCCGACGACGCGGGGAAGAGCTGGCGGAAGATGTCGGGCGACCGTCTGATCCAGACGCGCTCGTGGTACTACATGAATGTCACCGCCGATCCGCAGAACGCGGACGTGGTGTGGGTGATGAACGCGCCGGTGATGCGCTCGATCGACGGCGGCGCGACGTTCACGACGGTCAGCGCGACGCACGGCGACAACCACCAGCTCTGGATCAACCCGACGAACCCGAGCTACCTGATCAACGCCAACGACGGCGGCGCCTCGATCTCGCAGGACGGCGGCCGCAGCTGGAGCGCGCAGGACAACCAGCCGACGGCGCAGTTCTACCACGTCACCGTTGACGACGACTTCCCGTACAAGCTCTACAGCGGGCAGCAGGACAACTCCTCGGTCGTGATCCGGAGCCGCGGCGTGGGGGGAAGCGTCTCCATCCGCGACTGGTGGGACGGCGCCGGGTGCGAGAGCGCGAACATCGGCGTGAGCGCGGCCGACCCGCGCTTCATCTACGGCGGCTGCTACCAGGGGATCATCGACGAGCTCGATCAGCGCACCTGGACCTCGCGCGCGATCATGCCGTGGCCCGAGATGAACCTCACCGAGCGCACCGACTCGACGCGCTATCGCTTCAACTGGACGGCGCCGATCCTCGTCTCGCAGCACGACCCGAACGTGATCTACCACGGCGGGAACGCGCTCTTCCGCACGACCGACCGCGGCACCACCTGGGCGCCCCTCGCGGGCGGGAAGGACCTCACGCGGGACGACCCGGCGCGTCAGGGGTGGGGCGGCGGGCCGATCACCAACGAAGGGGCGGGCGGCGAGGTGTACGGCACGATCGTCGTGATCCACGAGTCGCGGCACGATGCGAAGACGCTCTACGTGGGCACCGATGACGGGCTCGTGCAGCTCACGCGCGACGGGGGCGCGACCTGGACGAACGTGACCCCGCCCGACGCGGGGGACGGGCTCGTGAATGAGATCGAGGTCTCGCCGTTCGATCCGGCGACGGTGTGGATCGCCTTCCGCCGCGACCGCGTGGGGGATCCGGCGCCGCTCGTCTACAAGTCGACCGACTACGGCAAGACGTGGACGCTCCGTGTGAACGGCTTCCGCACCGGCGAACCGGTGCGCGTGGTGCGCGAGGATCCGGCGCGGCGCGGCCTGCTCTACGCGGGCACGGAGACGGGGGCGTGGTTCTCCGTCGACGACGGCGCACGCTGGCAGCCGCTCACGGGGATGCCGGTGACGCCGGTGACCGACCTCGAGGTGCGGCACGGGGACCTGATCGCCTCCACCGAGGGGCGGTCGTTCTGGATCCTCGATGACCTCTCGCCGCTCCGGCAGATGACGCCGGCGATCGCGACGGCGCCGGTGCATCTCTTCCAGCCGCGTGCGACGACGCTCGCCGACTTGGGCGGCGGCTGGGGCGGAGGCGCGTCGAGCGTGGGGCGAAACCCGCCGAGCGGGGCGACGGTGCACTACCGCCTCGCTGCTGCGCCGGATTCCACGACGGCGCTCTCGCTCGAGTTCCTCGACGCGCGCGGGCGCGTGATGCGCACCTATTCCTCGAAGGGGACGGGCCCGGCGCGGCTCGCACCGAAGGCGGGGCTCAACGCCTTCACCTGGGACCTCCGGCGTGATGCGCCGACGTCGCTCCAGGGCGTGCTGCTCTTCGGTGCGCCGTCGGGCGGCGGCGCGAAGGTGCCCCCGGGCCGCTACACGGTGCGGCTCACGATGGGGGCGGTGACGCAGTCGCAGGCGTTCGACGTGGGGCCTGACCCGCGCCTCGAGCCGATCCCGGCGGCGGTGCTGGCCGAGCGCGACAGCCTCGCGACGCTGTTGGTGACGCGGATCGGGGAGATCCACGACGCGGTGCTCCGGGTGCGCGACGTGAAGACGCAGGTGACGGGGATCGTCTCGCGCACGCGCGACGTGCCGATGGCGGACTCCATCGGGGTGGCGGGCCGCACGCTGACGGCCAAGGCCGACACGCTCGACCCGGCGATGACGACGAAGGCGGCGAACGGGCAGGACATCATCAACTACGCGAACGGGATCAACGGCCAGTTCGGCTTCCTCCTCGGCCAGCTCGAGGGGCACCCCGGAGTGACGCAGCCCGTGCGCGAGCGGCTCGCCGAGCTGGAGCGGGAGTGGGCGGCGCTGCGGGCGCGGGTGACGACGTTCGAGACGGTGGACGTGCAGGCGTTCAATCAGTTGCTCGAGCGGGCCGGCGTGCCGGGGCTGATCCCCAAGACGCCGAAGCCGAAGGTCGTGATGTGAGTGCGCGGCGAGACCCCGGCGCGGCGGGCGACGGCGTCCGCGCCGGATGACGACGGGCACCGACCGGCCCCGGGCTTGTGGCCCGGGGCCGGTCGCACTATCCTCCTCCCTCCAATGGCGAACCGCTCGTCGATCTCCTGCTGGCGTCCCTGGCGCGATTCCTCTCGCAGCCGGGCGCTCCGCGTGTAGGTCACCGACGACCTCTCCTTCGCACCACAGCCCACTGCGTTCACCGCCGTGGGCTGTTTCGTTTGCTGGCGCCTCTCCCACGGCGGGTTCCCTCTCCTCGGAGCCCCACGATGCCCGCCGTCTCCCCCGCCCGCACCGGTCCCACCACTGCCGCCGCCTACACCCGTCGTGACGGGCACGGCAACGCGCACACCAGCGCGCTGACCACGGCGCTCGAGCGCCCACTCGAGGCAGCGGAGTCGGAGCGACTCTTCGAGGCCATCGTCGCGGGGACGGTGCCCGGCCCGATGCTCGCCGCGGTGCTCGCGGCCCTCAAGGTGCGTGGGGAGACGCCGTCGGAGATCGCCGGAGCGGCGGCGGCGCTGCGTGCGGCGGCGGCCCCGTTCCCGCGGCCCGACTACCTCTTCACCGACACCTGCGGCACCGGTGGCGACGGCGCGCGCAGCATCAACATCTCGACCGGCGCGGCGATCGTGGCGGCCGAGCTCGGGATCCCGGTCGCGAAGCACGGGAACCGCGCGGTCTCCTCGCGCGCGGGATCCGCCGACGTGCTCGAAGCGCTCGGCGTGCGACTGAGCGCCACGCCCGAGCAGGCGCGCCGCTGCCTCGATGCGGTCGGGATCTGCTTCCTCTTCGCGCCGGAGCACCATCCGGGGATGCGGCACGCCGCCCCCGTCCGCCGCGCCCTCGGCACGCGCACGATCTTCAACCTCCTCGGCCCGCTCGTGAACCCGGCCCGCCCGACGCATCAGTTGGTCGGCGTGTACGATCCCGCGCTCTGTGCGCCGCTCGCGGAGACGCTCGGCCGGCTCGGCGCCGAGGTGGCGCTCGTGGTGCACGGCGATGGGCTGGATGAGATCGCGCTGCACGGCCCCACGCAGGCCGCGCTCCTGCGCGACGGGCGGGTCGAGACGCTGGAGATCACGCCCGAGACGCTCGGGCTCGCGCGGCATCCCCTCGAAGCGCTCGCCGGCGGCGATGCGGCTGCGAACGCCGCCCTGCTGCGCGCGGTGCTCGAGGGGCGCGGGGCGCCGGCGCACCGTGACGCGATCGCGGCGAATGTGGGCGCACTCGCGTTCATCACGGGCCGCGCGCCCACGCTCCGCGAGGGGGTGACGCTCGCGCTCGAGGTGCTCGCGACCGGCCGTGCGGCGGAGCGGCTCGCGCGGTGGGTAGCGTGCTCGCAGGAGGCGTGCGGGCCCGAGGTGAACGCAGGTGTGACGCGTGGGTGAGTCCGTGCTTGGCGAGATCGTCTCACGCACGCGCGC
>DAISWY010000097.1:6981-8730 GCA_036826135.1 Gemmatimonadaceae bacterium | reverse complement strand
CCCGTGTGTACACCGGCCCGAGGTTCCGAGGCGCCTCCATCTGCGCGAGCAGGATCCGCGCGCTGGGATTCGCGCGGCGCACCTTCCCGATGATCGCCCGGAGGTTCGCCCGCGTGGAGTCGACGTCGAGCCCACGGAGGCCATCATTCGCCCCGGTCTCGATGACCACCACCGCCGCCGGGCCCCGCAGCAGCCAGTCCGCCCGACGGAGCGCCCCGGCCGAGGTCTCTCCACTCAGCCCCGCTCCATCCACCCGCACCGAAACGCCGAGCGAATCGGCGATCCGTTGCAGGACCGCGGGGTACGCGGAGTCAGGGTCGAGCCCGAGCCCCGCCGTGAGGCTCGTTCCAATGATGAGGACCCGCGGCACCGCGGTTGGCGCAGGCGCGGCCGCCTGGGTTGATTCCACCGCAGCCGCGGGAACGCCCGCCCCACCCGCCGTCTTCTCCTGGGAGCCGCCGCACGCCGCCAGTCCGAGCGCCGCGACGACCCGCCATCCGACCGTCCTCATTCGATCCATGCTCGCAGCCCGCGACCTCACGAAGGAATACCCGAGCGGCACCGGTGCGCTCGCCGTCCTCAAAGATGTCTCGTTCGACATCCCACAGGGAGCGTTCGTCGCCATCGTCGGCCCCTCGGGGAGCGGCAAGACAACCCTCCTCGGCCTCCTCGCCGGGCTCGACCTCCCGTCGCGCGGTGCGGTCACCCTCGATGGTGTCGACCTCACTCGCCTCGACGAGGACGGCCGCGCCCGCCTCCGCGGCGAGAAGGTGGGCTTCATCTTCCAGAGCTTCCAGCTGATCCCGACGCTCACGGCCGTCGAGAACGTCCAGGTGCCGCTCGAGCTCCGCGGCGAGGCGGACGCCGCCGACCGCGCGCAGGACCTCCTCGCACGCGTCGGGCTCGCGGGCCGCACGCACCACTACCCGACCCAGCTCTCCGGCGGCGAGCAGCAGCGCGTCGCCATCGCACGCGCCTTCGTGAACCGGCCACGCATCCTCTTCGCCGACGAACCGACGGGCAACCTCGATGGCGCGACAGGAGAGAAGATCGTCGCGCTCCTCGACGCCCTGAACCGCGAGTCGGGCGCGACCGTGGTGATCGTCACCCACGACCTCACCCTCGCCGAGCACGCGCAGCGTGTGATCCGCCTGCGAGACGGCGTGGTGATCGAGGACCGCCCGGGCCGCGGGACGCCGACCGCCACGCTGGACGCGGCGACGACGGCGCAGGCCTGATGCCGAGCCCCGCGCTCGCCCCGCTGCTGCGCCTCGCCTGGCGCGAGAGCCGGACCGCCCGCCGGCGGCTCCTGCTCTACATGAGCTCGATCTCCCTCGGCGTCGCGGCGCTCGTCGCCATCGACTCCTTCGCGTCCAACGTGCAGGTCTCCATCGAGGCGCAATCCAAGGCGCTCCTCGGCGGTGACCTGAACCTCCGCACGCGGGACGGGTTCACCCCGGCGATCGACTCGCTCCTCGACTCCCTCGGGACCGCCGGGATCCCCTCGGCGAAGGTCCAGAGCTTCGGCTCGATGGCGATCGTCCCGCGCACCGGCGCGACGCGCCTCTCGCAGGTCCGCGCCGTAGGCGAGGGCTACCCGTACTACGGCGAGGTCCTCACAGAGCCGGCCGGGGCGTGGGACTCGCTGCACGACGACCGAAACGCCTTCGTCGACCCCTCGCTGATGATCTCGCTCGGCGCCGAGGTGGGCGACACCCTGAACGTCGGGTTCGCGCGCTTCGTGATCCG
>DAISWY010000097.1:0-6881 GCA_036826135.1 Gemmatimonadaceae bacterium | reverse complement strand
CAGGAGAACGAGGTCGACCTCACCGACGCGATCGCGCAGCTCGCGCGCTTCCTCGGCGTGGTCGGGCTCATCGCCCTCCTCCTCGGTGGCATCGGGGTCGCGAGCGGCGTCAACGCCTTCGTGCAGCGGAAGATCGACACCGTCGCCGTGCTCCGCTGCCTCGGCGCCTCGAGCGCGCAGGTCCTCGTGATCTACCTCGTGCAGGCGGGGGCGATGGGATTCCTCGGGGCGGCGCTCGGCGCCGTGATCGGCGTGGGGATCCAGCTGCTGCTGCCTGAACTCCTCACCGGGTTCCTGCCGGTCGACGTCACGGTGACGCCCGTGCCCGCCGCGATCGCGCTCGGCATCGGCATCGGCGTCTGGGTCGCGCTCGTCTTCGCCCTCCGTCCGCTGCTCGTGCTGCGCCTCGTCTCCCCGCTGCAGGCGATCCGCCGCGACGACGCAGCGCTCACCGCCTCACGACGCGGCGACCGCTGGAGCTGGGCGGTGGACCTCGCGCTCCTCGGCAGCGTCTTCGGCCTCGCGGCGATCCGCGCCGAGACCCTCGCACAGGCGGGCTGGTTCACGGCTGGGATCCTCGTGAGCCTTGGAATCCTGTACGGCAACGCCTCGCTCGTCGCGCGCCTCGCGCGTCGGCTCGGGACGTTCCGCTGGCCCTACGTGGTCCGACAGGGCATCGCGAACCTCTATCGCCCCGCGAGCCAGACCCGCTCCGTGATTCTCGCGCTCGGCTTCGGTTCGTTCCTCGTCACGACGAACATCCTCGTGCAGGCGAACCTGCTGCAGTCCTTCGACGTGACGGCGGCAGCGGCCCGAGGGAATCTGGTCTTCTTCGATGTGCAGGAGGATCAGCAACCGGGCCTCGACTCGATGGTGCGCCAGCCCGGTCAGGACATCGTCTCCACGACCCCGATCGTGACGATGCGGCTGCAGGAGATCAACGGCGCATCGACGCAGGCATGGGCCGAGGCGAAGGGGCTCTCGCCGCGGTACTGGGCGTTGCGCCGCGAGTACCGCTCGACGTACCGCGACACGCTCGAGGCGACCGAGTCGGTGACGGCGGGCCGCTTTCACGGGGCCGCCGCGGCGTCGGACACGCTCTTCGAGTTCTCATTCGAAGAGGACGTCGCCCGCGACCTGCAACTGACCGTCGGCGACGTCGTGACCTGGGACGTGCAGGGCGTGCCGGTGCGCGCGCGGCTCACGAGCACGCGGAAGGTGGAGTGGGGCCGGTTCCAGCCGAACTTCTTCGCCGTCTTCCAGTCGGCGGCGATTGCCGCGGCGCCCAAGCAGTTCGTGCTCGTCGCTGACGTCCCAAGTGACACCGCGGTCGCCCTGTTGCAGCGGGACGCGGTGCGACGGTACCCGAACGTCTCGAGCATCGACCTCTCCCTCATCCGGAACACCATCACGCAGATCGTCGACCGCGTGACGCTGACGGTGCGATTCCTCGCGCTGTTCAGCCTCGCGATGGCGGTGCCAGTCCTCTTCAGCGCCGTGGCGGCGACGCGTCGTGATCGCCTGCGCGAGGGGGTGTTGCTCAAGACGCTCGGCGCGACGAAGGCGCAGATCGGACGGATCCTCCTCTCGGAGTACGCGCTCCTCGGCCTCCTGGGGGCGCTGAGCGGGATGCTGCTCGCCTTCGGCGGGGCATGGGCGCTCACGCGCTTCGTGTTCCAGGGGGACTTCGCGCCGGCGCTCGGCCCCGCCGCGGGGATCGCGGCCGTGATGATGGGTCTCGCGGTCGGCATCGGCCTCCTGACCGGCCGCGACGTCTTCCGTGAAACCCCGATGGCGGCCCTCCGCGAGTGACGGGCGTCGCGGCGACCCTCCGCGACTGGGCGACGGGCCGCTGGTGGTGGTGGCGACTCCCGCTGCTCGTCTGGCTCGCGCGCTCGGCAGCCGCCCCGCTTACCGACATCGACCGCGGAGGCGTCTTCGGCGGGATCACCTTCGGAGCGCACGAGTTCGGTCACCTGCTCTGGGCGCCGTTCGGGGAGTGGATGGGAATCGCCGGGGGGAGCCTGACGCAGCTACTCGTCCCGATTGGCGCGGCGGCCCTCATGGTGCGCTCGCGCGACTGGTTCGGGCTCGCCATCGCGGGACTCTTCCTCGCGAGCAGCCTCGGGAACCTCGCCTGGTACGTGGCCGATGCGCGCGCCGAGGCGCTCCCCCTGGTGAGCATGTCGCCGGACGGCGCGATCCACGACTGGCACTACCTGCTCGGGTCTCTTGGCTGGCTGACGCGCGACGTCGCGCTCGCCGACGCCCTCCGGCGGATGGGCTGGGCGCTCGTCGCCGCCTCGACGCTCCTCGGCGCGGTCCTGCTCTGGTGGATGGCGACGGCGCCGCGGCGCGCCGATTAGACTTCGCCCGTCAGCGGGTCCGGCACTGGGGCCGCTGCGGCGGGAGTCCCGCGCATCGGATCGACTCGTCCATCCCCTGGGTGAGGGTGCCGCACGCGGTGTTCACCGCGGTCCGGAGCGCCTCGAGGGAATCCTTCCCGGATGCGGCCGCGCAGTTCTCCGCCCCGTTGAAGGTGACGCAGGCGGTGCACTCCACCTGCTGTGCGCCGAGGGTGTTGTAGAGCAGGAGGCCACCGAAACCGGTGGCGAGGGCGATCGTGATGACGGTGCTGCGCCGCATAAGGAACCTCTGAGGGACGCGGGATGACGCGCTTCGCAAGATACGGCTGGGCCGTGCTCGGCTTCAATCTGCTGGTAATCCTCTGGGGTGCCTACGTGCGCGCCTCGGGGTCGGGGGCGGGATGCGGCGCGCACTGGCCGCTCTGCAACGGTGTGGTGATCCCACGGGCGCCGGCCCTCGAGACGATCATCGAGCTCACGCACCGGGCGACGTCGGGTGTGGCGCTGTTGCTCGTCGTGGCGCAACTGGCGTGGGCGCGACGGATCGCCCCCCGACGCGGACCGCTCTGGTGGGCCGCGCACGCGGCGATGGCCCTGATGCTCACGGAGGCCCTCGTCGGCGCGGGCCTGGTGCTCTTCGAGATGGTCGCCGAGAACGCGAGCCTCGCGCGGGCGTGGTGGCTCGCGGCGCACCTCCTCAACACGTTCGGCTTGCTCGCGATGCTCGGCCTCGTCCCGTGGCTGGCCGCCCGGGCCCGCATCCCCGCTGGGCCGTTCAGCCTCGCAGGTGCGCTGCGCACGGCGTGGCGCGCGGCCGGCCGCGAGCGCGGCCTCCTTCTCGTCGCGCTCGGGGGCACGCTGCTCCTCGGGATGACGGGCGCGATCACCGCGCTCGGTGACACGCTCTTCCCCTCACGATCCCTCGCCGAGGGATTCGCGCAGGATGTCTCGCCCACGGCCCACCTGCTGATCCGGCTCCGGGTGATCCACCCGACGCTCGCGGTGGCGATGGCCGCCGTGCTGCTCCTGACCGCCGGCGTCTGCGCGACGCGGCGCCCGTCGCGCGAGACCCGCCGATTCGGCATCGCCGTCGCCTCGCTCGTGGTGACGCAGCTGCTGGCGGGGGTGGTGAATCTCGTCCTGCTCGCCCCGACCTGGATGCAGCTCGTCCACCTCCTGCTTGCCGACCTACTCTGGCTCGCGCTGGTGGGGCTCGCGGCCGCTACGCTGGCGACGGCCCCGCGGGATTGATCCGCATCGAGCCCGGCAGCGCGTCGAGGAGGCGGTTGAGGTCGGCGGCACGGTCGAGGCTCGTGACGAACGTGAGGCCATCGACGGTGACGACGAGGAGTTTCGAGACGCCGTAGACGACGACGCGCCCGTGGCCGGCGTGCACGACATTGCTCTCCGCGTCGACGAACCGCACGTCACCGATCGCGCCGTTGCCGTCGTCGTCGAGGTCGCGCGCGCGGCGCAGCGACGCCCAGGTGCCGACGTCATCCCAGCCAAAGTCCCCGAGCGTGACGAGGAGCCGGTCGGTGCGCTCGAGGAGGCCCCGCTCGAGCGAGGTCGCACGCACGCGCGCAACGAACGCCTCAAGGTCCCCGCGCCGGACGGCCTCGAGCGCCGAGGCGACCTCGGGCGTATGGGTGCCGAGCTGCGACAGGACCGTCCGCGCCGGCGCGACGAGGATCCCCCCGTGCCAGAGCGCCCCCGACGCGATTCGCAGCTCCGCCTCGATGGCGCTCGGCTTCTCGACGTAGCCAGCGGTTGTGGCGACGCCACCAGCAGCGAGCGACTGGTCGGCGTCGATCGGCAGACCGGGCTGCACGTAGCCGAACGCGGGCTCCGCACGCGACGGGCGGATGCCGATGGAGACGAGCGCTTCGTCCCGCGCGGCGACCGCCGCGGCCCGGCGCACCGTCTGCCGGAAGGCCTCAGGGAAGGCGACGGCGAGGTCGGCGTGTACCGCGCAGCAGAGGGCGCCCGGTCCCGCGCGTCGCACCAGCTCCGCGGCAGCCCAGGCGAGCGCGGCGGCGGTGCCGAGCGGGCGCGGCTCGACGAGCACGTTCTCGTCGGGGACGTCGCGCGTCACCGAGCGGATCGCCGGCGCGATGTCGTGGCTCGTGAGGATCAGCACCCGTTCGGGCGGGATCAGGGGCTGTAGCCGTCCGACGGTGTCCTCGATGAGCGTCCGCTCCGAGACCAACGCGAGGATGGGCTTCGGGCGCGCGGGGGTCGAGAGGGGCCAGAATCGCGACCCGATGCCGCCGGCGAAGACCACCGCCCAGAGGGCGGCATCGATCGCGGGGTCGATCGTCTCGACCGGACCGGCGGCGGTGAGGGTGCCGAGTCCGAGGTCGGCGTCGTCGAGCGGCGGCATCGCGGGCAAAGGTACGCCGCTGACACGGGGGCCGGCTACTCGGGGATTCCTGTGCGCGACCTCAGCGTGCGCCGGACGGACGGCGGAGAGGGGACGAGTGATTGTAGGGGATGCTCGAGGGAACGCGGCGAGGCTGGATCATCTGCGCGCTGGCACTCCTCGGGAGTCGCCGGCTGGAGGCTCAAGGCCTCACGATGGACGCACCGCTCGTCCACCTGCCGCCGCTCACCTGCCCCACCGCCCCCACCGCCCTCGTCCTCGGCGGCGGCGGCGCCAAGGGGATGGCCCATCTCGGCGTGCTCGCCGTCCTCGACTCGCTCGGCATCACCCCCGACCTCATCGTCGGCACGAGTGCGGGGGCGGTGATCGGCGCGATGTGGGCGAGCGGCGAGTCGGCGGCGTCGATCGAGGCGCGCGTCCGCGCCGCCCGACTCGACCGGATTGTGCGCCCCTACTCGCCGAGCCTCGCTCCCGCGTTCGCGTCGGCGCGCCCCCTCTTCGTCTGGGAGCGCGCGGGGGCGCGTTGGGTCGTGCAGGATGGCGCCGTGCGGGACGAGGAGGCGGACAGCGCACTCGCGGCGCTCCTCGCCCCAGCGGAGGCGCACGCCCGCGGCGACTTCGACGCGCTCCCAATCCCGTTCCGTGCGGTGGCGACCGACCTCCGCACCCGGGAGGTGGTGGTGCTCGACCGCGGACGACTCATCGACGCGGTGCGCGCGAGCATGGCGATCCCCGTGCTCCTCCGTCCGGTGCCGCGCGAAGGCCGCACGCTGGTGGACGGTGGCCTCAGCGCGAACAATCCGGTCGCCGTGGCACGCGCGCTCGGCGCTCAGCGCGTGATCGTCGCGACGATCGCGTCCCCCGTTCCGGACGTGACGCGCCTCGATGACCCCCTCACCGTGGCGAGCGCGGTCTTCGAGTTCCTGTTCATCCAGGAGCCGATGTCGCTGGGCGCCTCGGATGTGCGGATCGCGCTGCCGACCGCCGCCTATGGGATGCTCGACTTCCGGCCGACCACCCTCGACACACTCATCGCACTCGGTCGAGCGACGGCGTCGGCGGCGCTCGCCACGCAGTGCGTCCGACCGCTGACGGCGACCCCGCGGCGGGTGACGATTCCCGTCACGACGGCGGCGCGCCCCCCGGCGAACGCGTCGTCCGCGGAACGGATCGGTCTGGCCATCGCGTACGACCACGCCCTCTCCGCGCAGGCGTGGAGTGTCTGGTCGGCGCCGGCGACACGACGACTGGGCGCGCGGTCGGTCGAGCTGACCATGGCGCCGTGGGCGCTGCGTATTCGGGGGACGGCGCACGGCCGCCGCGCGGGGGCCTCGCTCGACCTCAGCGCGCAACGCCTGCCGACCTTCCGCGACCGGCGCGAGGTCGGCGCCGTGCAGGCGGACGATGCGCTGCTCACTCTCGGGCTGCCGCGCGCCGCGACCGCCGGTTGGCGCGTGGATGGCGGGCTCGTCGGCTGGGCGGGACGACGCGCCGGAGTCGACGGGCGCACGGACGCCGGTGTCTCGCTGGCGCTCGCCCAGCGCCGCTCACGCGAGCCTGCGCCCGCGTTCCTGATCGAGGGCATCGCGCTGGCGCGCTGGCGCCAGCTCACCCTTGAGGCACGGCCGCGCGGGGCGCTCGGCCTCCTCCGGTTCGAGGGGCGCCTTCTCGCCAGCGTGGGCGAGGGCGTTCCTCTCGCCAGACGACCGACCCTCGGCGGGCTCGACGGATTCGCGGGGCGCCCGCTTCTCTCCGCCCGAGGCGACCATCTCGCCTCGCTCGCGATCCGCGCCGCCTGGCCGCTGCGACCGCGGTTGCGCGCGGAGCTCGAACCGATGATCGGACGAGTCGGTGAAGGCACCTTCGGGGGTGGATCGGAGCCCGCGCACGGCACGCTCCACCGCGGCCTCCGCGTCGGCCTCGCCGTCGAGACGCCGCTCGGCACATTCCGCGTGAGCGAGGGCTTCGCGGCCGACGGCGGGCGCGCGGCCTATGTCCGGTTCGGCGACTGGCGCTGATCTGCCTCAGCGTCGTGCCTCAGCGTCGTGCCTCAGCGTCGTGCCTCAGCGTCGTACGACGTCGACGACTTCGATGCGGACGAGTTGCGTCACCCAGCGGGACGCGCGCTGATC
>DAISWY010000096.1:0-8857 GCA_036826135.1 Gemmatimonadaceae bacterium | reverse complement strand
GCGGATCCGCGGCGCGACGGCGCCGCGATCGCGCAGTAGCACGACCGACCGCGCCTGATCGCTTAGTCGCCTGATTGCCTGATCGCCCGCGCAGGCGATCAGGCGCCCCTGGTCAATCCACCAAGCGGCGCGTCCCCTTCCGCAACGGCATGGTGAGCAACGCGCCGACCGTGCCGTGCTCGGCGTCACCAAGGTGCGTGTCGATCCCGTACGTCAGCTGCGCCCGGTCGATCGTCCGGAAGGTCCCGAAGAGACGATCCCACACGGAGAAGAGGTTGCCGTAGTTGGAGTCGGTGTGCGGCAGCACGTAGTGATGGTGCACCTTGTGCATATCCGGCGAGACGAGGATCCAGCTGATCGCCCGATCGAGCGCCGCCGGGAGCGCGATGTTCGCGTGGTTGAACTGGCTCAGCACCACGCTCAACGACTGATACAGGAAGACCATCCACATCGGCGCGCCGGTGAGCACCACTGCTGCGAGCGTGAAGCCGAAGCGGACGACGCTCTCGCCGGGGTGATGCCGATTGGCCGTCGTGGTGTCGACGTGCCGATCGGAGTGATGCACGAGGTGGAGCCGCCAGAGGAGCGGCGTCTTGTGCTGCACCCAGTGGGCCAGCCAGGCGGAGACGAGGTCGAGGACGAGGAGTCCGACGACGAGCTGCCCGACCACCGGCAGCCCTGACCAGAGGAAGAGCACCCCGACCTCGCGGGCCACCGCCCACTCCGACGCCCGGAGGAGCAGGAAGGCGAGGACGAAGTTCACGACGATCGTCGTGCCGGTGAAGAAGAGATTCACCAACGCGTGCCGCCCCTTCCGATACTCGCCCCGGACGAGCGGCTCCGCCGTCTCCCAAAGCCAGAAGAGCGCGATGCCGCCCGCGAGGATGAGCGCGCGGTGGCTCGAGGGGATGCCGGCGAAGTAGGCGATCAGGGTGTCCATAGCGCGTGCGTCGGGAAGAGGCGGGAGGGGCGTCGGACGGTGCGGGTCAGGGCACCGGCGGCTTCGGAAGCAACTTCGCCGCCCAGAGCCCGGAGTTGAAGTCCGTGAAGAGGACACGCCCCTTCCAGGGCATCGCATTCATCACGAAGGGTGCGTTCGGCGTGAAGGCGTCCGGGTCGTACGGCTTGAAGACCGCAATCTCGCGGTTCTGGTCGTAGAGGTTCCCGAGGAGCTCGCCCGAGACGTCCACGACGCGGACGCCGCCGTCATAGTATGCCTGATAGAGGACGTCGTCCTCGACGATGATGTCGTGCGCGCCGTAGTCCTCGAGGTGATACCGGCCCACGGCCATCGGCCGCATCGGGTCGGTGAAATCCACGATGTGCGTGTAGCCGCCGGAGGTCTGCGCGATCCCGTTCCGTGGCGGCTTCCCGTCGGGCCCCGAGAGCGAGTAGCCCGTCCCCTCCCAGGTGCGCCCGCGGCGGCTCATCTCCTCGTCGCCGATGAAGAGGTAGGTGCGGCCGGTCCGCTGCTGCACGTACGGATAGATCTCGTGGCCGGAGTTGACCGGGTAGGTCGTGATCAGCTTCGGCTGCTCGATGGTGCCGCCGTACTTCCCGTTCCCGACGTCGACGACCACGACGCCGACGCCCCCCTGCGCCGAGTAGGCGATGCCGTCGCGGACCCAGAGGTCGTGCAGCCGCGCGTTCGGATGCCGGTACTCGCTCACATACTTCGGCTGGTAGATGTCCTTCACGTCGATGATGACGTACTTCGCCCCGCCCGAGACCGCGAAGAGATGCTCGTTGGTGGCGAACATGTTGTGGACGCCGCCGGTGAGCTCCTGCGTGAAGGTGCTCGCGATCTTGGGGTGGGCCGGATCGGCGAGGTCGAGGATCACGACCCCGTTCTGCCGGTTCGAGGCACCTTCGCGTGAGAGGACGCCGTAGCGCCCGTCGGGCGAGACGGTCACGTCATTGATCGTCCGCGCGTCGACCTTCACCGAGTCGGTCTTCACGATCCGGTCCATATCGGTGATGTCGAAGACGAGCGCGTAGCCGTCCCCGCCCCACGTCCCGACGAGCACGTAGTCGCGCCCGTCGCGACCGGTCCAGGGCCAGAGGTCGGAGGTGTGGGTGTTCGTGATGCTCCCGCGGCTCGTCACCTGGATGCGCTGACGGACGTCGCGCGGCACTACCTGCAGCGTGGTCTGCGCCGTGACACCGGCGGCCTGGGCGAGCAACGTGTAGCGGCCCGGATAGTTGCCGGCGAAGCGGCCGAACTGCACGATCCCGGCGCCGCCGGGCATCCCGGCCGGGGCGATGGAATCATCGGGCGTGTACGTGTAGCTCCACGTGATCGGCGCATCGGCGACGACGCTGCCATTGGCGCGCTTCGCCTGCGCGGTGAGGCGCACGACGTCCCCGGTGCGGACCTGCGACTCCGCGACGGTGATCTCGAGCCGCGCGATCGGATTGGCGACAACGGTCAGTGTGAGGCGCGCCGTCGCCCCCTCCGCAGTCGCGGCGATGGTGGTGGTGCCGGGCGCGACGGCGGTGACGTCACCGAAGCGGTTCACCGTCGCGACGCGCGGATTCGCGCTCGTCCACGTGGTCAGGAGGTTCGGGCGCTCCGTCCCATCCGCGTGCCTCCCTTTCGCGCGGAGCGGGACGGTGAGACCGGTGTAGAGCGTCCCCGCGGGGCCCGAGACGGTCAGGGCGGTGAGCGCCGGCCAGGTGACGGTGACCGGGATCGCCAGCGTCACCGGGCGCCCCTCCGCGCCCTGCGCGGTCGCGGTCGCCTCGAAGCGCCCTGCCGCGGTCGCGGTGACCGTCGTGTCCGAGAAACGCACCGCGCGCGTCCCCGCCGCGACCCGGATGAACGGGTTCGGGATCTCGCGACCATCCGCCGCGTAGGCCCGCACGCGGAAGACCGTCGACTCGCCGGCCTTGAGCACGATCGCCGCGGGTTCCGCGACGAGCCGCGCCACGGGGACATCGCCCGCCCCCTGCGCGGGGAGGACGACGGGGAGGGCGAGGAGGAGCGCGGCGGTGACGCCGAGGCGGCGCGCGGTTAGACTCTGCATCGCGGTAGTGGGGTCGAGGGTCAGGGACGCCTTCAGTCGGAGGGGACGATGCAGGTCAGACGCAGCGCACGCAATGCCACGGGGACGCTGGTCGCCGCCCTCATCCTTCCCGCGCTCCTGCCGCTCTCGGCGCAGGGACGTCCCGGTGCGGCCGATCCCACGTACCACGTCTACGCCGGCGCCGAGAGCGCGGACAAGATCTACCGCATCCGGTTCGACGGACGCTCCGCCTCGGTCGAGCGAGAGATCCCGATCGGCGAGCTCCCCGCCGAGATGGAGGGACCGCACGGCCTCGCGATCTCCGCGGACGGCCGCTTCCTGCATATGACGACGGGGCACGGCTTCCCCGACGGGAAGTACTGGCAGTTCGTGCTCGGCCCCGACACGCTCGCCGGCCCCGGGATCCTCCTCGGTGCCTTTCCCGCCTCGATCGACGCGACGCCGGACGGGCGCTACACGTATTCGGTGAATTTCAATCTTCACGGCGACATGGTCCCGTCGTCCGTCTCCGTCGTGCACGTCGCGAACCTTGCGGAGGTGGCGCGGATCGTCACCTGCACGATGCCGCACGGCAGTCGCGTCTCCCCCGACGGGCGCTTCCACTACAGCGCCTGCATGATGGATGACGAGCTGGTGGAGATCGACACCCGGACCCAGCGCGTTTCGCGCCGCTTCCGCCTCGCCCGCGAGAGCGAGGGTGCCCTGCCCGCCGACGGCGGCGAGATGCTCCAGATGTGGGTCGACGGCGCCCGCCGCATCTCGAACGGACGCACCGGCGACCCCGCCGAAGTGGGCTATGCCGCGATGGCGGGACACCATCACGCGATGACCCCCGCCACCTGCTCTCCCACCTGGGCGCAGCCGAGCGCGGACAGCCGACGCATCTACATCGCCTGCAACAAGGGGGATGAGATCCTCGAGATCGACCGCGACACGTGGACGATCACCCGCCGATTCGCCACGGGACGCGGCCCCTATAACCTCGGGGTCACGCCCGACGGCACGATGCTGGTCGCGAGCCTCAAGCAGGGCTCGCAGATCGAGCTCTTCGACCTCGCGAGCGGGCGCTCGGTGGCGCGCCTCGCGTCGAGCACGACGCTCGCCCACGGCGTCGCGATGTCGACGGACTCGCGCTACGCCTTCGTCACGAGCGAGGGGGTCGGTGCCGCGCCCGGGAAGGTCGACGTGATCGACCTGCGCGCCCGGGCGAAGGTGGGCACGGTCGATATCGGCCCGCAGGCGAGCGGCATCGCCTTCTGGAAGGTCACGCCGCCTTGAGGCCGCATTCATCGCGCACCCGAACCCCGGACCCCCGCATGCCCGCACATCTGGTGCGTCGTCAGCTACCATCCGCAGGGCGGCTCGGGAACACACGCTCTGCTGGTCCGGCGACCGCGGTCAGACCGCCCATGCGGCTCGCTCGCCCCGTGCTGGCACTGCTCCTCGCCGCCGCGCCGCTGGCGCTCGATGCGCAGACGCTCACCCGCGCCGACTCGGCGTTGGTGGGGCGCGTGCTCCTCGCGGAGGACCGCCGCGACTCCACGGACGTCGCGTTCGCCGAGGCCGCGGGTCACTCCGACGCTCGGGTCCGCGCCATTGCGGCGCGCGGCCACGGGCGCATCCGCGATCCGAAATTCGTCGCACGGACGACGCTCCCCGAGGTGCCACAGGCGCCGATCTGGGTGGAACCCGCGTGGCGGCTCCGCTTCCGCGCTCTCGCCGCGCTCCGCGACGACTGCCCCGCCCTGCGCCTCGCCCTGATGGACAGCGCCTGGGCGGTGCGACTCCGCGCGGCGGACCTCGCTCGGACCAGCTGCGCGTCTGATGACGCACTCGTGCAGACCATCGTCCGGTGGATCGATCGTCGCCCGTCGGAGACGTCGTCGCGGCGACGCGGCGAGGTCTCGTGGCACGCCGCCGCACACGGGCTCGTCGCGCTCGCGCGCCTCCGCCCCGAGGCCGCACGCCCGTACCTCCCCGACCTGCTCCGCCATCCGCAGCCGGAGCTGCGTCGGTATGCCACACGGGCCGCGGCCCTGCTCGAGGACACCACAGCCCTCCGGGCGATGGTTGAGGACATCGACGACAACGTCGCGGAGACGGCGATCGACGCCCTCGCGGCGCGCACCGGCCACGCCGACGATGCCCGCTACGTCGCGGCGCTCCGGCGCGACGGCGCCCAGGTGGTCCGCGCCGCTGCGATCGCGCTGCGCGGCACCACCCTCCCCACGGCCGCACCCGCCGCGCGCCAGGCCTTCGAACGGCTCGTCGCGCGCGGTGATGCCTCCGCCCGCGACGCCAGGGTCGCTCTCCTCGCCGTGCAGGGGCGCCCCGCGACCGACGACCGTCCGCCGGTCGAACGGGTCGCGCTCCCCCGTGACGCCGTCCGGCTTGCCCTCGGTGACACCGTCGTGCTCCGCGTGACGATGGCCAGTGCGAGCGGCGGCGGGCGCTTCGACGTGCGACTCCGCGGCGACGTCGCCCCGATGATGGCGGCACGGCTCCTCGCCCTCGCGGAGGCCGGCTACTACGACGCGCTCACCTGGCACCGTGTCGAGCCCGACTTCGTGATCCAGGGCGGAAGTCCCGGCGCGAACGAGTATGTGGGCTGGCGGGAGACCCTTCGCGATGAACTCGGCACCGTGTCCCACCGTCGCGGAACGGTCGGCATGAGCACGCGCGGCCACGACACCGGTGACGCGCAGTGGTTCGTCAACCTCCGCGACAACGCGCGGCTCGATGCGGACTATACCATCTGGGCCGAGGTGATCGCAGGCATCGACGTCGTCGACGGGATCCTCGAAGGGGACCGCATCCGCTCGATTCGTCGGCGCCGCTGACGCCTGTTGCGCGGGGCGCACGACGGCACCTCGCCGTCGCGCGCCCCGCATCATCACGCCGTCAGAACGCGACCTGCCAGGTGGCGAGGAGCGTCGCGGGCGCCACCGGGAAGAGGTAGCGCGCAGCCCCGTCGGTGTACCCGGCCGCGTAGGCGGTGGCGGAGAGCAGATTCTGCCCCTGCACCCGCAACTGCTGCCGTCCGACGGGAATCGTGATGCCGCCGTCGAGCACGGTGAAGGCCGGAATGGTCAATGCCGCATTCCCGTCGTTCGCGAGGAACGCACGCCCCACGTGGCGGGCACCGAGGGTCAGCGACCGTCCGCCGCGCCCCTCCCACGTCGACTGCAGGTTCGCCGTCACCGCAGGGGTGAGGAGCGGCGGTACATCGCGGTACGTCATGCCCGCGGCCTCGTCCGTGTACTCCGCGATGCGTGCCCGCATCCAGACCACATTCCCATCGACGCGCCACGCCGCGGCGGGCCGCCAGCTCCCCTCGAGCTCGACCCCCGCGCGCGTGGAGCGTGGGACGTTCCGCCGGAGCGGGCTCCCCGTGATGGCGAGGGCGCCGATCGCGGCGATCTCATCCCGGAAGCGCATCGAGAAGAGATTCACCGAGACGGCGCCGCGGGCTCCCGCCTGGCGCACCCCGACCTCGACGTCGGTGACCTGCTCGGGCCGCACCCGGGTGAGGGGCAGGACCTCGGCCGCGGTCGCGGCATCGAGGTCGTCGGCCCCGGCGAAGAGATCCACGCGCGTCGGCTCGCGGGAGGCGCGCCCGACCGAGGCGTGGAGGCTCCTACCACGCCCCATCTGCCACGTCGCGCCGAGCTTGGGATTCGCGAAGCGCCAGGTGACGTCCGGCGCGCCGATCGGCACCCCCGCGCTGGGCTCGTATCGGAAGGTGGCCTGCCGGAGCTGGAGGTCCGCGACCCATTCGAGCGCCCCACGACGGCCTACCGCCTTGGCGAAGGCGCTCTGCTCCGACTTGTGGCCCGTGTTCGCGTACACGTCCGTGGCGAGGACGGGGCGGATGCGCAGGCTGTGCTCCCGCGCGTAATCGCTCGCGTGGCCGCCCACCGACCAGGCGACCGACCCCGCGGTCCAGGTGGCCGTCGAGAGGAGCCCGACCCAGGTGTGATCGAGCCCGAAGTTCCAGAGCTCGTCGCCGACGGCGACGTCGTACGTGCCCCCCGCCGCGTTCCGGTAAAGCGTGGTGGTCACGGCCCCGGAGCGCCCGAGCGTTCGCGTGTGCTGCAGGCTCAGCATCGACTGCGAGAAGTCATCGCGCTCGTCCGGCGACATCGGGTTCGTGCGCGGGTCGGCGGCGAGTTCGGCCTCGCTGGCCGCGTAGTACGCGAGCTGCATCCGCGAGCGGCCCGCGAAGCCCGTGACCTTCACGACGTCACGGTCACCGAACCAGGCCGCGCTGCCGAAGGCGGAGCGCGCCTCATTCCCCGAATTGATGCGATAGCCATCTGTGGTCTGTGCGGTGGCGCGACCGTACGCCGCGACGGACCCACGCACCCCGCTCGCCGCAGCCGCACTCACCCGCCGGGTGCCCCAGCTCCCCGCCGTCACCTCGGCCTCGCGGAACGCGGGCGTGGTCGCGAGCGGGAGTGATTCGAAGCTCAGCGCACCGGCGAACCCCGCCGGCCCGAATCCGCTCCCCCCGACGCCGCGCTGCACGCGCACCGAGCCCATCGAGTGCATGAAGTCGGGGACGTTCGAGAAGTAGAGGACCTGGTCCTCGGGGTCGTTGAGCGGGACCCCGTCGACAGAGATCGCGAGCCGCGTCTGATCGATGCCGCGGAGCCGGAGCGAGCTGTAGCCACTGAACGCCCCTGCATCCGAGGCGGCGGTGACGCCGGTCGCGCCGAGCAGCGCGAGGGGCGCGTCCTGTCCGACGTAGGTGCGTTCGATGGTGGCGCGATCGATCAGCGTCTGCGAGGTCGGCGGCGCGGCCCCGACGCGGGTCGCGCGCACGACGACGGCGTCGAGGGTGTCGCGCCGCGCGGTCCGCGCCGAATCCCGGGCGGTCTCCTGCGCGGCGAGGGGTGACACGAGTGTGGCGGCGAGCAGAACAGCGCGGAGGACGGACATCGCATGCTCCAACGGGTCGGAGGGCGATGCACGACGGAATGCACGCGCGCGACGGACACGGTCGACGCCGGCCCCATCGCCCACCGCGCTCCCTCCGCCGGCATTACCCGGGTCAGGTTCCAAGGGACTGTCTCAACCCCGCAGTCGCGGAGTACCCCTGGCGGTCAGCGCCGAAGGAGTAATCGCCGGGACGGCGCGCGCGCCAGTCCCGGCACCGAGCTGATCCACGGGCACCCGTGTCGGCTGACGTCGGTTCGCGGCGCGTCCACCTTGTCGCCCCTCGTCCCGGGTGCGAACGTAGCGCACCGCATCGTCCCCTCACCCCAGACCGACCCCCGGATGACGATCACCCGTCGCGCCCTGCTGCAGCTCGCCGGTCTCTCCCTGCTCCCAGCGCTCGCGCAGGCCGACGACGCCGCGCTCGACGCCTGGGCCGCGAAGATCCACGCCGCGACGTCCCAACCGCGCGGCCCGGGCCTCACCGCCGATGAACGGGCGCTCGTCGCGTCGATGGTGGACGGCATCCTGCCCCGCACCGACACCCCAGGCGCGCTCGACGTCGGCGTCCCGGCCTTCATCGACGTGATTGTCGCCGACTGGCTCACGGACGCCGAACGCCGCGAGTTCCGCACCGGCCTGGCCGCCCTCGAGGCCCGCGCGCAGGCCGCGTACGGCGTGCGCTGGGCGGCGATGGACCCCGTGCAGCGCGACGGCGAGCTCGCCTGGGCCGATCGCCCCGAGGACGCGGCGCACGTGGCGAAGAAGGCGTACCGCCGCATCAAGGGACTCGCCCTCCACGGCTACCTGACCAGCGAGCGCGTGCGGAAGGAGGTGCTCAAGGTGAACATCACGCCGGGGCACTTCCGCGGCGCGGTCCCGATCACCGCCGC
>DAISWY010000095.1:0-8905 GCA_036826135.1 Gemmatimonadaceae bacterium | reverse complement strand
TCCCGGGCGAGTTCGGCATCCGACTCGAGGACGATATGGTCATCACCGAGACCGGCGCTGAACTCTTCACGCCGCAGTCGGAGAGCCTCGAGAAGCCGTTCTGAAGCGACGGCATCCTGCCGCACGAGTCGGCCTGATGCACGACGCCCCGCCGCGCACGATGCGCGGCGGGGCGTCTGCCGTTCGGGAGGGCTCGGTCAGGGCACGATCGTCGGTGCCGGAATCGCGATCCCGCCGATCGAGAGCGCCTTCGCCTTGTCGTTCAGGGCCGGCAGGTCCTTCGTCACCACCTCCTGCCAGACAAGACGCATCCGGTCCCAGCGGCCCGCCAGCTCCTCGAGCCGCACCGCGGCCGCGGCGGTCGGACGTCCCTCGGGCCCGCCGGAGATGTAGCCGTTGGTCCCGGTGACATTGCCGTAGAGCTCGGCCCACTGATTGTCGAGCTGCCCCGCGAACCGGATGGGGTCCTGCCCACTCCGGCTCTGGGTCTGCGTGAAGCCGACTTCGAGCCGTCGCATCTTGGCCGCGAGCGAGTCCACCTGCGCCTGCAACGCCGACTCGGCGCCCACGCGCTTCGCGGCCGCCATCAGCGCCTCCATCTGCGCGCGGACGTCACGCAGGTCCTTCATCGTGCGATGCAGCGCGTCCATCGAGTCGCGCACCGCGCTCGCGAGCCGGAACTGCGCCGCGTAGTCCGCGGCGGTGATCTGCGGGAGCCGCGGGTCCGGGAGCACGGTGACCGTGCGCTTCATCGTGACGCCGTTGGCGGTGAGCGTGGCCTCGTAGGTGCCCGGCGGTGCCTTCACCCCGCCGGTGTACCCCCACAGCACCTGCCCGTCGACCGCCTGCGGCCCGGGATAAGTGAGGTCCCAGATCACGCGATGCATCCCGCGCGCCACCGGGAGCCGCATCGTTCGCTGCGCGCGCGAGGTCACACTGTCTGAGGTGAGGCGGCGCACGACGCGCTGCTGCGCATCACGGATCTCGATGGTGACCGGTGCGGTCGCCGCGCTCCCAAGCCAGTAGTGCAGGATGGCACCGTTGTCGGGCTGGTCGGGGAGGCCCGGCTGCGGATCAAACGGATCGGTGCCCTTCTGCACGCGCACGGCGGGCGCGGGCGTGAACAGATGCGCCGCGGCCCCCGTGACGCCGGCCGAGAGCTCGCGGAGCGGGCTGATGTCGTCGACGATCCAGACCGAGCGCCCCTGTGTCGACATCACCAGGTCATCCTCGCGCGCGTCGAGGTCGGCGATCGGCGTGATCGGCAGCTTCGACGGGAAGCGCTGCCACGACTTCCCCGCGTCGAATGACACATACAGCCCGTACTCGGTCCCCGCGTAGAGGAGCGACGGGACCTTCGGATCCTCGGCGAACGACCGGATCGGATGGTCGGCGGGAATCCCGGAGTTCTCGGTGAGCTTCACCCAGGTGCGACCCCCGTCGTCAGAGCGCCACGCATACGGCTTGAAGTCATCCATCCGGTATGCCTGCGCGGCCACGTACACACGGTTCGGCGCGTGCGCGGACACGACAATCTCCTCGACGGTGCCGAAGGTCGGCATCCCGGGCGGCGTCACCTCACTCCAGGTCCGCCCCGCGTCACGCGTCACGTGCAGACGCCCGTCATCGGTCCCGGCCCAGAGCACCGAGGCGGAGGTGCGGTCTTCGGCGAGCGCGAAAACGGTATTGAAGATCTCGACACCGGTGATGTCGTTGTTGATCGGTCCGCCCGAGGCCTCGAGATGCGCCTTGGTCTGCGTGGTCAGGTCGGGGGACATCCGCTCCCACGTCGTGCCGCCATCACGCGTGCGGAGGACGTACTGCGCGCCGTGGTAGACGACGTTCGGGTCGTGCCGCGAGACGAGAATGGGTGCGACCCACTGGAAGCGGTACTGCAGGTCCTTGGCGGCCTGACCGAGTTGGAGTTCCGGGTACGCCACCACGTTCCGCCGCTCGTCGGTGCGCGTATCCCACCGGTTGATCGCGCCGCCGTAGCAGCCGCCCCAGATCACCGCCGGGTTCTTCGGGTCGAGCGCGACGGGGCCGGTCTCGCACCCCGAGGCGTACGCATAGTCCTGGAAGGGATGCACCGTGTTCGACGACGACCACGACGGCACGCTGATGGTCGTGTTGTCCTGCTGCGCTGAGTAGACCCGGTACGGGAAGGCGGCGTCAGTGATGACGTCGTACAACTCGGCGGTCGGCTGGTTGAAGTACGTCGACCAGGTGCGCCCGCGGTTGAGCGAGACCTGCGCGCCGCCGTCGTCGCCGATGATCATCAGGCGCTTGTCGAGCGGGTTGATCCAGAGGTCGTGCGTGTCGCCGTGCGGAACAGGGATCTCGGTGAAGGTCACACCGCCGTCGATCGAGCGGTACAGGGAAGTATTGAGTGCGTAGACGACGTGCTCCTCCTGCGGATCGGCCACGACGTGCGTGTAGTACCAGGCACGCTGGCGGAGCTTGTTCTCGCTGTTCGTGCGGGTCCATGTCGCCCCGCCGTCGTCGGAGCGGTACACGCCTCCTGCCGGCTCCGCCTCGATGATCGCCCAGACGCGGTCCGGATTCGCTGGTGAGACGGTGACGCCGATCTTCCCGGTGAGCCCGGTTGGGAGCCCGCCGCCGAGCTTCTGCCAGCTCTCACCGCCATCGACCGACTTCCAGATGCCACCTTCCGACGACCCCGAGATCATCGTCCACGGCTTCCGCTCGGCGCGCCACATCGCCGCGTAGAGGATCCGCGGGTTCCGCGGGTTCATCGCGATGTCCGAGGCGCCCGTGCTGTCGTTGAGGTAGAGGATCTTCTTCCAGTTCGCGCCACCGTCAGTGGTGCGGTAGATCCCGCGGTCGGCGCTCCGGCCGAACGGTCGGCCGAGCACCGCCGCGAAGGCGACGTCGGCATCGGTGGGGTGGACCACCATCCGCCCGATCTGCCCCGCGTTGCGCAGGCCGATCGAGCGCCAGGTGCGTCCGGCATCGGTGGAGCGCCAGGCGCCGCGGCCCATCGACGAATTGCCACGGACCTCTGCGGATCCCTCGCCCACATAGATGACATTTGGATCGCTCGGCGCGACGACGACCGCACCGATGGAGCCGCCGAAGTAGCCGTCGGAGATGTTCGTCCAGCTGTTGCCCGCGTCATCGGTGCGCCACACACCGCCCCCGGTGGTCCCCATCAGGTAGGTGTTCGGCGCGCTCGGGATCCCGGTGACGGTCGAGGAGCGCCCGCCGCGGTAGGGACCGAGCATCCGGGTGCGGAGGCCGCGGAGCGCGGCGGTGTCGGGGCTGCTCGCCGTGGTCGCCGTGGCGGGGCGAGGCTGTGCCGCAGCGAGGCTGGAGAGACCGATCAGGAGGACCGGCAGGGCGACAAGACGGCGGATGGGCTGGCGCATCGGGGGCGTCGGGTGGCGGGGAACGATCGAGTGAGGGGCCGACTGCAACATCCGGTTGCACGACGGCGGTGCGTCGTGCCGGTTGGGGCGGATCAGGGGGGCGTGAGCGCCGGTGTGCCGCCACCGCCGCCCGGCTCGGGCTGTCCACCGCCCCCGAATCGGACGCCGTAGATGATCCAGCCCGCCGCCGTGACGCCGAGCGCCGTGGCGATGGCGGTGCGCGGCCGGTTCAGTTCGCGGACGCGGAGCTGGGCCAGGTCGTTCCGGCCGACCGGGATGACTGCCCCCTGTAGGAAGTAGGCGAGTCCGGCGCGGGTCCGGACCTCGGTGAGCGCGATCTCGACCGTATCGACCGTGAAGCGAGTCACGGTGCCGAGGAGGGTGCCGGCCCCCGGTCCGACGCGGGCGGTGAGCGCGGCGGTCCCCGCCTCGCTGAGGACCGCCTCGACGGTGCGCCCCACCGGAACGGATGCGCCGAACGCCGTGGGTGTCACGGCGATCGGCTTCAGGTCATAGCAGCCCGAGAGGGTGCCGGCGAGGAGGAGCAGAGAGAGTTGGCGCATCGGGGGCAAAGCGGTCGGTGAGACAGGAGGTGGGACAGGCAGCGCTTCGGCAAGGATGGTGCGAGTCGGTGCGAGCGGCACTGATGGTCGGGCGTCAGCCGGCAGGTCGGGCACGGTGCCTCGCGGTGGACACGACTGAATACACCGCGGGCCGTGACCAGAAGGTCACGGCCCGCGGGGTCCTGCGCAACGGTCAGCGGATCAGTTGCACTTCCGCTCGTTGTTCGGCTGCGGCGCGTCGACGTTGGTCAGGCGCTCGATGTAGCTGATCGGCAGGAGGCACTTGCCGCGGACGCCGGTGGTGGACGAGGTGAGCCACCGCGAATCGGCGGAGCCGAAGCGGTACAGGTCCATCAGGCGACGGCCCTGGAGGAAGAGCTGAACCTTCCGCTCGTACTCCAGCTGCGCGCGCCCGTTACCCGTGACGGCGGCGTAGGCCGGGAGCCCGTCGACGGCGCGGGACGCGTTGATCCGCGTCAGGAAGTCGGCGTTGTTCCCGGCGGCGAGGTTTGCCTCGGCGATGATGAGCATCATCTCACGGGCCGAGACCTGCGTCATCGGCACGTTGTTGGCGACCGCCGGGCGGCAGCAGGCGTCGATCGCGTTGGCGACCGTCGTGCTGGCGACCCCGGTGACCGGGTCGTTCATCTTGATGCCGGCAAGACCAGCGGCCGGGACGATCGGGCGCGCCGGGTCGGCGTTCACGAAGTCATTGCCGGCGCGGAGTTCGCCGCGGTTGTTCATCTCGAACCCGACGTTGATGCCGGCGAGGTTGTTCGCCGTGGGCGTGAGCCGGAAGCGATACGACGCCGTCATCAGCGCGAGGGCCGCCGTCGCATCGGCGGTGGCGTCCGCATTGTTGACGAGCGGGTTGGCGGGCGCACCGGCCCCCGCCTTGGTGAGTGCGCGGGCCGCCTTGGCGTGCCGGGCGCGGGCGCGGAGGCCGAGGGCCTGCCGCTGGAGCTCGGCGTCACTGGTGGCCTGCGCGATGGTGAGCGCGCGGGTGGCCATCGTGATGGCGGAGTCGTACATCGCGCCCATGTTGGCCGGACCCACCGGGGCGGCCGCAACGGTGCGGTCGGAGGCCACGACGAAGTCCTCGAACATGTCGCCGATCGTCGTGTAGATCACCGCGCCGTAGATGTTCGCGCGGGCGAGGTCCTTGCGGTTACGCAGGGTCCCGGCCGCGTCGAAGCTGGCGACGCGCGCGATCGTGAAGTCGGCGAGCCACCGGGCCTCGGTCACGAAGGGGAAGGCCCCGTCCGTGTACTCGTTGACCGGATCGGAGATATCGCCGTCGTCGAGCAGCTTCCAGAACTCACGGGAGCCGACCCAGGTCAGCTCGTCCGTGGCGGTGTGGTACGGACCGTAGATGCCGGTCAGGGCGCGCGTCACCGAGCCGCCCAGGCCGTTCACCAGGGTCGTCGCGCCGGCCGGATCGCCGAGCGCCTCCTCGACCACCGCGTTGGGGTTCTCCACGCTGGTGTCGAACGGATTCGCGCACGCAGCGGGGAGGAGCGCCGCCGCGAGGGCGACGCCAAGGAGGCGGCTCTTCGACCCGAGCCGACGCATGCTGGTCATCTGTCGCATGTGTGGTAGTCCTCGGATGGGTTAGAAGCCGTAGTTGAACGCCAGCGAGAAGCGGCGCGGGATCGGGATCCCGAACGCGTCGACGCTGTCGAGGAAGTTCTGGTCGAGCGCCGAGCCGATGCCGCGGCCGATGGCGTTCGCCTCCGGGTCGAGCCCGGGGTACTTGGTCCAGAGGAACAGGTTCCGGCCCGAGGCCGTCACCGAGAAGGACTTGGCGCCGAGCCGGCTGGCAATCGCCTCCGGTGCGGTCCAGGTCACGCTGAGCTCGCGGAGCCGCGTGAAGTCACCCTTCTGGTGCTGGTGGAGCCCCGGCTCGAGGAGCCGGCGGTACTCGAAGACGTAGTCGCTGACGGCGGCGAGCTTGTCGTCGACCGAGGCCGCCGGGTTGTTCAGCGTGGACTCGATCTCCGACCACTCGCGACGGTTCGAGCCAATCGACGGGTGCTGCGACATCCGGAAGCCGTCGGTGAGGTTCTGGATGTAGAAGCCCGTCTTGTACTCGAAGAGCGTGGCGACACGCCAGCTGGCGCCGATCTTCGCGTTGAAGCCGAAGGAGCCGGTCCAGTCAGGGATCACGTCGCCGACGAACTGCTCGCCGGTGTTGCGGTTGCCGTCGAAGTCGGCGAGGAGCGGCCGCAGCGCGCTCTGGACGCCCGAGTTCTTCAGGTCACGCGGGGTGGCGAGGTAGGTCCGGAGCTGGTCGAGCGTCGCCGGAGTGCCCTGCCCGTTGAAGTTGATCGGGAGCTGCGTCGCCGGGTCGTAGCAGGCGATCGTGCCGCCCGCGCTGTTCGTGCGGGCCCCACCGGCCGGGCAGACCTCCGCGAGGCGCGGCGAGAAGAGCGCGCCGAGGGGGTAGCCCTCCTTCAGGAAGCCGCGGTAGCGGATGTAGCCGATCTTGAGCGGCGGCGCGCCGCCGAGGTCGGTCAGCGTCTGCTTGAGGTACGCGGCGTTGAAGAAGAAGTCCGCCGAGAGGTTCTGGTTCTGGATGGCGAACCACTTGAAGCCCATCTCAAGACCGTTGGCCTCCATCGAGCCGATGTTGTTCAGCTGCGTCGCGCGGAAGCCGCCCGAGACCGGGAACTGCTGCGCGACGAGGAGGTCGTTGACCTGCCGCTGCCACGAGGTGAACTCGATGGCGACGCGGTTGTCGAGGATCCCCGCCTCGAAGCCGAACTCCGTCTCGGTCGAGATCTCCGGCTTGAGGGCCGGGTTGCCGAGGTTGGCGGGCACGAGGCCGGCGCCGAGCTCGGAGGCGAGCGGCGAGAAGGTCGTGAACTTGTCGAACGCGCCGGGCTGACGGCCCGACTGACCCCAGGCGCCGCGGACGCGGAGCGTGGAGAGCCAGCTCGGGAGCTTGGCCTGCGCCGCCGCGTGGTCAGACACGACGTACGAGACCGACATCTTCGGATAGAAGACGCCAGGCGCCTCGGCGCCGAAGGCCGACGAGAAGTCGTAGCGGCCGCCGACCGTGGCGGTCAGGTACTCGCGGAACGAGAGCTGCTCCTGCGCGAAGTAGCCGCCGTTGATGGAGGTGAGGAAGCCCTCACCAACCTGCTGGTTGAGACCGCCCGCGCCCACCACCTCGATGCCCGGGCCCGGGAAGTTCGTGGCGCTGGCCGAGACAGAGCTCGTGCGGTTGTTGAAGACCTGGAGACCGGCGACGAACGAGGACTCGAAGTCATCGTTGATCGCCTTGTTCCACGCCGCCTTGGCGTCGACCGTGATCACGCCCTGCCGCTCGCCACGCACGAAGCGCGCGCCGTCCGGCGTCTGGGCCGTGAAGAGGTCGACATTGTAGCCGAACGGCGAGAAGCCGATGTCGGACTGCGAGGTGAAGTCGTAGCCGCCGGTGAGCGAGAGGTTCAGCCCGTCGAACGGCGTGTACTGCAGGTCCATCGCGCCGGCGAAGCGGCCGACCGCCTGGTCATTCACCTGCTGCATCGACTCCCGGACCGTCATGAAGGCCTGGTTGCCGAAGGGGTTGCCCGCCGCCGAGCAGCGGAACCGGCCCGCCACCGTCGAGGCGTTGCAATTGGCGAACTCCGGACGCGCCATGTAGGCGAGGGAGTTGGAGCCGTAGATGTTGTTGTTCGCCTCCGGGCTGCGGAGGAACGAATTGGTGTACGAGGTGCGGAGCCCGAGGCGGAGCTTCGACGTCGGGATCAGCTGCAGGTTCACCGTGGCCTGCTGGCGGCGCGCGACGTCATCCGACGGGCCGAACGCGGCGTTGCCGAAGGGGCCGTCCTCGTTCTGGTTGCGGATGCTGGCGAAGTAGGTCACCGTCGGCGACCCGCCCTGCACCTGCGCGGTGATCGTCGTGCCGCTGCCGGCCTCCACGAGGTTGTCGCGGAAGATCGGCTCCTCGTAGACCTGGAAGGGGACCGGCGTGTAGCCGAGGAGCGGCGCGAGCGTGTCGGCGCGGCCCTGCGTCTTCACGTAGAAGGAATTCGGGGCGATGCGATCCGGCAGCTGAATCGACTCCTGCTGCAGCGAGATGTTCCACCGCGGCGCGCCGGCGTTGCCGCGCTTGGTGAAGATCTGGATCACGCCGTTGGACGCCTCAGTGCCGTAGAGGGTCGCGGCGGCCGCGCCCTTCAGCACCTCGACGCGCTCGATCGAGGCGGGGTCGAAGTCGTCGAGACGCGACGACCCGACGTTGCCGTTCGCCGCCTGACCACCGCCCGCGTTGATGCGGATGCCGTCGACGAAGATGATTGGCTCGTTGGACTGCGAGAGCGACGAGTTGCCGCGGATGCGGATCTTCGCGCCCTCGCCCGTCAGGCCGCCCGAGGGGAGACCGACGAGGCCGGGCTCACGGCCCTGGAGGATGTTGGACACGTCCGACATCGGCATGTCCTGCGGCGGCTTCACGATCGCGACCGTGTTCCCGAGCTTCTTCACCTCGGTCGCCTGGCCGGACCCGGTCACGACGACCTGATCGAGCTGCAACGACGACTGGGCGAGCGCGAAATCCACCTTCACGACCTGGTCGGGGACCAGGTTCGCCGCCTTGGTCACCTGCGCGTACCCGATGGTCCGCGCACGGAGCTCCGTGCGGAACTCCGCGGTCACGTTCGGGATGACGAGGCGATACTGGCCCTGCGCGTTGGTGACCGCGCCGTTCGTCGTGCCGACGACGAAGACCTGCACCGACTCGAGGGGACGGTTGGTGGCGGCGTCACGGACCGTGCCTTCCACGGTCGACGTGCGCCCCTGCGCCACGAGCGCGGCCGGGGCCACCAGGCCCAGCACCGCCGCCACGCGACGCAGCCACCGAAGGGGACTGCCACTGCGGGATCGGATCACGAGCACATCCTCCGACAGAGTGTAGAGCTCCGATGTGACGGCAGTCACATCAGGAGA
>DAISWY010000094.1:0-8998 GCA_036826135.1 Gemmatimonadaceae bacterium | reverse complement strand
GTCGACCCGATGGCCGTGATGACGCGGCACGGCGCGGACGCGGTGCGCCTCTTCCTCGTCTCGAGCGCGCAGGTGTGGGTGCCGCGTCGCTTCGACGAGTCGGTCATCCGGGAGACGGCAGGGCGCTTCCTCGTGACGCTCCGCAACGTCTACAGTGGGATCTTCGCGCAGTATGCGAACTTCGGGTGGGCGCCCTCGGCGGCCGACCCGGCACCGGCGGATCGGCCGGTGCTCGACCGTTGGGTCCTCTCGCGCCTCGCGGCGATCGAGGCGGAGGTGGACGCGCAGCTGACCGCGTTCGACGCGACCGGCGCCGCGCGCACGCTGATGGAGTTCGTGACGGAGGACGTGGCGAACTGGTATGTGCGCTTGTCGCGTGCGCGCTTCTACGAGGTCGAGGGTGCCGACCATCGGGCGGCGTTCGCGACGCTTCACGAGGTGCTCACGGTGACCTGCCGGCTCCTCGCGCCCTTTGCGCCCTTCCTCTCCGACTGGATGCATCGCGAGCTCACCGGGGCGTCGGTGCATCTCGCCGCGTTCCGCCGCGCGGAGGGCACGGCGCGCGATCTCGGGCTCGAGGCGGCGATGCAGGCGGCGCGCGGGCTCGCGACGCTCGGGCGCGCCGCGCGCGAGCAGGCGGGCATCAAGGTCCGTCAGCCGCTCGGTTCGCTCGTCGGCGTGGCGCCGAGCATCGATCCGGCGTGGCACGCGACCATCGCGCCGCTTGTCGCGTCGGAGCTCAACGTGAAGGCCGTCACCTTCGCCGATTCCGCTGCGGATTGGGTGCGGCTCGCGGGGAAGGTCAACTTCCCGGTGCTGGGGAAGGTGGTCGGGCCGGCGATGAAGGCGACCAAGCCGATCGTCGAGGCGCTCGACCAGGCGTCGTTGCGGGCGATCGAGCAGGGTGGCAGCGTGACGGTGGAGGTGCCGGGCCACGGTCCGCTCCTGCTCGACGCGTCGCGGGTCACGATTACGGCGTCGGCGGCCTCCTCCCTGGTGGTCCAGCAGGGTGAGGGGTTGGCGGTGGCGCTCGACCCGACGGTCACGCCGACGCTGCGCGCCGAGGGGATGGCGCGGGAGGTCGTCAGTCGCGTGCAGCGGCTGCGGAAGGAGTCGGGACTCGCGGTCAGCGACCGGATCCGGTTGGTGATCGCGGCCCCCGAGGAGGTGCAGGCGGCGATGCGCGCGCACGAGGCGTGGATCGCCGGTGAGGTGTTGGCCCGGGAGGTCTCGATCGGCGAGGCGCTCCCTAATTCCCCCGCGTTCCCCGCGACGGCCGAGGTCGACCTCGACGGCGTCACGGCGCGCATTGCCCTTACCCAGGACTGACGCATGGCGACCCCGACCCCCGGCGGTGGCGAGAAGACGTTCAAGCCGATGCCGAAGAAGCAGATCGCGTATTTCGAGAAGCGGCTGATGGAGGAGCGGCGGCGCGTGCTCAAGGACCTCGGGCATTACGACGAGCTCCAGTCGTCGTCGGCCCAGGATGCCGGCGCCTACTCGTTCCATATGGCGGATCAGGGGACCGACGCGATGGAGCGGGAGAAGGCGTTCCTCTTCGCCTCGAAGGAAGGGCGGTTCCTCTGGCACGTCGATCAGGCGCTCCGTCGGTTGTACCGCACGCCCGAGGTGTTCGGGCAGTGTCACAACTGCGGTGGCGAGGTCGGTTTCGACCGGCTCGACGCCCTGCCGCACGCGCGGTATTGCATCGCGTGCAAGCAGCGGGAGGAAGATGGGAAGAAGTGATCCGGGGCGTCTGGCGCCCGCCGCGTTCCTCGGCACGGCCGCGGCGATCGTCGTCGCGGACCAGGCCACCAAGTGGCTCGCGGTCGACCGGCTCGCGCCCGCGTACGTTCCCCACCCGGTGTTCGGGGAGTGGATGCGGCTGACGCTCGTCTACAACCCCGGCGCCGCGTTCGGTCTGCACTTCGGGCCGTGGTCGCGCTGGATCTTCATGGCGCTGACCGTGGTTGCCGTCGTGACGATGTGGCGGTTCTATCGGGAGAGCACGCCGGACGCGCGGGTGCGGGTCTGGGCCCTCTGCCTCGTGACCGGTGGCGCGGTGGGCAACCTGCTCGACCGCATCCGGTCCGGGCGTGGCGTCGTGGACTTCCTGGACGTCGGGGTCGGCGCGTGGCGCTGGCCGACCTTCAACGTGGCCGACATCGCGGTGAGCACCGGTGCGATCCTGCTCGCGATCGTGCTCTGGCGCGAGGAGGAGGAGCGGGTCACGCTGGCAGCGGACGTCCGTGCCGAGCCGGGCGCCGGGACCGGGTCGACGGGCGCGTGACCGATCCGGCGGTGCCGCTCGCGCCGGGGCGCTACGTCTTCGACGCGACGGTCGCCGATGAACGGCTCGACCTCGCGGTCGCGCGGTTGACGGGGCGCTCGCGCACGCAGGCCGCCACGCTCATCGCCACGGGGCGCGTGCGTGTCGACGACCGCGCGGAGAAGGCGAGCTGGCGTCTGCACCCGGGCGAACGGATCGTGGTCGAGATCCCGGAGCCACCCGGGCGTGAGGTGACCCCGGAGGCGATCCCCCTCACCGTCGTCTTCGAGGACGAGGAGATCGTCGTCGTGGACAAGCCGGCGGGCATGGTCGTGCATCCGGCGCCGGGCAACTGGAGCGGGACGCTGGTGAACGCCCTGCTCGGTCGTGGACAGGCGCTCGCGGCCGGTGGCGGGGCGGAGCGCGCGGGGCTCGTGCATCGGCTCGACAAGGAGACTTCGGGACTCCTGATCGTCGCGAAGACCGACCGGGCGCATCGCGTGCTGAGCGGTGCACTCGCGGCCCGGACGATCACCCGGCGCTACGTGGCGCTCTGCTGGGGCCATCTCGACGCGGACCAGCTCACGGTGGACCGCCCCCTCGCCCGCGACCCGAATGACCGCACGCGCATCGCGGTGCGGCGTGATGGTCGTCCAGCGCGCACTGACTTCACACGCCTCGCGCGGTTCGCCAGCGTCGATCTCCTGCGCGCGCACCTGCACACGGGGCGCACGCATCAGATCCGCGTCCATCTCGCCTCGGTGGGACATCCGGTGGTGGGGGACGACACCTACGGCGGCGGGGGCGGTCGTCGGCTGCTGGGGTTGCCTCCGCGGCGCCACTTCCTCCATGCGGCGTGGTTGATCTTCCCGCACCCCGTCTCCGGGGCGCCGGTCGAGTTGCGGTCACCGCTCCCCGCCGACCTGCGCGCGGCGCTCGCCGCGGCGGCGGAGGAGCCGTCCTGGGTGGCTCGCTCCGATCTGCTGGACTACCTTGGCTTCTATGTCGGCGACGGTCCTGCTGTGTGACGCATCGGCCTTCGCGCGCGACCTGCTCGGGGACGCGCTCGACGGGGCGGGATGGACGGTCGTCGCGCGCGTGGGGACGGGGGAGGCGGCGCTCGCCGAGGCGCGGACGCATCGTCCTCGCGTCGTGGTCCTCGACCTGATCCTCCCTGACCGGGATGGCCTCGACCTGCTCGAGGACCTCCGCACCATCGTGCCGGCCGCGGTGATCGTGGTCTGCTCCGGGCTCGGCGACGCGGCGGTCCGCGCCGCCTGCGCCGAGGCCGGCGCCGCGCAGATCCTCCAGAAACCGCTCGCGCCCGCGCGACTCATCGAGGCGCTACAGGCGTTCGCCGGATGAGTCAGGCGTCGACGCGCGACGCGGGAATCCTGCTCGCCCTTCTCGACCGCGTCGATCCGGAGGACGCCGAGCAGCTCAACGACCTCGGCGTCGTGCTCCATCGGCACGGACTGACGGCGAGCGCGATCGAGGCGTTCGCCACCGCCGCGGTGCAGGATCCATCGCTCCGCCTCGCCCGGCGCAACGCGCTCCTGGCGCTCACCGAGCGTGATGGCGCGCAGCCGCGACTCGAGGCGTATCGTGCGCAGGCGGCGAGTGATCCCGACGTCATGGCGCCCGCTCTCGCACTCGCCAGGCTCGCCTTCGCCCGGGGCGATGCCACGGAGCTCGCGACGGCGCTGCGCGACGCCCGCCGCCTCGGGGCCGTCGAGCCGTGGTGTCGGTGGCTCGAGGTGTCGGCGGCCGTTGAGGCGGGGGATCTCGACGCGGCGGAGCGGGCACTCGCGGGGCAGGCGGGTGAGGAGTCCGTGGCGCTGCGCTGGCGGGCGAAGGTCGCGTATCGACGGGGCGAGCTTCGCGCGGCCGGTGCCCTGGTTGATGCGGTCGTGGCGCGACGCCCGTCGGATCCCGAGGCGCACCTCCTCCGCGCGTACATCCTGGGCGATCTCGGCGAGACCGCGGCGGCGCGGCAGGCCTACCAGGCGGCCGTGCTGCTTCGACCATCTCTCGGACGCTCCGAGCCGCACCTCGCCCTCGATGGTGGCCGCGGGGCGCTCGCGCCCGTCGCGGTCGCGACCCACGTGGCGCGCGGGGCGGACGTCGAGGTGGCTGGGGCGCCGACGGGGGCAGCGAACGGGGCGCCGGCCGATGCGGACGCGACGCGTCGCCGTGGTGCCGCCCGTCGCGCGGTCGGGCTCGCAGCGCTCGCCGTCGGTCACACCGCCGTCGCGGAGCGGGCGCTCGAGGCCGCCTTCGCCACGGCACCGGATGTGCGTGGTGCGACGGCGCTCGCGACCATCGCGATGGGTCGTGGCGATCTCGCCTCCGCGTTCCGGTGGTTCGACCAGTTGGTGGCCGAGCATCCGGAGGACGCGACGCTCTGGAACGCGCGCGGGGTCGCGGCGCATCGGTTGGGGCGTTGGCCGGAGGCCGAGTCGAGTTATCGCACGGGACTCAGGTGGACCCCCGCCGATGCGATCCTCCTCTCGAATCTCGGTGTGGTGCTCGTGCATCAGGGGCGGGTGGCCGACGCCGTGCCGCTCGCGCGGCAGGCAGCGGTGGCGGGGTCGCGCGCGGTCCGGCGCAACGCGGCGGGGATCCTCGCCGCCGCGGGGGAACGGTCCGAGGCGCGGGACCTGCTCGGTGCCCTCCTCGAGGACGCGCAGCCGAGCGAGGAGGTGTCGTGGCTCTGGTACGCGTACGCGCGGGTCGCGCACGCGAGCGAGGCACCGGCGACGGCACGTGAGGCGACGGCACGTGAGGCGACGGCACGTGAGGCGACGGCACGTGAGGCGGCGGCGCGTGCGACGGTGGCAGATCCGACGTGCGCGGCGGCGTGGCATCTGCTCGCCGCCATCCACGAGCAAGGTGGGGATCCCGTCGCGGCGGCGATCGCGACCGACCGTGGGCTCGCGGCCGCGCCGGTCGCCACGACGCCGGGCTTGGTCCTCCTGACGCATGACGGGGCGACGATGCGGGGGGTGGTCTGATGGCGACCATCGAAGGCCGCCTCGGCGAACTCGGCATCCATGACGTCTTCCAACTGTTGGATGTCGGGCGCCGGTCCGGGATGCTCCACGTCGAGTCGGAGGCGCGCGGGAACCGCGGGGCCGTCGGATTTGCCGGTGGGCGCGTGGTGTCGGCCAGTATCCGATCGAACCCGCATCGCCTCGGTGATCTCCTCGTCCGTTCCGGTCGCATCACGGCCGAGACGCTCGTCGCCGCGCAGGAGCGCCAGGCCTCCGGCGATACTCGGCGGCTCGGGGAGATCCTCGTGACGATGGGTGCGGTGTCGGCGGACGAGATCACACGGCAGATGCGGTTGCAGATTGAGGCGGTCGTCTTCGAGCTCCTCGCGTGGCAGGAAGGGCGGTTCCACTTCGTGGAGGGGGCGCCAGGGGAGGGGCCCGCCGCGGATCTGCCGCTCGGGGTGGATGCGCTCCTCCTCGAAGGCGCGCGGCGGCTCGACGAGTGGTCTTCGCTCACCGACCGTGTGCCCTCCATCGCGATGGTGCCGGACCTGCAGGGGGATGCGCCGCACGAGGCGCGGCTGGAGCTGCGGCCCGCGGAGTGGGAGGTGCTCTCCCACGTGGACGGTCGGCGCGACCTGCGGGGGATCGCGGTGGTCACCGCGATGAGCGAGTTTGACGTCGCCCGTGTGGCCTACGGTCTGCTCACCGCGGGCCTCATCACGCTCCGCGTCGCGGACGTCGAGGCCGTCTCGGCATCGGGGGATGTGGAGACGCCGGCGGCACGTCAGGTGCGGCAGGCGCGCGAGGCGGTGGAGCGGGGGAATCTCGTTGACGCGCTGACCCACTGGGCGGCGGCGCTCGATGCCGACCCGGAACCGACGCTCCGCGCGACCATCGTCGACGGACTCGAATCGACTCGTCGGCTGCACCAGGTGCTGCATGGTGAGGGGAACGGATGAGCGGGATTGATCCGGCCGCGCGGCTCGTGACCCGCAAGGTGGTGGTGCTCGGTCCCGAGGGGGCCGGGGTGCGAGCGACCGTCGCGGCCCTCCGGTCCGGTACGGTCGTGGATGCCGATCCGATGCGTCCGCTCCTGCCGTCGACGGCGGCCCTTGTGGATCGCGTGGAGGCCGGTGGTGCGGTCCAGCGCCTGCTCGTGCACGCCGCGCCCGGGGCGCCGGCGCTCGCACGCACGCGGCGGCGCGTGCTTGCCGAGGCGTCGGGGCTGCTCGTGGTGCTCGATTCGCAGCGGGAGCGTATAGCATCGCAGCGCGCGTGGATGGAGACGCTGCCGGGGCTCGTACGCGACGCCGCGCTCGATCCCGCGCGGATCCCGGCCGTGGTGCTGTTCAACAAGGCTGACCTGCCGACGACGCTCCGGGCGGATCGCGCGGTGTGTGAGGCGGCGTGCGAGGCGGCGGCGGAGTTCGCGGGGCGCCCGACGCTGGAGGCGTCGGCGGTGCGCGGCGACGGTGTGCGAGCGGCGATCGATGCGCTCCTCCGGCTGATGCGCCAGGCCGGCGCGGTGGGGCTCGTCCTCCTCTGCGCCCTGCAGTTCGGCGCGGCCCCGGCGCTCGCGCAGCCGGGGGCCTCCGACGCCGGCGTGCCGTTGCGGACCTGGTCGGAGGGTCGGGTCGTCATCTTCGCCGGGCCGGCGGAGTCGCGGCTCGCCGCGTCGCTGCTGGTGGCCGCGCGGGCCCGGCCGGGATTGCCGGGACTGCCCGCGCTGCGTGACACCGCGTGGGTCTGGATTGCCCCCGACGCCTCGACGTTCCGGCGCTGGGTCGGGCCGTCGGCTCCGGAGTGGGGGGCGGCGATCGCCTTCCCGGCGCGCCGGGTGATCGTGATGCAGGGGCGCGACGCGGGAGGGGGCGCTGGCGATCCGGTGCAGACCTTCCGACACGAGCTCGCGCATCTCGCGCTGGCCGAGGTGCTCGGGCCCGAGGTGCCGCGGTGGTTCGACGAGGGGTATGCGTCGTTCGCGGCGGGGGAGTGGGGCCGCGACGAGGTGCTCGCGACGAGCGTGGGGCTCGTCTGGCGTGGCGTCCCGACGCTCGCGGGGCTCGATTCGGCGTTCCACGGTGGCGCCGATGGCGCGCAACGGGGATACGCGCTCGCGCACCGTGCGGTGGCGGACCTTGCCGCGCTCGGCGGGGCGGCCGGCCTCCAACGGCTCCTCACCGCGTGGCGGGCCTCCGGGTCCTTCGACGTGGCGCTCCGTTCCGCGCACGGCCTGACCATCGAGGGGTTCGAAGCGCGGTTCCGGTCGCAGGTGCGCCGACAGTACGGGGTCCTCGCGCTGGTCACGGATCTGGGCCTGCTGAGCATCGTAATCGGGGTCATCGTCGGACCGTTCTGGTGGCGTCGCCGTCGAGAGGCGCGGGCGCGACTGGCGCGGATGCGCGCCTTCGAGGCCGCGCAGGATGCGGCCGAGCGTGCCTCCGCGCTGGCTCGGCTGCTCGGGGAGCCTGAGGGGGATGTGCGGGCCGCGAATCCTGGGGTATGAACGAACGCCACGCGCCCTGCGTTTTTGATTGACAGCCGGGGGGGGGCGGTCTAGACTCCCACCTCTTATGGAGAAGAGTCCATCGGCATCCGTTCGGACGTCGTCTGCCCTCTGGTGGGGGTTGGCGGCCGCGTCGTTGGTCGTGGGGTACGCTGACCTGTGGCGGGGGGGCATCACTGTGGCGCCCATCCTGCTCGTGCTCGGCTACTGCGTGCTCATCCCCGTCGCGATCCTCAAGTAGGCGGTGCGGCCGCCGGAGGGTGGGGCTGGGGCGAATAGCTCAGTTGGTTAGAGCACCTGCCTTACACGCAGGGTGTCGGGGGTTCGAGTCCCTCTTCGCCCATCGCTGGACCCCGGTGTGACCGGGTGGGTGGTGTGGGATCCGTTCGTCACCGTCTTGGAGGAATCGCTCGTGAAGGCTCGGCTCCACGCTCGTACCGTCTCCGCCCTCGCGGCGGTCGCTGTCACCTCCACGGCGTGGGCGCAGCCCCCGCGGACGCCGCCGGGCCCCAACACCCCGCGGTCCTTGGTCCAGGTGTTCGCCTCTGCCGACAAGGTGGCGGGGCCGGAGGCCTCCGACGCCCTACGGGATCGGATGATCCGCGCCTTCCCGTCGCGGCTTCTCTGGATCATCGACCGGAAGGACGTGGTGAGCTTCCTCGAGTCGTCGGGCTACCCGATCGACGAGCAGCTCCCGGCGAGCGACGAGTCGGCGCTGGCGAAGGCGCTCCGCGCCGATGATTACATCCGTGGCCGGGTGGTGCCGGATGGTGCCGGCGTGAAGGTCGAGGCGATGATTGTGCTGACGCGCGACAACACGCTCACGCAGCCGCTCCCGGCGGTGACCGGCCCGCGGGCGGACCGTGCGGTGGCGGGGCTCGTCGACCTGATCCGCGAGGCGCGGAAGCAGCTCGCGAACGAGAAGGCCTGCATGGCGGCCGCGCGTGACAACAAGTTCGATGAGGCGATCAAGGCGGCGGACGAGGGGATCGCGGCGTATCCGCAGGCGACGCTCGTGCGCTACTGCAAGATGAACGTGCTCGCCCGGCGCGAGGCCCCGGCGGCGGAGCAGCTCGCGATGGCGAAGGAGATCCTCGCGATCGATCCCACCTCGAAGGCGGCGCTCGCCGTCGCGGCGGACCAGGCGAAGGCGGCCGGCCTCGCCGACGAGGCGAACCAGTACCTGATCCAGCTCCTCGCGACGAACCCGCAGGACGCGCAGCTCGC
>DAISWY010000093.1:0-9074 GCA_036826135.1 Gemmatimonadaceae bacterium | reverse complement strand
TCGGGCCGTCGGTTCGACCGGGGGACGCTCGTCACCGTCGGCGGGATCGTCGTGCTCGCGCTCGCCGGCCCAGCGCTCGCGCCCTACGCGCCGACGGAGGCGCTGGATCCCCAACGGCTCGCCTGGCAGCCACCGTCGGGCGCCCACCTCTTCGGGACCGACGGATTCTCGCGCGATGTCCTGAGCCGTTTCCTCGTCGGCGCGCGGCACACCCTCGGTGTCGCGCTCCTCGCCTCGGGCGTCGCGCTCCTCCTCGGGACCGCGATCGGGCTCGGTGCCGCGCTCACGGGACGCTGGCGCGAATCGCTCCTGATGCGGTGCACCGACGCGCTCCTCGCGATGCCGCGCCTTCTACTGCTCCTGCTCGTCGTCACCGGGACCGGTGCCCTGCGGCTCGATGCCCTCGCCCTCGTGCTTGGCGCCACCGGATGGATGACCACCGCACGCCTCGTGCGGCAGGAGACGCGACGCCTCCTCGCGACCGACGCGCTCCGCGGCGCCATCGTCCTCGGCGTGCCCCCCGCCCGGCTCGTGACGCACCATCTCCTCCCCGCCCTCGCGCCGACCCTCGCCGTCGCCGCCACGGGGGCCTTCGCGAGCGCCGTGCCGCTCGAGTCCGGGCTCTCGTACCTCGGGCTCGGCGTCCCGACGCCCCTCCCGAGCTGGGGGAACATCATCGCGGAGGCCGAGAGCGATCTACTGCGACGCTGGTGGGTCGTGGTCTTCCCCACCGCGGCGATCATCGGCACCGTGCTCCTCGGGAACCGGGTCGCGGATCGCGTCGCGTCGCAGGGGAGCGACTCGTGAGCGCGCCCCCCGTCGCGCTCGGCGTTCGCGCCCTCGGCGTCACCTTCGCCGGCGCGACGCACCCCGTCCTCGATGGCATCGACCTCTCGCTCCGGCGCGGCGAGGCGCTCGGCATCATCGGCGCCTCGGGCGCCGGCAAGACTACCCTCGCGCTCGCCCTCGTGGGATTGCTCCCGCGCGGCGCGCGGTACGCCCCCGGCACGGAACGCCACCTCGGGGCGACCCGACTCGATGCGTTGGATGCCCACGACTGGTCGACGGTGCGCGGCCGACGGATCGCGATGGTCTTCCAGGAGCCGCTGCTCGCGTTGCACCCGGCGATGCGCGTCGGTGGGCAGATCGCCGAGGCGGGCCGACTCCATGGGCTCACTGCGTCGGAGTGCACACGCCGGATGCGCGAGGGGCTCGAGCTGATGGGCTTCGCGGAGCCCGACCGGATCGCCGCGCGGTTTCCCCACCAGCTCTCGGGCGGCCAGCGACAGCGGGCCCTCCTCGCGATGGCGATGCTGATGCGCCCCGAGGTCCTCATCGCTGACGAGCCGACCACCGCGCTCGACCCCGAACGCCGCGACGCCGTCTGCGACGTGCTGACACGCCTCCGACGCGACCACGGGACGGCGCTGCTGTTCATCTCACACGACACCGCGCTCCTGCGGGCTCAGTGCGAAACCGTGGTCGCGCTACGCGACGGGCGGTTGGTCAACGCGCTGTCATCAGACGCGGCGGCGGCAGACGCACCGACCGCTCGCGCCACAGGTGCGCGGGTGATCGCCGCTGACGCCGCCGCGCCGAGGACGCGCCCATCGCCTTCCGACGCACCGAGCCCCAACGCGGCAAGCACCGCGGCCCCCGGCACGGCGTCCGCGCCCCTGCTCCGCGTCGAGCACCTCCGCGTCGGCTATGGCACGTCTGACGCCGGCGGCGAGGATGCCGACGACGTGCTCCGTGATCTCTCCTTCACGCTCGCACGCGGCGAGGTGCTCGGCGTCGTCGGGCCCTCCGGCGCGGGGAAGACGACCCTCGCGCACGCCATCCTCTGCCTCATCCCCCCACGGCACGGCCGCGTCGTCTTCGATGGGACCGACCTCGCGACCCTCGACGGCGAGACGCTCCGCACGCTGCGACGTCGGCTCCAGCACGTCGCACAGGACGCCGGTGCCTCGCTTCCCCCGCACCAGACCGCATCGGCCGCGGTCGCCGAGGGACTCCTCGTCCATGGGATCGCGCGCGGGGCGGAGGCACGGGCGAGCGCCGTGGCGCTGCTCGCGGAGGTCGGATTCCCCGCGGCGCGGGCCGACGCGCGCATCGACACGCTCTCGAGCGGGGAGCGACAGCGCATCGCCATCGCACGCGCCCTCGGCCCCGGTCCCGAGCTCCTCATCTGCGATGAACCGACCGCCTCGCTCGATCCGGATCGGCGGGCGCAGGTCCTCACGCTCCTCGAGCGGTTGCGCGACACCCGTGGGCTCGCCCTGCTGCTCATCTCGCACGACCACGCCGCCATCGCCCGATTGGCCCCTCGGGTGCTACCCTTGTAGCGCACCCACCGACGCGTGACCGCCGGATCGCACGCGTCGGTGCGGTGAGTCGTCGGACCGCAGGCTGCTGCCCTCCCCCCACGCCCAGCCCTTCCATGGCTCATTCCGCCGATCGTCCCGCCGCGCCCGTCTCGCCCGCGGTCGCCCCGTACGTGACCGACACCGGCTTCTTCGGTCATCCGCGCGGTCTCTCCACGCTCTTCATGACGGAGATGTGGGAGCGCTTCTCGTACTACGGGCTGCGCCCCCTCCTCGTCCTCTTCATGGCGGCCGCGCTCAGCGAGGGCGGCTTCGGCCTCGAGCGCACCCAGGCCTCCGCGATCGTCGGCATCTACGCGGCGAGCGTGTACCTCGCGTCGCTCCCCGGTGGATGGATTGCTGACCGGTGGCTCGGACTGCGCCGCGCGATCCTCATCGGCGCCGCGCTCATCACCGCCGGCCATCTCGCCATCGGGGTCTCCGGCTTCGCCGGGAGCGGCGCCGGCCAGCCCTTCTTCTTCCTCGGGCTGATCCTGATCGTCCTCGGCACCGGGCTCCTCAAGCCGAACATCTCCGCCATCGTCGGTGACCTCTATCCCGAGGGCGGCGCCCGACGCGACGCCGGCTTCTCGATCTTCTATATGGGGATCAACACCGGCGCGTTCATCGGCCAGCTCGTCACCGGCTACCTCGGCGAGCGGGTGGGGTGGCACGTTGGGTTCGGCGCCGCTGGCGTCGGGATGCTCTTCGGCTTCCTCTGGTTCTGGTCGCGCGCCGCCGCCACGCTCGGCCCGATCGGCGAGGACATCGTCCGCGACCCTGATCCCGCCGTGCAGGCCCGCCGCGAAGCCGGTGTCCGGCGCGGCACCTATGTCGGGCTCGCCGCCCTCGCCGCCGCCTTCCTCCTCGCCACCAGCGGGACGCTCACGCTTGACCCCACGGCGATCGGACAGGCGATGACCTTCGTCCTCGTCGGCCTCGCCGTCGTCTATTTCGCGTACCTCTTCCTCGCCGGCGGGCTGACCGGCGACGAGAAGAAGCGCACCGCGGTGATCTTCGTCCTCTTCGTCTTCGCCGCGATCTTCTGGGCCGCGTTCGAGCAGGCACCCACCTCGCTGCAACTCTTCGCCAACGACTTCACCGACCGGAACATCTTCGGCTGGGAGATGCCCGCGACCTGGTTCCAGGTCGTGAATTCCCTGTTCATCATCCTCTTCGCCCCCGCCTTCGCCGCCCTCTGGGTCGGGCTCGCGAAGCGCGGCATCGACCTCTCGAGCCCCACCAAGTTCGCGCTCGGCCTCGCCCTCGCCGGTCTCGGCTTCCAGCTGATGGTGAGCGCTGCGAACGCCATCGTGGCGAGCGGCGGCACGCTCCTCGTCTCGCCCTGGTGGCTAATCGGCAGCTACCTGCTGCAATCGCTCGGTGAACTCTGCCTCAGCCCCGTCGGCCTCTCGTCGATGACGAAGCTCGCCCCGCGGCGGTACGTCGGGCAGATGATGGGGGTCTGGTTCCTCGCCGCCTCCGTCGGCAACCTCATCGCCGGCCTCGTTGGCGGGCACGTCGATCCGACGAAGCTCGAGCAGACCCCAGCGGTCTTCTCCGGGACCGCGATCGCGCTCTTCGCCTCGACGGTAATCCTCGGGCTGCTGGTGGTGCCGATCCGGCGGATGATGGCGACCGAGGCAACGCGCTGAGGGCGACAGGCTCCCACCTCCCCCACTAGGTTTCGGGCATGCTGTACGTCTGCCTGCCCTCCTTCGACGAAGGGGAGACCGTCGGGGTCCTCCTCTGGCGCCTGCGGAAGCTCTTTCAGGACTATCCGCGGGAGTACGAGGTCCTCGTCTATGACGACGCCAGCACCGACGCCACGCGCGAGGTGCTGGCGCCGTACGCGAAGGTGTTGCCGCTCACCGTCATCGGCGGTGCCGAGCGGGTCGGTTACGGCCGGGCCGTCGATGCGCTCCTGCGCGAGGCGTCGAACCGCACGCGGTACCCGCGGCGCGACGCGGTGCTGCTGATGCAGGCCGACTTCACCGAGTCCCCCGACGGGATCCCGGAGCTGGTGAAGCGCTTCGAGGGCGGGGCCGACGTCGTCGTCGCGGAACGCACCCTCCCCACCGACGCGCCCGAGCCGCTCCGCAAGCTCCACGATCTCGTGCGCTGGCTCCCGCGCGTCTGGCCGCTCCGGCGCACCGTCTCCGTGCCGGGCGTGGCGGATCCATTCGGCACGATGCGACTGCTGCGAATCACCGTCGTGCGCGACCTACTGCGCGCGGCCGGTGACACGCCGGCGGCAGCGGCGCGCGAGCCCTGGCAAGCGAACCTCGAGTACCTGCAGGCCGCGGCGCCCCACGCGCGCCGGATCGAGACCGTCCCCCTCCCCCTCCGCTTCGACGTGCGACAGCGGGCGAGCCGCCGCGATCCCTGGCCCGACGCCTGGGCCCTCGCCAAGGCGGCGTGGGCGGCGCGACGCCGACCCGCGGCACGCCCCGCGACGTGACCGCCCGCCGGGCCCTGGGCGTCTTCCGCCTCGGCGCGGCCCTGGCGGCGGGGATCGGCGGCGCGACCCCGGCGGCGACGCAGGAGCGGTCGGTCCCGTTCACCGTCGGTGAGCAATTCGCGTACGACGTGCGCTTCGGTGCGGTGAAGGTCGGCACCGCCCGGATGGCCGTGCTCGGGCGCGACACCGTCCGCGCCCGCGACACCTGGCACGTCCGCTTCTCCCTCTCGGGCGGGACCTTCTTCTACCAGGTCGACGACGCGTACGAGAGTTGGATGGATGTCGCGACGCTCAACGCGCTCCGATTCGTCCAGAACCAGGACCAGGGCGGGCGGGAGCGGCTCCGCACCTTCGAGATCTTCCCCGAGCGGCGCGTCTATCGCGAAGTCCACAAGCAGAACCGCGAGCTCCCCTCCGTCGCGGACCCGCTCGACGACGGCTCCTTCCTGTACTTCATCCGCACCGTCCCCCTCGAGGTCGGCCGCACCTACCGCTTCGACCGCTACTTCAAGCCCGACCGGAACCCCGTGGTGATCCGCGTCCTCCGCCGCGAGCGGGTGCAGGTGCCGGCGGGCGTCTTCTCCACCGTCGTGATCCAGCCGGTCATCAAGACGAGCGGGATCTTTGCCGAGGGGGGGCAGGCCGAGCTCTGGCTCACCGACGATGCGAAGCGCATGATGGTGCAGCTCAAATCTCGTATGTCCATCGGCTCGCTCAACCTCTTCCTGCGGTCGTATCGATGGACCGCGGATGCCGCGCCCGTCGGAGGCCGCACGCCATGACACCGGAGCGCCGTCCCCCGCGCGAGATCGACCTCGCGCGCGTCCGCACCATCCCCGTCGCCACACGGCCGAACAAGGTGCGCGGCGAGGACTTCGCGTCGGCCCCCGGCGAGGACCGCTCGTTCGGGGCCTTCCTCCGCGCCCTCCCCGACGTCCTCAAGGCGCAGGACTTCCGCGCGGTCGTCGACGCCGTCGTGCACGCCGCGCGCGCGAAGCGCGGCGTCATCGTCATGCTGGGCGGGCACGTCGTGAAGACCGGGATCGCCCCGATCCTCATCGACCTGATGCGCCGTGGCGTGATCACGCACCTCGCGATGAACGGCTCGGCCGCCATCCACGACTACGAGATCGCCCGCTTCGGCGCGACCTCGGAAGACGTGGCCGCAGGCCTCAAGGACGGCACCTTCGGGATGGCCGAGGAGACGGGGCGCGGATTGAACGAGGCGTTCGTCACCGGGCGGGAGCACGGGTGGGGGATGGGAGAATCAGTCGCGCGTGCCCTCGAGGCCGCCGGCCCCCTCGCGAACCCCGAGCAGTCGATCATTCTCGCCGCGCACCGGCACTGGATCCCCGTGACCGTGCACGCCGCGCTCGGCGCCGAGATCATCCATCAGCACCCCGCCGCTGACGGCGCCGCGATCGGGGACACAAGCCACCGCGACTTCCGCCGCCTCGCGGCCTCCTGCGAAGATCTGCACCAGGGGGGCGTCGTCCTGAACCTCGGCAGTGCCGTGATCATGCCCGAGGTCTTCCTCAAGGCGCTCACCGTCGCCCGGAACGTGCACGGCGGTCGCCCCACCGGCTTCACGACGGCCGACTTCGATATGCAGCGGCACTACCGGCCGCGGATGAACGTCGTGCAGCGCCCCGTCCTCGCCGGGGGGGCCGGCTATGAGATCACCGGCCACCACGAGCTCCTGATCCCCCTCCTCGGCTGGGCGGTCGCCGAGGCGCTCGACGCGGGTTAGGCGCCGAAGCGGGCGCGGAGCGCCGCCGCCCGCTCGGGGGCGAAGACCACCAGGACCGCGTAGATCAGCGCCCCAAGCATCAGCGCAGGGATGGCCAGCGCCACGAGGCCGAAGGCGAGCCCGACCGCCGCGCCAAGGATGGCGAGGAGGAGCTTAAGCGCGAGGAGCCCGGCGAGGGCGAGAAAGCCGAGAATCAGGATGGTCTTGAACACGGTGGGTCCAGTGAGAGGCCACCCTCGATACGCAGGTGGGCACCGGAAGGTTTCGGTCGATCCCCCGCCTCGCCAGCCCGCTCCGCCCGCTGGGGTCCGCCAACCGAGGTCCGCGACGATGTGATGGCGCATAGAGTACCCTTCAAATTCTATTTTTGAGAGTTACCATACCTCCCATTCCAGCGACCCCGCACGTATCCTCCCCCCGTTACCGGCGTTCCCGTTCCTCCCCCCAGCCACAGGTGATGCGATGGCCGAGGTCCTCTACCAGATCATGGGGCGACACCGCGCCGAGCCGCTGCCGGAGCGCAAGCCCTCCTGGCTCAAGGTGAAGGCGCCGGGCGGACCGAACTATCTCCGCCTCAAGCACCTGATGCGGGAGCTCGACCTCCACACGGTCTGCGAGGAGGCGCACTGCCCGAACGTCGGCGAGTGCTGGGAGCACGGCACCGCGACCTTCATGATCCTCGGCGACGTCTGCACGCGGAACTGCGCGTACTGCGCCGTGGCGCACGGCCGTCCCCCGAAGTTCGACCCCGCCGAGCCGAGCCGGGTCGCGGAGGCCGCACGGGCGATGAACCTCCGGCACCTCGTGATCACCAGCGTCGATCGCGACGACCTCCCCGATTTCGGGGCTTGGGCCTTCGCGGAGACCATCCGACAGGTGCACGACGCCGTTCCCGGCTGCTCCGTCGAGGTCCTCGTCCCCGACTTCCAGGGCGACGTCGACGCCATCCGCACCGTCCTCGAGGCGCGCCCGGAGATCTACAACCACAACACCGAGACCGTCCCGCGCCTCTACAAGAAGGCACGGCCCGGCGGCCGATACGAGCGCGTGCGGGAGATCTTCCGCACCAGCAAGCGCCTCGCCCCCGACATTCCGACCAAGACCGGGATCATCCTCGGGATGGGCGAGACGAACGAGGAAGTCCTGCAGACGATGCGGGAGCTCCGCGAGGTCGACGTCGACATCCTGACGCTCGGCCAGTACCTGCGCCCCTCCGACGACCATATCCGGCTCGACCGGTACGTCACGCCGGACGAGTTCGCGATGTTCCGTCGCGAAGGGCTCGCGATGGGGTTTCGTCACGTCGAGTCCGCGCCGCTCGTCCGCTCCTCCTACCACGCGTGGGAGCAGGTCCAGGCGGCGGGCGTCGCCAGCTGATCCGCGGCGCCGTCGCGCGCCGCACACCGCGTCTCACTCCCCCCACCTCCGCATGGCCACCAAGAAGAAGACTGATGGGCGCGCCCTCCCGGGCGACTCGGCGCTGCGCCGGGAGCTCCTCCACTCGATGCTCCTCCAGCGCCGGTTCGAGGAGAAGGTCGGCGAGGCGTACGCGCTCGGGAAGATCGGCGGCTTCTGCCACCTCTACATCGGGCAGGAGGCCGTCTCCACCGGCATCCTGTCGATGCTCCGCCCAGACGACTACGTCATCACGACGTACCGCGACCACGGGCAGGCCCTCGCGCGCGGGATGTCGCCGCGTGCGATCATGGCCGAGCTCTTCGGGCGCATCGACGGCTGCTCGCGCGGCAAGGGCGGCTCGATGCACCTCTTCGACCGCAACCTGAACTTCCTCGGCGGTCACGGCATCGTGGGCGGGCACGTCCCCGTCGCGGCGGGGGTCGGCTTCGCGATCAAGTACCGCGGTGGGGACCAGGTCATCGCCTGCTTCATGGGCGAGTCGGTGGTGAACACCGGGGCTTTCCACGAGGCGCTCAACATGGCCGCGCTCTGGAAGCTCCCCTGCGTCTTCATCATCGAGAACAACAAGTACGGGATGGGCACCGCCGTCGAGCGCGCCGCGGCGATCAAGGAGCTCGACCGTCGCGCCGACGCCTATGACGGAATGATGGGCATCCACGTCGACGGGCAGGACGTCTTCGCCGTCCGCGAGGCGATGACGCGCGCCCTCGCGCACGCGCGCGGCGAGTCGCGACCGGTGCTCCTCGAGGTCCGCACCTACCGCTTCATGGGCCATTCGATGTCCGACGCCGTCAGCGGCACGTATCGGTCGAAGGCGGAGCTCGACGAATACCTCAAGCGGGACCCCATCGCGCTCCTCACCGCGCGGATGACGGAGGCCGGTGACCTCACCGCGGCCGAGGTTGACGCGATGGAGCAGGAGATCAAGGTCGTGTGCCAGGACGCCTGGGACTTCGCCGACGCCTCGCCCGAGCCGCCGCTCGAGTCACTGTATGAAGACGTCCTCGTCGAGACGGGGAGCTGACGATGCCGATCATCACGTACCGCGAGGCGCTCAACCAGGCCCTCCGTGAGGAGATGG
>DAISWY010000092.1:3871-9385 GCA_036826135.1 Gemmatimonadaceae bacterium | reverse complement strand
GGGCAGTGTCATATGAACCAGCTACGTCCCCGGTGCTTTGTTTGCACAGCGAGGTTCGGAGAAGTGCGGTGGCACGTTCCAGCGGCTGGGTGGCCGTGGCGGCGGCGCCATCAAACGCGGCGAGGGCTCTCTCTGTAAGCCCTCGATCATAGAGCGCATCTCCTGCGGCAAGGAGTGCGGTGAAAGCCCGGTGAGCATCGCCGGCCTTGTGGAAAAGACCTGCAGCATGCATGCTGGCTTCTGGATCGATGTGCTCGCCTCCTGAAGCGATCAGGTACTCAGCGGCGCGAAGCCGTCGGTGGGCGAGGGCGGTCCTCGGCCGTTGTGAGTCTAGCACTGAAGCCCAGCACTCATGAATTCGCAGGACACCCTGCGAATCGAGGTGGATAGCCCCTTCATACTCGAGTTGCGAAAGTAGCCGTTCATATTCAAGTGGCGCCGCGCCGGTTTCCTCTCTCACTTTTAAGAGGGTGGCGAAGGGGCCAAGGCACTTTATGCTTTCCGCGACGAGAAGTGCTTGGTCGGGAAGTCCGCGGAGTGCCGCCGAGATGCTTATTTCAAGCGAGTCGGGGAGCGACGCTAGCGAGCCACCTGCTTTCACGTGCGCGGCGAGCGCGTGGATAAATAATGGATTCCCTGCGCTTGCTGTCGCGATGCGGGTCGCGATGTCAATGTCATGATTCTTCGGGTTGGCGAGTAAGGAGGAGGCAAGTTCGAGAGCGGAGGCGGTGTGTAGTGCCGCCAGAGGCAGAACCGCGAGGGAGCTACGCTGGGCCTTGCTCCAGTCTGCTAGGGCCGGAGTCTCTGTAGTCCGCGTTGTCAGCAGGATGCGCAGGCGTGAACTGTCAGCGCTGGTGGCGGCACGCCAGACAATCGAGCCGTCGGGCTCTGAGAGGTGGTGCACGTCCTCCAGTACTAGGAGGGTGCGAGTTTCCTCCGATACTGCGGCCAACGCGTTAGAGAGCGCATTAGTAATTGAGCTGTCTCCTTTCGCTGCCGGGTGGGGTAGTCCTCCGAAGCGAAGGGAGCTCTCCTCTTTGCCGATTGAAAGAAGGAGGTGCATCTCCTGCGGCGAGATGGCTGCGCATCCAGGTGCTTTGATGAGTTGCTCGGCGAGCGATTGCACGCCGCTGAACTGCGTGGCGCTGTCACTGGGCGGTATCGGGGCGTACATCACGGCGAATCCCCGTAGCGTCGCTGCGTCAGCAATCTCGGCTGCCAAACGAGACTTTCCGCTCCCGGCTGCACCTTGAATTAGGAAGTAGCGCGGCCCGCCCTCCTCTATCGGCCGCTCAAGGAATCCGAGCGCATGGCGAAGTTCTGCATCTCTGCCGACAATGTGGTTGCGGGTTCTTGGGGTAGCTTCGGTTCCAGCCCCTCCCCCCACAATCCGCTTCCGCAGCACCTTCGCGGGCAGCCCGATCCGGTCCGCCTTCTCCCCGAGTTCCCCGAGATACCGGTCCAGGAGTTCCAGCGCCCGGGCCTTCGACCCCTGCATCACCATGCTCTCGGCGAGCGCGAGCGTCGCCTCCTCGTTCAGCGCGTCGTGGCGCAGCACCTGCAACGCCCAGCCCTCGAGGTCGCGCCAGCGGCCCTCCCGTCGCGCGGCCGACAGATGCCGGAGCGCCGCCCGTCGCACCTGCGAGCGCACGCGCGCCTCCGTCGCATCGTACCAATCGCGGTAGTCCTCGGACACATCGAGGGGGCCGCCGATGATCCGCTCGCCGCCGGCTCGGACCATCTCCGCCGGTGCGTCGAGCTCCCAGCCGTCCTGAAGCACCTCGCGCACGTCGCACGACACCGCCGCTTCGGGCAGATGCACCGCATCCCCGGCGTCGAGGAGCGGGAGCCCCATCTGACGGAGGCGATACAACATCTGGCGCAACGAATGGCGCGCCTTGGTCGGCGGGGCGTCGGACCAGAACAGGGCGACGAGTTCGTCGCGCGTGATGTACTCCCCGGCCCGGAGGCAGAGGTGGAACGTCAGCGCGAACAGCCGGTCGCTCGTGGGGGTGATGATGGCATGGCCCACCCGGATCTCGGCGTGGCCGAGTCCGAGGGCGTGCACCTGCGGGGGGGGCGGGGGGGACGACACAGCTCCATCCTCCATCATCCACGTCACTCGGGCGTCATCATCCGCGTCCCCGCCCGATGGGACCGTCGAGGGCTCAGGCCGGTCGGCCGCGTCCCCCGAGCGCGAGGATGGTCTCGATTCCGACCCCCTCCGCCTCCGCCTGGAAGTTCAGCACGACGCGGTGCCGCAGGACGCTGAACGCGACGGCATCCACATCCTCGAGGTCCGGCACCGAGCGGCCGTCCATCGCGGCGCGCGCCTTCGCGGCCAGCACGAGGTTCTGGCCCGCCCGCGGGCCTGCTCCGAACGCGACGTACTTCCGCACCGCCGGCGATGCCTCGGGCTCCCTCGGCCGCGTGGCCCGCGCGAGCCCCACCGCGTACCGCACCAGCGAGGGCGGTGCCGGGAGGCGTCGCACCAGCGCCATCATCTCGCGCAGCTGGTCTGCCGTCATCACGGGCGTGATCTCCCCGCCCGCCGTGCCGGTGGTGCTCGCAACGATCGCCTCCTCCTCCTCCATCGTCGGGTAGCCGATTCGCAGCTCGAACATGAACCGGTCGAGCTGCGCCTCGGGGAGGTGATACGTCCCCTCCTGCTCGATGGGGTTCTGCGTGGCGAGCACGAAGAACGGGTTCGGCAGCGCGTAGGTCTTCCCGGAGACGGTCACCGTGCGCTCCTGCATCGCCTGCAGCAGCGCCGCCTGCGTCTTTGGCGGGGCACGGTTGATCTCGTCGGCCAGCACGATGTTCCCGAACACCGGGCCCTTGGCGAAGACGAACGCCCGTCGACCCGTCCCGTGGTCTTCCTCGAGGAGTTCGGTCCCGGTGATGTCGCTCGGCATCAGGTCCGGGGTGAACTGGATGCGGCTGAACTCCATATCGAGCGCCTGGGCGATCGTCTGGATGAGCAGCGTCTTCGCGAGGCCGGGGACGCCCACGAGGAGCACGTGCCCCCCGGCGAGGATCGCGGCGATCATGTTGTCGACGACGGCGTGCTGGCCGACGATGCGACGGCCGATCTGGGCGGCGATCTCCCCCCGGGCGCGGGCGAGCTGCGCGAGGAGGTCGAGATCTCTGGAGTCCGTGGTGGACACAGGCAGTTCCGGGACGAGGGTCGGTCGGACTACGGCGCCCGTCAATATACCGTTCGCGGCGCGCCGCACATCCACGGCCGGCGCCCCGGCCTCGCGGCGCCGCGCGCGTTCGGCGCGCCGGTCATCGGTCCCCTCGGGCGATCGAGGCCGTGGGCCCGATCACCCGTCCGCGCTACCGCGCGGGGACGACCACGATGCTGGTTTGCGTCACGGGGAGCGTGGGGCTCCGCAGCGTGGCCACCACGGTGTAGCGCCCGGGCGCGGCAGGCTCCCAGGTGGCCTCGTACGTCAGCGACTCGCCGGCACGCAGCACCTTGGTCTGGATCCCCTGAGTGAAGAGTCGGCCCTCGCTCCACCGCCAGACGACTCGTCCCGCCGCGTCCTCGACGGCGAAGTCGTGGGTCTGCCCGTCGGGGAACTCGACGTCGACGGCTTCCTCACCGGGGTTGGGCACCTCGAGGGTGAGCCGGACCTCGTCGCTCACCGAGACGGCGAGACGGGGCTCGGTGCCGGAGCCGGCATCGGCGGCGAGGGCCTCGCTGCGCCCGCGTGGACCGCAGGCGAAGGTCAGCAGGGCGGCGGAGAGGAGGCCGAGCGGGAGCCGAGGGATCATCGGGACCGTGGGGCAGGGGGCCGAGTGCACGAGAACCGGAAACCGATGGGAAGACGACCGGTCCGGATAACGGTCACGGATGGCCCAAGTCCTTCCCCGACAGCGGGTTGGTGTTCGCTTGCGCTTTTTTTCACAAGCCCCTTACTTTTCAAAGCTGGATGTCTACTCCCCCGCGGCCAACCCCTGATCCTGACACCACCTCGATCGGGGCGGCGGCGAAGTACGCGGGGCTCGGCTTCCAGCTCGTCGCCTCCATCCTGCTCTTCCTCTATGCGGGACGCTGGGTGGATCGACGGATCGGCACGGAACCTCTCTTCCTCCTCCTCGGTGTCTTCACCGGTCTGGCCGCTTCCATCTACTCCATGTACCGGAGCCTGATGGCCGACCAGCGGCGTGAGGCCGAGGCCCGGACGGGCGAGGGGACTCGATGAGACGCGGGGCCGCCTTCACGGCGCTCGCCGCGCTCCTCGTCGGGGGAATCGCGTGGCTCGTCACGCGTCGCGTCACGGACCCTCGGGCCGTGGAGGCGATCTGGACGAGTGCCGGGATCGCCGTCGTCGTGCAGGCGCTCACCTTCGCCGTGGCTCGGCCGTTCGTCACGTCGAATCCCATCGCGGGCTGGGGGCTCGGCTCCCTGATCCGCTTCGCGGTGGTCGTCGGTCATGCCCTCCTTGGCATCCCGGCGCTGGGGCTCCCCTCGGGGACGGCGCTGGTCAGCCTGGTCGGGTTCTTCTTCGTCACGATGCTGTTCGAGCCTCTCTTCCTGAGATCATGACGCTCCGTTCGCTGGTCGCCACGCTCGCCCTCCTCGTCCTCGCCGCCGCCCCCGCGCACGCCGCGGGCACCGGCAGCGCCTGCCACGTCCCCGAGGCGGGCCACGCGGGGAAGGTGGACATCATCACGCCGCACATCACCAACGGCGACCACGTCGAGATCCCCTACTGGAAGTTCCCCTTCTTCATGGAGTGCACGCTCCCGAAGTGGGCGCCCATCCATGTCGGGCCGCTGGAGATTGATCTCTCGCCGACGAAGCACGTCGTGATGCTCTGGATCGGCGCGGCGCTCCTCTTCCTCGTGATGCTCCTCGTGCGCCGCGCGCACGGGCGCGCCGTCACGCGCGGCGGCGTCCCGACGGGTGGGGCGAACGCGATCGAGGCGATGATCCTCTACATCCGAAACGAGGTCATCCTCCCGAACGTCGGGCACCACGGCGAGGGATTCGTCCCCTACCTGCTCACCGCGTTCTTCATGATCCTGACGCTCAACCTGCTCGGCCTCGTGCCGTTCGGGTCGACGGCCACGGGCAACATCTCGGTCACCGCGACCCTCGCGATCCTGACCTTCCTCACGGTCGAGGTGGCGGGCATTCGGGCGAACGGGGTCGGGTATCTGAACACGATCTTCTACTGGAACAACGAGCTGCCGGCGCCGATGCGCCCGCTGATGTTCCTGATCATGAGCCCGGTCGAGATGATCGGGAAGCTGACGAAGCCGTTCGCGCTGGCGATCCGTCTCTTCGCGAACATGACGGCGGGGCACATCGTCGTGCTCGCGCTGATGGGGCTGATCTTCGAATTCGGCAACCTCATCAGCGGCGCGCCGCTCGTGATGGCGACGCTGATCATGGTGCTCGAGCTCTTCGTCGCGTTCCTCCAGGCCTTCATCTTCACGCTCCTGTCCTCGGTGTTCATCGGGCAGATCCGTGAGGCGCATCACTAGCAGGACTCGCAGGAC
>DAISWY010000092.1:0-3771 GCA_036826135.1 Gemmatimonadaceae bacterium | reverse complement strand
GCAGGACTCGCAGGACCCGTTCGACCCGCAGCACCCCGTACCCCGGCGAGTGACCGGGGGAAGTCCGTTGGGTCGTGAGGCCCAGTGACGGACGGCGCCGACCGGCGCGCAGGACCACGCTGGACCGAACTCCTTTTCGAGGTTTCTCCGATGTTCGTCGCGTTCATGCAGGAAGCGGCCGCTGCCACGGTGGCGTTCGTCCCCGCCGCCGCCGAGGCGGCTGGCATCACCGGCCAGGCCGGTCTCGCCCTCATCGGTGCCGGGCTCGGCGCCGGCCTCGCCGTGATCGGCGCGGGCATGGGCATCGGCCGCATCGGCGGCCAGGCCGTCGAGGGCATGGCCCGTCAGCCCGAGGCCGCTGGCAAGATCCAGACCGCCGCGCTCATCCTCGCGGCCCTCATCGAGGGCGCCGCGCTCTTCGGCGTCGTCGTCGCGTTCCAGATCCAGGGCAAGTTCTAAGCAGACCCCGCGGGGGTCGCGGCGGCGTTCGCCGTCGCGGCCCCACGCGGTCCCGCTCCCGCCTCGTCGTCCCGGCCTCGGCCGACCTCTTCCTCATCCCGACCATGCGCGCTCCGCTCTCCGCCCTCGCCCTCCTCGCCGCCGCGGCCACCCCCGCCCTCGCCTCGTCCGAGGCGGAGGCCGCCGCAAAGCCGGGTCTTCTCGACCCGCACCTCGGCCTGATGACGTGGACGATCATCGTCTTCGTCCTCCTGATGATCGGGCTCAAGACGTTCGCGTTCGGCCCGATCCTCGAGGCCGTCGCGGGCCGCGAGCGCGCGATCGCCGATGCGATGGCCGCCGCTGAGCGCGACCGCGCCGAGGCCGCGAAGCTGATCGCCGAGCAGAAGGCCGCCATCGAGGCGGCCCGCGGTGAGGCGCAGCGCTACATCGCCGAGGGGCGTGCGACGGCGGAGCAGATGCGCAACGAGCTCCTCGAGCAGACGCGGCAGCAGCAGGCCGAGCTGATGGAGCGTTCGCGCAAGGAGATCGAGGCGGAGAAGGCGAAGGCGATCGCCGACCTGCGGCGTGAGGCGGTCGACCTCGCGCTCGCCGGCGCCGGCAAGCTGATCGGGCAGAAGCTCGACGCCACCGCCGACCGGCAGATGGTCGAGCAGTACCTCGCCTCCCTCGGGGGCAAGTGATGCGCGAGGTCTCGATCGCGAAGAACTACGCCGAGGCGCTGCTGGCCCTTGCCCGGAAGGCGGGGGACCCCGCCGCGTGGGGCACGGCGATCGGGGCGCTCGGTGACGCCGTCGCCGGTGACGAGACGCTCCGGCACTTCCTCGAGGCGCCGCAGATCAGCGCGGCGGAGAAGAACGCCGTGCTCGCGAAGGCCCTCGGGCCCGTCGCGCCGGCGCCCACGTTCGTGCGCTTCGTGCAGAAGCTCGTGACCAACCGCCGGCAGATGCTCCTCCCGGCCGTCGCGGCTGAGTATCACAACCTCCTCGACGAGGCGGAGGGGCGCGTGCACGCACGGGTGACCGTCGCCCGCGAGATGGACGCGGCGGCGCAGACCGCGATCGCGACCGCGCTCTCGGCGGCGCTCAAGAAGACCGTCGTGCCGCACGTCACGGTCGATCCCCGCATCCTCGGGGGCGTCGTGGTGCGCGTCGGCGACACCGTGATGGACGGCTCGGTCCGTCGCCGGCTGGGTCGCCTGCGCGACCGGCTCGTCGCGGCCCGCTGAGGGTTCGCGCACGATGAAGGTCGTCATCCCGCTCGCCGGCAAGGGAACGCGGCTGCGGCCGCACACCCACACGGTGCCGAAGCCGATGCTGAAGGTCGCCGGCAAGCCCGTGATGGACTACGTGATGGATGACGTGGCGCGGCTGGGCGGGGTGGAGCAGGTGGTCTACATCACCGGGCATCTCAAGGACACGGTCGAGCGCCACGCCTCGTCGGCGTACGGCATCCCCGGCGTCTTCGTCGAGCAGCGCGTCCAGGACGGCACCGCCGGTGCGCTCGCGCTGGCGCGGCCCCACGTCGACCAGCCGGTCCTGATCATCTTCGTCGACACGATCTTCGATGCCGACCTCTCGGTGATCCGTGACTGCGAGGACGACGGGATCATCTGGGTGAAAGAGGTCGAGGACTACCAGCGCTTCGGCGTGGTCGTCACCGATGCCGCGGGGCATATGACGCGGATCGTCGAGAAGCCCGACACCCCGATCTCGAAGCGGGCGAACATCGGGCTCTACTACATCCGGAACTGGCAGCTCCTCTACGAGGGGATCGCGCACGTCCTCGCGCAGCCCGCGAACAAGGGGGAGTTCTACCTCACCGACGCCTTCCAGTACATGATCGACCGCGGGGCGAAGCTCCGCGTGATCGATGTGGAGGGGTGGTACGACGCCGGGAAGCTCGACACGCTGCTCGAGACGAACCGTGTGATGCTCGAGAAGGGCCGCGCGGAGGCACCGGCGATGCCGGGCGTGACGGTGGTCCCGCCGGTGCGGATCGAGGCCGGGGCGACGGTGACCGATTCGACGATCGGGCCGAACGTCGTGGTGCCCGCGGGCACGACGGTGTCGGGCTCGACGTTGCGCGACACCATCCTGGGGAGCGGGACGCGGGTGACGGGGTGTTCCCTGCGTGATTCGATGGTGGGGGATGCCTGTGTGGTCGAGGGGGTTACGGGCTCGGTCGTGTTGGGCGACCATTCGGAGGTCCGTCAGCCCGCCTGACCCGCCGTCCGGGTCCCCTTCCGAACCGCTTCGTTCCGAGGCCCCCGCTCGTGACCGATCCGCTGAACCGCCGCGACCTCCTCAAGCAGACCCTCGTCACCGGCGTGGGGATCGCCGCTGCCGGGGCGCTGACGCCCCTCCCCGCTATCGCCGAATCGATCACCGCCGTCCGGGCCCCGGAGGCCATCCCACCGCGTCCGGCGGGCGCGCGGACGATGAAGGGGGTCCCCTTTGCGCGTCATCAGACGGTGCGGATCGGGATCGTCGGCACCGGGCTCCGTGGCCGGAGCGTGCTCTCGGAGCTGCTGGCGATCGACGGCGTGCGGATCGTTGCCGTGGCGGACACCGTCCCCGAGAAGATGGCCCGCGCGGTGAAGATGTGCACCGACGCCGGGATGGCGGCTCCTGCTACACACGACGGCGAGCGCGGCTTCGAGCGGCTCGTCGCGCGCGATGACGTCGACTTCGTCTACACGGCCACGCCGTGGGAGTGGCACGTGCCGGTGCTCCTCGCCGCGCTCCGCGCCGGAAAGCACTGCGGATCCGAGTGCCCGGTGGGGACGACGCTGCAGGATCTCTGGGCCCTCGTCGACGCGAGCGAGGCGGCGCAGCGGCACTGCCTGCAGCTCGAGAACTGCAACTACGGCTACAACGAGATGCTGGTGAACCGCCTCGTGCACGACGGCGTGCTCGGGGAGGTGCTCTACGGTTCCGCGGCCTACCTGCACGACCTGCGTGAGATCCTCTTCGAGGACCGCGACGAGGGGCTCTGGCGGCGGGGCTGGCATACGCGGATGAACGGCAACCTGTATCCGACCCACGGGCTCGGCCCCGTGGCGTGGTATATGGACCTCAACGCCGGCGACCGGATGACCTATCTGGTGTCGATGAGCACGCCGGAGCGCGGGCTCACGCTGCATCGCGAGGCGACGGTCCCCGACCGGACGAACGCCAAGTGGACCGAGCGCTACGTGACGGGCGACCTCAACTCGTCGCTCATCATGACGGCGAAGGGGCGCAACATCCTGCTGCAGCACGACGTCTCGAACCCGCGCCCCTATTCGCGCCTGAACGGCGTGCAGGGGAC
>DAISWY010000091.1:6351-9401 GCA_036826135.1 Gemmatimonadaceae bacterium | reverse complement strand
GAGTCGCGCGGGGAACCCGGCGGTCACGAGCGCGGCGAGATTCGGAGCGGTCAGGACCCCTTGGGCGCGCACGACCGGCCCCTCCTCTGTGAGCCGCTCCGTGGCCGGGAGATCGATGACCACGCCGGGCGACCGCGCCTGCGCGCCGAGCGATGGCGCGGTCGTCGAGAGGAGCGCCGGGCCGAGCGTGGCCGCGAGGAAGAGGCGGTGGACCGCCCGTCGACGCATCAGAACCGACGGCCGACGCGCAAGAGGACGTTCATCGGCTCGCGGCCCGTGGACACCGCCTTCGCGACGTAGAGCCCGAGCCCGCCGAAGTCGATGCCGAGCCCGAGCGAGGTGCGGAAGCTCCCGAGCGTCGGGATCCCCGAGACCTCGAGCGCCGGGTCCCCCGTGCCGGGTCGCATCCACCCGCGACCTGCGTCGGCGAAGAGCACCCAGCTCGGTCGCTCGTCGATCCCGACCGACCAGTCATCGCCTCCGATCTGCCAATCGAAGCCGATCGGCTGACGCAGCTCCGCCTGCATGAGGAGCATCCGCTCGCACTGGGTCGCGTCGCCGGGCCAGATACCGATGCCGCCGCAGGTGAAGACGTCGACGGCGTCGTTCGGGGCGCGCCGGAAATCGTAGCCTTCAACCGAGCCGGGGCCGCCGATGGAGACACGGCGCTGCAAGGGGAGCCGATCCCCACCCAGAGATCCGCCGGCGACGAGCCGGAGGGAGAGCTCCGTGCCCGGTGCGATCCGCGTGCGCCGGCGTGCGTCGAGGAATCCACGGGTGTACGCGACGTCTTGCGGGAGGATCGGCGCGAAGTCGAGCGCCGGCAGCATCCGAGGGTCGAGGGCGGGGAGGAGGCGCCCGCGGCCGCGCTCGACGTCCGCCTGCACGAACCAGCCGCCGGTGAGCGGCGACCGCAGCTTCTCTCGCGTGTCGATGCGGAACCGGATCCCACTGAGGTCGACGACGCCCACGTCGACGATCGGATTCGGCCGCCACGCCTCCCGGGCGCGGCTCAGCGTCACCGGGTCGCGCGATTCGACCGAGCGCCACCGCTCGCGGCCGACGAAGAGATCGACGCTTCCGTATCCGCCGGCGCGTCCGCCGATCGTCAGCTCGCCACCATGCCGACCGTAGTAGTCACGCTGGTCACGGTGCGCGATCCAGGTCGCGAGCCCCGACTCGGTGTCGGAGATCTGCCACGCTTCGACGGCATCGATGCGGTCGAAGGCACGCGCGCCGACGGCGATGGCCTTCGCCTCGCCAACGCGCACCTGCAGCGAGGCGTCGTGCCCGAGGGTCCCGCGATCCCACGCGACGGGGCCGGCCGTCCGCAGCAGACCGAGTGCCGCGAGGTCGATGCTCCCCCAGGCGGTACGTCGCCGGAGCTTCGGCCCGATGAGGACCGGCAAGCCTTCCACGCGGTTGTACGTCGCCGCAGAGACGTGAAAGAGTTCGGTCGAGGAGCCGCGGGGCGCCCGATCGCGCGCATCGGCCGGCAGCCACTCGCGAAGGCCCATCTCCTCCGCCACGAGGACCCCGTCGTCGAGCCGGTAGCGCAACACCTCCGCCTGTAGGCGTACCTCCCCGCCGACGCGCGCCTCAGGCGCACGGTCGAGCGTGCCGCCGAGCACCAGAAGATCCCCTTCGATGACCGCACTCGCGTCGAGTCGCACGTCGGCGTTCACCGCGACGAGGTGCCCCGCAATCGTCCCCGCGATGCGCACGGGACCGGTGAGCACGGCGACGTCGCCCGCCGAACGCCCGGCGGCCTCGAGCACATAGGGACCATCCACCCGGGTCGTCCCGGGCGCGTTGTAGCGCGCGATCGCCTCTCGCCAGGTGGGGATCTCCCGGATGCGTCCACCCTGCGCGCCCGCGGCGCCAGGGAGAGCGCTGGCGAGCAGGAACAGGGTGATCGTGAGGGTGACGTGGAGCGGGCGATCGATGCGGCGAGTCGTGCACAGCATGTCGAGACGGGCTGGGAGAAAGAGGAGCGAGCGAGTGGTGGACACCTATCCTACGTCGCCGATCCCGAGGCGTTTCATCCGGCGGTAGAGATTCGGGCGGTCGGTGCGGAGGCGTCGCGCCGCTTCGGCGACCACGCCGTTCGCGGCCGCGAGGGCGCGGAGGATCAACAGGCGCTCGTGCGCGTCGAGCGCGTCGGCGAGCGGGGTGTCGAGCTGCTCGGCGGCGGGGAGCGGCGGTTCCCCATCGGACGGGAGCACCGCATCCACCTCGGCCGCGCCGACGACCCGGTCTCCATGCTGCAAAGCGACGCGCTCGAGGACGTTCGCGAGTTCGCGGACATTGCCGGGCCACGGATGGCGCGCGAGCCGATCGAGTGCCTCGTCGGTCCACCGGGTGGGTGCGGGGCCGCCGCGGCGGCGACGCTGGGCCTCGAAGTGCGCCACGAGCGCGGGGAGGTCCGTCGGGCGCTCGCGGAGGGGTGGGAGCGGCAGCGCGACCACATTGAGCCCGAAGTACAGGTCGGCGTCGAACCGTCCCTCGCGCACGAGCCGCGGGAGATCGTGTCGCGTCGTGGCCACCACGCGCACGTCCACCTTGATCGCACGCGTCCCGCCGAGGCGCTCGATCTCCCGCGCGTCGAGGAGGCGCCGGAGCCGTCGCTGGACGTCGGACGGCAGCGCGGCGACCTCGTCGAGGACCAGCGTCCCACCGTGCGCGAGCTCCACGTGACCGATGCGACGTTCGGGGTCGCCCGTGATGGCGCCACGTTCCTGGCCGAAGAGCACCGCGGCGAGGCGTTCCGCGGGGATGGCGGCACAGGGGACACGGAGCAGCGGGCGTTCCCGACGCGCGCTCTGGGTGTGGACCGAGGCCGCGGCGAGCTCCTTCCCCGTCCCCGACTCCCCCGTGATGAGGACGCGCGCGTCGGAACGCGCCACGCGCGCGATGGTCTCGCGCACGGTGACCATCGCCGGGGAGTCGCCGACGAGGTCAGCACCGAGCCCGAGGTCGGCGCGGAGCACCGCGCGTTCGTGTCGCACCTGGCGCAGCTCCATCGCGTTCGCGACCGCGAGCACCAGGCC
>DAISWY010000091.1:2942-6251 GCA_036826135.1 Gemmatimonadaceae bacterium | reverse complement strand
GGCCTCGTGCACCTCGTAGTCCTCCTGCGCGAGGACCGCCCCGACCATCCAGCGGAGGTTGGCTTCGTCGTCGACCACCAGCACCGAGGGCATCTCGCGTCACCCGGTTCGGCGCGGGAGGCGCAGCGTGATCGTCGTCCCCTCGCCGGGTGCGCTGATCGCCTCGACCGCGCCGTGGTGCGCCAGGATGGTCTGCTTCACAATCGCGAGGCCGAGCCCGGTGCCGCCCGCGCGACGGGTCACGTACGGCTCCCAGATGCGCGGGAGCTCCGCCGCCGGGATGCCGCAGCCATCGTCCGAGACGGCGATTGTCACGTCGTGCCCCGTGTCGGCGACGGTGATGGTCACCGTCCCGAGGCCGTCGGTGGCGTGCGTGGCGTTGAGGAGCAGGTTCGCAATCGCACGTTGCAGCGCCTCGTGCTGCCCGTCGATGACGAGCGTCTCGGGACCGACGTAGCGGAAGGTGACCTCCGGCGGCAGCGTGTGACGCGCCGCGGCCCGGATGAGGGCGGCGAGATCGACCGGCGCCGTGGGGGCGTCAGGGAGTCGACCGAACTGCGCGAAGCTCGTCGCCATCGCCTCAAGCCGTGCCGATTCGGCATCGAGCACGTCGATCGCCTCCCGCTGCTCCGGGGTCGCCTGGCGGCGGAGCGTCGCCACTGCGTATCGGATGGGGGTGAGCGGATTCTTCAGCTCGTGCGCGACCTGCCGCGCCGATTCTCGGAAGGCCCCGAGCCGCTCGGCCTCGACCGTCGCCCGACGCCCTGCCTCGAGCTCCGACGCCATCCGCCGCATCCCGTCGCGCAGGACCCCGAATTCAGGGGCGCCGCGCACCGTGACCTCGGCGTCCGATGGGAGCGGCACCTCGCGCGCGATCCGGTCGGTCCACCCCACCAGCTCGTCGAGCGGACGCGAGAGCTGGCGACTCAGGTGGCCGGCCACGCGCCAGGTGACGATGCCGAGGAGCACGAGGAGGACGAGTCCGACGAGGAGGACCGCTCCGATCACCCGCTGGCCGAGGAACGCCGTCCGGCGGGCCTGCACCGCGGACGCATCGAGCAGGGCGGCGTGTGCATCGAGTGCGGCGGTCGCCTCGGGTGTTCCCGGCTGCGTCCGGGCGGCCGCGATGGCGGCATCCCCCGTGCGCACCACCGCCTCCCACGCACCGATCCCGCCGACGATCGGCAGGACGCGCGCCGCCATCCCACTCCACGCCAGCGTCAGCAGGAGTGCGGGGACGAGGGCGAGCATCGTCAAAACGACGAGGAGCCGGGTCCTGAAGGGGAGTGGGCGGCGTGGCCCCCAGGTGGGTCGAACTGACACACCCGTAAGCTACGGTCCGTTCCGTGCCCGTGCATCGGGTCGAAGTCACGGCCCACCTGTCATTTACGTCGCACGTGGCTAGGTTTCCCGTCAGAAGTTGCCGAAGACGGCGGCGTGGCAGTCCCCCGGATCGGGGGGCCCGACGCCTGGCCCGTGAGCGGTGCTTCGAGCGGGTGCGCGGCTGCGCCAGCGGCATCTTCCGGGACCTGCGGGTCCGGACGAGCGGCTGTGCGCGATCGCCCCCGCGCCTCATCACTCCCATGGCGCGAGGCGCCAAGGAAACGCATGTCACATCGTCCGCATCACTCGGCGCGCCCCGGGCGCGTCGTGGTGGCTCCCGTCCATCGGGGCCCCCAGGCCGAGACCCCCGGCCATCCGCACGCGCCCAACGCGGCGCTCCTCATCGACTTCGACAACGTCACGATGGGGATCCGCTCCGATCTGCAGACGGAGCTCCGCAACCTCCTCAGCAGCTCCATCATCTCGGGCAAGGTGGCCGTGCAGCGCGCCTACGCCGACTGGCGCCGCTACCCGCAGTACATCGTTCCGCTCTCCGAGTCGTCGATCGACCTCATCTTCGCGCCGGCCTACGGCAGCTCGAAGAAGAACGCGACTGACATCCGGCTCGCCGTCGATGCGATGGAGCTCGTCTTCACGCGTCCGGAGATCGGGACCTTCATCCTGCTCTCCGGCGACTCCGACTTCTCGTCGCTCGTGCTCAAGCTCAAGGAGTACGGGAAGTACGTCATCGGCGTCGGCATCCGGGAGTCGTCGAGCGATCTCCTCGTCCAGAACTGCGACGAGTACTACTCCTACAACGCGCTCGCCGGTCTCGTGAAGTCGGGTGACGAGGCGGAGCAGAAGAAGTGGGATCCGTGGGAGCTCGTCACCGAGGCCATTGGGCGGATGCAGCGCAACGGCGACGTGATGCGCTCCGACCGCCTGAAGCAGGTGATGGTCGAGATCGACCCGTCGTTCGACGAGAAGAACCTCGGGATGGCGAAGTTCTCGCGCTTCTGCCTCGAGGCGTCCCAGAAGGGGCTCCTCCACGTGGTGAAGCTCGAGAACGGGCAGCTCGAGGTCGGGCCGGCGGCGTCGAAGGCGGGCGCGGCTCCGACGGAGCGCGCCGAGCGTCCCGCCGCGGGCGAGCCGCGAGAAGAGCGTGAGGGTGGGCGTCGTCGTGGGCGCCGCGGCCGCGGTGGTCGCGGGCGTGACCGCGATCGCGAGCGGACCGGTGAGACAGCGGAGTCGACGGGGGAGGCCTCGGCGGCCGAGGCCGCGTCGACGGATGCACCTGCCGCCACGGGGGCGTCGAAGCCCGCCGCGAAGGCCCCGGTCGTCGATGCGACCATCGGCGCCGAGGGGCTGCGCCTGACGCGCGACGAGGCGTTCGACCTCGTGCGGCGTGCGGTCGCGGCGGTGACGCGCGGTGATGCGCCCGTGTCCGCCGAGCGTGTGCGCGCGGAGTCCCGTGCGCTCCTCGCCCGGGACAGCGAGTCGCTCTCCGAGCGGAACTTCACGCGGATCCTCAAGGATGCGCACGACGCCGGGATCCTCGACCTCCGCAAGCGCGGGGAGAGTTTCGAGGTGTTGGCGTCCTCTGGCGGTCCGAGCATCGCCGATCAGCTCGCGAGTGCCGAGGCGGCGGCGACGCCGGTTGCGGTGCCGGCCGCGCCCGCGCCGCGCGGGATGGGCCCGCGCTCCGCGCCGAACACGCGGGGTCGTCCAGGCGCGAAGGCGGCGGTGCCGCCGAGCCTGCTCCTGCTCGGCGTTGTCGACGAGCCGGTGACGGCATCGGCGTCGACGACCGCGGCGGAGCCGGAGTCCGCGCCGGCCGAGGCCCCGAAGAAGGGGCGCGCGAAGGCGAAGAAGGCGGCGGCCGCGCCGGCCGAGAAGCCGGTGAAGAAGAAGGCGCCAGCCAAGAAGAAGGCGGCGAAGTAAGCGTCGCGTCTTCGCGGCGTGCGTGAATGTGGCACGGGGCCGCCG
>DAISWY010000091.1:0-2932 GCA_036826135.1 Gemmatimonadaceae bacterium | reverse complement strand
CGCCGGCATCAGCCGGCGGCCCCGTGCCTTTCGCGACCCGACGACCGCGCTATCGGAGCACGCCGGTCGCGAGCCCGACTTTCCGGATGCTCCGCACCGCGTGGTCGAGGTCCTCCCGCGTATGCGCCGCCGAGATCTGGCACCGCAGCCGGGCCGTCCCGTGTGGCACCACCGGGAAGCCGAACCCGGTCACGAAGATCCCCTCGGCGAGCAGGAGCTCACTCATCCGGATCGCGTCAGCCGTCTCGCCGATGATGATCGGGACGATCGGCGTATCGCCGTCGAGCGGGGAGAAGCCCGCCTCGCGGATGGCGGCGCGGAAGTAGCGCGCATTCTCGTGCAGGCGCGTCACGCGCTCCGGGTGCTGCTCGATGAACTCCACCGAGGCGAGCGCGCTCGCGGCCACCGTCGGCGGGAGCGCGTTCGAGAAGAGCTGTGGGCGTGAGCGCTGCGTGAGTGTGTCGCAGAGCGCCGCGGGCCCCGCGACGAAGCCGCCCGCCGCACCACCGAGGGCCTTGCCCAGCGTGCTCGTGATGATGTCTACCTCACCCACCACGCCGAAGTGCTCCGCTGTCCCGCGGCCCGTCGCCCCCAGCACACCGGTGGCGTGCGAGTCGTCCATTACGAGGATCGCGTCGTGGTCGCGGGCGATCTGCAGCAACTCGGGGAGCTTGGCAATGCTCCCTTCCATCGAGAAGACGCCGTCGGTCCAGATGATACGCCGCCGCGCCCCGGCGTTCGCGCGGAGCTTCGCGACGAGGTCGTCGAGGTCACCGTGGGCGTACACCGCGGTGGTGCACTTCGTGATCGCCTTCGCGAGGCGAATCGAGTCGATGATCGACGCGTGGTTCAGGGCGTCGGAGATGACGAAATCACCGGCCTCGACGATGGACGCGGTGAGTCCCTCGTTCGCGTTCCAGGCGGAGACGAAGCTCATCGATGCCTCCGTCCCGACGAAGCGCGCGAGCGCGGTCTCCAGCTCGCGGTGCACCGTGAAGGTGCCGCAGATGAAGCGGACGCTCCCCGTCCCCGCGCCGAAGTCGCGGAGCCCTTGGATGCCCGCCTCGACCACCGCGGGCTCGTCGCAGAGGCCGAGATAGTTGTTCGAGGAGAGGATCAGCACCTCGCCGCGCCCCTCCATCTGCACGCGCGCCGCCTGCGGCGACGCCAGATGGTTGAGCCGCTTGTAGGTGCCGGCGGTCTTCAGGGCGTCGAGCCCCGACTGCAGTTCGTTCACGAACGCCTGGTTCATCGTCGTCCCGGTCTCCTGGTCCCTGTCACCTGGTGCGTGTCACCTGGTGCGTGTCACCTGGTGCGTGTCACCTGGTGCGTGTCACCTGTCCGCTGACACTTCGAAGATCACCTTCCCCGCCTCGCCCGACTTGATCGCGGCGATCGCTTCGGCGTGCGCCTCGAGCGGGAAGGTGTGCGTGATCACCGGCGTCGGGTCGAACTGCCCCGCCCGCAGGAACTGCTGCATCGCGATCCAGGTGTCGTACATCCGGCGGCCCACGACGCCGTAGACGGTGAGTCCCTTGAAGATCACTTCCGTCGCGAAGTCCACGTCCATCGGCTTGGCCGGAATGCCGAGCATCTGCACGCGACCGCCGACGCGCACGAGCGCGAAGGCCTGATGGATCGCGGCGGGGACGCCGCTCATCTCGAGGACCACGTCCACCCCGAGCCCGTGTGTCGCGGCACGCACCGCCTCGGCCGCCTCGGCGGGCGTCACCGCCGCCGTCGCGCCCATGCGCCGCGCGAGCGCGAGGCGCGTGGGGTTCACGTCGGACGCGATGATCGCCGACGCGCCCGCGGCCTTCGCAATCCCCACCGCGAAGATCCCGATTGGGCCGCACCCGGTGACGAGCACCGTCGCGCCGGGCAGGTCGGTCCCGTGCAGCGCGGTGTGGAAGGCGTTCCCCATCGGGTCGTGGATCCCGCCCACCGCGAAGGGGATCGCCGGGTCGAGCTGCCAGACGTTGCTCGCCGGCATCGCGATGTAGTCGGCGAAGGCGCCGTCGCGGTCGACGCCGATGATCTTGGTCGCCGGGCAGACGTGTGCGTTCCCGGTGCGGCAGAGATGGCAGTGCCCGCAGACGATGTGCCCCTCGGCGGTCACGCGATCGCCGACCTTCACGTCGGTGACGAGCCCCCCGATGCGTTCGACCACCCCGGCGAACTCATGGCCGACGGTGAACGGGGGGCGGCAACGGCCCTGGGCCCACGCGTCCCAATCGTGGATGTGGACGTCGGTGCCGCAGACGCCGGCGGCCTTCACCCGGATGAGGACCTCGTCCTCGCGGATCGCAGGGATCGGCACGTCGCGGAGCTCGAACCCTTCGGTGGGATGTACCTTGACCAGTGCGCGCACCGGGAGACTCGGCGTTCGGGGTTGGGGAAAACGAACCCCTAATGATCGCCGGACATCGCCACCGGGGAAAGCGCATCCACCCGCACCGCGCACACCTTGAACTCCGGGATGCCGGACGGGCCATCGAGCGCCGGGTTGGTGAGCAGGTTCGCCGCCGCCTCGCGGTAGTGCATCGGCAGGAAGACCTGCCGGCGCGCCACGCGCTCGGAGAGCCTCACGTGCACGCGGATGGTGTTCCGCCGCGAGGTCACCTGCACCTCGTCCCCGTCCGCCACGCCGAGGTCGGCGGCGTCGACCGGATGCAGCTCGAGCGTCGGGGTACTCTCCCGCGCGTCGAGTGCCGTGCTGCGACGTGTCATCGTGCCCGTGTGCCAGTGATACATCTGCCGCCCCGTGTTCAGGAAGAACGGGAACTCGGCATCAGGCAGCTCGGCGGGTGGCAGGTACGCCACGGGATGGAAGCGCGCGAGACCGTCGGTCGTGGGGAAGTGGTCGGCGAAGAGGAACGCCGTCCCGTCGTGCGAGGCCTCGGGGACGGGATACTGGAGCCCGCCCACCCGC
>DAISWY010000090.1:0-9518 GCA_036826135.1 Gemmatimonadaceae bacterium | reverse complement strand
CGCCGTTACCTTTCGTCGCAGTCTCCACCTCCTGCCCTTCCCTCGGATGCTCAGCCTCGGCATCGTCGGCCTCCCGAACGTCGGCAAGTCCTCGCTCTTCAACGCCCTCACGGCCGCCAAGGCCGAGGCCGCGAACTATCCGTTCTGCACGATCGACCCGAACGTCGGCGTCGTCACTGTACCGGACCCACGTCTCGACCGGCTGGCCGAGATCGTACGTCCCGAGCGGACGGTCCCGGCGGCGGTGCAGTTCGTCGACATCGCCGGGCTCGTGAAAGGGGCGTCGCAGGGGGAGGGGCGTGGGAACGCGTTCCTCTCGAACATCCGCGAGACCGACGCCATCGTGCACGTCGTCCGCTGCTTCGACGATGCTGACGTGATCCACGTGGACGGGAGCGTGAACCCGGCCCGCGACCGTGAGACGATCGAGTTCGAACTCGCCCTCGCCGACCTGAGCGTGGTCGAGAAGCGCCTCGACAAGGCGAAGCGCGCGGCGAAGACGGGGGACAAGGCCGCCGCCACCGAAGCCGCCGCCCTCGAGAAGGCGCAGGCGCCGCTCGCCGATGGCCGCGCCCTCTGGCACGTCGCCCTCACCCCGGAGGAGCGCGAGCTCCTCAAGCCGCTCCAGCTCCTGACCCTCAAGCCGATCCTCTACGCCGCGAACGTCACCGACGCCGAGCTCACCGGTACCGAAGGGCCATACGTCACCGCGCTCCGGGCCGCGATCGCCGCGGACCACGAGCCCGCGGAGGTCGTGACCTTCTCGGCGAAGATCGAGTCGGAGCTCGCCGAGCTCCCGGCCGAGGACCGCGCGGACTTCCTCGCGTCACTCGGCCTCGAGTCGGCGGGGCTCGATCGGCTCATCCGCGCCGGGTACCACCTCCTCGGCCTGCAGACGTATTTCACGGCTGGCGAGAAGGAGGTCCGCGCCTGGACCATCAAGCAGGGTGACACCGCCCCCAAGGCGGCGGCGGTGATCCACACCGACTTCGAGCGCGGGTTCATCCGCGCGGAGACCGTCGCGTACGACGACTTCGTCGCGCTCGGTGGCTGGAAGGGCGCGAAGGAGAAGGGTGCCGTCCGCAGCGAGGGGAAGGAGTATCTCGTGAAGGATGGAGACGTCCTGCTCTTCCGCTTCAACGTCTGACCTCATCCCGCCCGGGACCGGGCGGCCCGTCCCGGAGGTTCCGATGCATCATCGAGCCGTCGTCACGCCCGCCGTCCGTCAGAGCCTGCGCCTCCAGGCGCTCGGCACCATGGGCCCCGCGCTCCTGCTGATCCTGCTCGCCGCCCCGCGTGCGGCGGCGCAGGACCCCGCCGTCCTCGTCCCCCCCGACCTCGCCGCCGCCCAGGCGGCGTATGACCGGGCACCGCAGGACCGGGACGCGCTGATCTGGCTCGGTCGCCGCATCGGCTACACCGGCGCCTATCAGCGCGCGATCGACCTCTACACGCTCGGGCTGCAACGGCACCCGGAGTCCCCGTTCCTCCTCCGCCATCGGGGGCACCGCTTCCTCTCGATCCGCGATACCCGACGGGCGCGCGCGGACCTCGAGCGCGCGTGGGCCGTCGTGCGGTCCTGGCCCGATGTCGTCGAGCCGGACGGTCAGCCGAACGCCCGTGGCATCCCGACGAGCTCGCTCCACTCCAACATCCGCTATCACCTCGCGTTGGCGTACTTCCTTGACGGGGACTTCGCCCTCGCCGAGCCGATCTGGGCGGAGGATGCGCGCGTGGCCTCGAACCTCGACCAGCGCGTCGCCGCGACCTATTGGTGGGTGCTCTCGCTCGCGCACCTCGGCCGCCGCGCGGAGGTCGCGCAGGTGCTCGCCCCGATCGACCCATCCTGGGACATCATCGAGAACGGGAGCTACCACCGTCTGCTGCTCTGGATGAAGGGCGCCCTCCCGGCGGAGCGTCTCCTCCCCGCCGATGCGAGCGTGCTGGAGCGCCAGACCATCGGGAACGGGATGGGGCAGTGGCACGCCGCGAACGGCCGGGTGGGAGAGGCCCGGGCGGCGTGGCAGGGGGTGCTCGTGGGGAACCCGGCCCCGAGCTTCGGGGTCCTGGCGGCGGAGCGGGGGCTCGACCGGCTGCGGTAGCCAGCTGGTCTTCCGTCGGCCCCGAGTCGGCGGGCCGCGCCCGAGACCGTCCGCCCGTTGACCAGGGCTGCGGGTCTCGGGTAGACTTAAGGGCTGTTCACATCCGGGCCCCCGCGCCGACGCCCGTCGGCCGGACATCCCCGCTCTCCTCCTGCGTCGGCAACCCGCGGGGGGCGATCACGACCAAAGGGAGGATTGCCACATTGTCTCGTGAATACGAGGCGGTGTACATCTTCGACGCCGGACTCGAAGACACCGCCATCGCCGAGAAGCTGGAGAAGCACCACGCGCTCCTCGGCACCACCGCGCCCATCACCCTGGATCACTGGGGCCGGCGCCAGCTCGCCTACAAGATCGGCACCAAGGAGACGGGCTACTACATCGTCGCCCGGTTCCACGCCGACGCCGCGGCCCTGCCGGAGTTCGAGCGTGCCCTCAAGCTCGACGACGGGGTCATCCGCTACCTGGTCTCGGTGCACGAGCACGAGCTCGGCGCGCCGCCGATGACTGAAGAGCAGCTCGCCGCCCGTCGGGCGCGCGATGCCGACGACGACGAGGACGAGGAGTAACCCATGCGCCGTTCCCGAAAGGTCTGCCCGGTCACCGAGGCCGGTATCCGCTTCATCGATTACAAGGATGAGCGTTTCCTCTCCCGCTTCATCACCGACACCGGGAAGATCCTCCCGAGCCGGCTGAGCGGGGTCGACGCGCGCCATCAGCGGCAGCTCGCGAAGGCGATCAAGAAGGCTCGCTACCTCGCGTTGCTCCCGTACACGCGCAGCCAGACGGCGCAGTAACCGAGGTCAGCGTGGCGGAGCACGTCGAGCCGCCGCGGGAGCGTGGGATCTGGGCACCGCTCGGCGTCCTGATCCTCCTCTCGTATCTCGGGCAGGTCCCGCTGTTTCGCATCCTGATTCCCTTCCCCGTCCCGTTGGTGGCGTTGGCCCCGCTCGTCGCGGCCGCGGCGCTCGCGGGATGGCGGCGCGAGGGAGGACTCCCCGTCCTGCCGGTCTTCTGGCTCACGACGGCGGCGGCCCTCCTCTGGCGGCTCCTGCAGGTGGGTGGGGCGTTCGCGCCACTCGCCGGCGGGTGGCTCCTCCTCCTCGCTCTCGCGTTCACCGCACGACTCGTCCGCTGGCCCGATCGGCCGATGCTGACGCAGGCGGTGTGGAGCGTGGGGGTGGCCGCCGCGGCGACGTTGCTCGTGCTGACCGTCTCTCCGGGCGGGCTCGTGGGTGCCGTCACCGCCGTCGGTGCGGAGCTCGGCGCCCGGTCCATGGCGGCGAGCCGTGAATGGCAGGCGATGACCGCCACGACGGCCTGGCAGGAGCTGGCGGCCTCATCGCCCGTGTGGGCGGAGATGGCGACCGAGGTGGAACGGCAGCTCGGCACCTGGCCCGCGAGGGTCCGGCCGCTCTTCCCCGCCCTCGTCGTGCTGCAGTCGCTCCTGCTCCTCGCATTGGCGTGGGCACTGGTGCATCGGCTGGGACGGCGGCGCATCGGTCCCCCGATGTCTCCGCTGCGTCGCTTCCGGTTCGACGACCGCGCCATCTGGGGCGTCGTGCTGGGGCTGGCGCTCGTGGCCTTGCCTGGCGGCGGTCTCGTCCAGCAGGGGGGATGGAATCTGCTGGTGGTCTTCGGCGCCCTCTACGCGATCCGCGGGGTGGGCGTGATGGTGTGGTTCCTGGCACCGGGATGGTGGCAGAAGGTGGCGTGGGGGATCCTGACCCTCCTCTTCTGGCCGGTGATCGGGGCGGTGGCGGTCGGGCTCGGGCTCGGCGACACCTGGTTCGTCTGGCGCCGCGACCCGCGGCGAGAATCCCAACGTGTGGAGTGAAACAATGGAAGTCATCCTTCGGCAGGCGGTCGACAACCTCGGGCACCCCGGGGACATCGTGGAGGTCTCTTCGGGCTACGCCCGGAACTTCCTGCTCCCGCGCGGCGTCGCTTTCGAGGCGACCCCCGGGAACAAGAAGCGCATCGCGCAGGAGAAGGAGCGGCTCGAAGCCGCCGAGAACGCGCGCCGTGCCGCGGCGCAGACCATCGCGGACCGGCTCGCGGAGGTCTCCCTCACCTTCTCCGCGAAGGTCGGCGAGGAAGGGAAGCTCTTCGGCTCGGTCACCGCGACGGACATCGCGCACCAGCTCGAGACCCAGGGCTTCACCGAGGTCGAGAAGCGGATGATCGACCTGCACGAGCCGATCAAGGCGCTCGGCGTCTACAAGGTCGCGATCCGGCTGCACGCCGATGTGAAGCCCGAGATCAAGGTCTGGGTCATCAAGGCCTGAGTTCGGCCCCACGGTCGGCAGCCGAAGGGGCGGTCCCGCGACGCGGGGCCGCCCCTTCGCCCCTCCCCGCGCTTGCATCGCCCTGCCCCCGACGGAACCTTTCGACCCATCCCGGGTTCGCTCCACCACCCACCTGATTCCCTCCGTGGTCTCCGCTCCCGCTGCCGTCCTGCAGGTCGCCCGTCAGGCGGCGACCGTCCTCTCCGACCAGAAAGCGGTCGACGTGACCCTGCTCGACCTCCGGGGAGTCACCGATATGGCCGATTACTTCCTCGTGGCCAGCGGGACCTCGGACACGCACGTCCGCGCGACCGCCCAGCACGTGCTCGACCGTTTGAAGGCCGAGGGGATGACCGTCCATTCCGTCGAGGGGCTCGAGCAGGGCCGCTGGGTCCTCCTCGACTACGTCGACGTCGTCGTGCACCTGTTCCACCCGTCCTTGCGCACCTACTACCAGCTCGAACGCCTGTGGGGCGACGCCGCCGTCGTCCCGCTCCCCGCCCCTTCCGCGTGACCCCCGCGTGCGCCCTCGACTGACGTTCCGCGTCACCCTCGCCGCTCTCCTTGCCCTGATCGCGCCCGCACTCGGCGCCCAGGGGGGCTACTTCGGGCAGAACCACGTCCAGTACCGCACCTTCGACTGGCAGGTCCTGAAGACCGAGCACTTCGATGTGCACTACTACCCCGAGCTGGAGACCGCGGCCCGGTACGCAGGGCAGATGGCGGAGCGGTCGTACGCTCGGCTCTCGCGTCTCCTCGGACACGAGTTCCGCGAGCGGAAGCCGATTCTCATCTACGGATCGCGCACCGAGTTCGCGCAGAACAACGTCACCGGCGACCTCGGCGAGGGCACGGGAGGCGTCACCGACGCGCTGCGGCAGCGCAACATGTTCTTCTTCTCGGGGGACCTCGGGGAGGCGGAGCACGTCCTGACGCACGAGATGGTGCACGTCTTCCAGTACGACATCCTCGCCCGCGGGCAGACGGGCGACCTGCAGGGGCTCGCACAGGTGAATCCCCCCCTCTGGTTCGTCGAGGGGATGGCGGAGTACCTCTCGATCGGCCCGGCGCACACGTACACCGACGCGATCCTCCGCGACGCGGCGTTGAACGGCAACATCCCGACGGTCGAGGAGATGACGGATCGCCCCGACCTCTACTTCCCCTACCGGTTCGGCGAGGCCCTCTGGTCCTACGTCGGGCGGCGCTGGGGGGACGAGGTCGTCGGCGAGATCCTGCAGGCCTCGGCGAGCGTGGGCGTGGACCGCGCGTTCCGGCGCTTCCTCGGCCTCGACCTCGAGGACCTGGGCGAGGAGTGGCGCGAGGAGGTGCAGCAGCGGTATCTCCCGCAGGTCGCGCAGCTCGAGCGGCCGCGCCGCACGGCGGCCCCGCTACTCAACGCCCGGCGTACCGGTGGGGTGATCCCGGTCTACGTGGCGCCGTCGCTCTCCCCGGACGGGAAGCAGATCGCCTACATCTCGACGGGGAGCCTGCTCCGTGCCGAGGTCTTCCTTGACCTCTACCTCGCGGACGCGACCACCGGGAAGCGGCTCGAGCGCCTGACCAAGAGCACGCTCGACCCCGAATTCGAGGAGCTCCGCTACCTGTATTCGCAGGGCGCGTTCTCCCCCGACGGGCGATACTTCGCCTTCACCGCACAGCGGCGCGGCCGCGACGTGCTGTACGTCTACGACGTGCGTCGGCGGCGGGTGGCGCGCCGCCTCGACACCGATCTGCAGGCGATGATGGGGCCGAGCTGGTCGCCGGATGGGCGGAAGCTCGTCTTCAGCGGTGCCTCGGGCGGGTTGTCGGACCTGTACATGATCGACGCCGACGGACGGAATCTCACCCGCCTCACCAACGACCATTACGGCGACCTGATGCCGCAGTGGTCCCCTGACGGGCAGCGCATCGCCTTCGTGAGCGAGCGCGGGCCGCAGACCGACCTCGCTTCGCTCACCCTCGGGGCGTGGCGCATCAGCGTCCTCGACCTCACCAGCGGCGAGGTCGAGGTGCTGCCAGAGCAGGCCGGCAAGAACATCAATCCGCAGTGGGCGCCGGATGGCCAGTCGGTCGCCTTCGTCTCCGACCGCACCGGGATCGCCCAGATCTTCCTCTTCGACCTCGGGACGCGCGAGCACTACCAGCTCACGCGGTTCGTCGGCGGGGTGCTCTCCATCACGGAGAACAGTCCGGTGATGACGTGGGCGCGTGAGGCGGACAAGCTCGCGTTCACCTACCACGACGACGGGCAGTTCACGATCTGGAGCATCGTGAACCCTCGCGAACTCAAGAAGGAGCCGTTCCGCGCCCCGGTGATGGTGGCGGCGGTCGACACCACGTCCGCGGCACCCGCGCGTGGCGGCGCCGCGGCGGTGGCACAGGAGATCCTCGACAGCCTCGCGCGCGCCAAGGTGACGGCGAACGCGACGCGGCGTCGGGCGATGTACCGCGGCCCCGAGGGCTTCCGGCCCGCGGGGCTGCTGCCGAGCACGGAGCGTGCGGGACTCTCCGTCGCCGCGCTCCTCGACAGCACGATGACCCTTCCCGACCCCGCCTCCTTCACGGCGAGCCGGTACAAGGGGCAGCTGAAGGCCGAATACGTGGCGCGGCCGCAGGTGGGGTACGCGCAGGACAACTTCGGCCGCGGCGTCTATGGCGGCACGACGATCGTCCTCGCCGATATGGTGGGGAACGAGCGGCTCGCGCTGGCCGGCGGCGTGAACGGTCGTCTCAGCGAGGCGCAGGTGTTCGCGGAATACACGAACCTCGGCGGCCGCCTGCAGTATCAGCTCGGGGCGCAGCAGATGCCCTACTTCTTCCTCGCCGGCGCCAGTCAGGTGGGGAACGGAGCGCAGTTCCTGCAGACCCAGGTCCTCGCCCGCTTCATCGCCCGGTCCGCCTACGCGAACGGGATCTTCCCGATCAATCGCTTCACGCGCTTCGAGGTCGGCGCGAACTTCCAGAATGTCGACCGCTCGCTGATGTACATCAGCCAGGGAATCGACCTCAACCTCGGGCTCTCCACCGGCTTCTATATCGACTCCATCGTCGGTGCCGGCTCGCTGAACTACGTGTCGCCGTTCGTCGCGTATGTCTCGGACAATGCGCTCTTCAGCGGGACGGGCGGGATCTTCGGGCACCGGTACCGCGCCTCCGTGGAGAAGCTCGCCGGGAACGTCTCGTGGACCACCTACGGCCTCGACCTCCGGCGCTACGACCCGATCCTCTTCAGCGTGCTCACGCTCGCGAGCCGCGTCTCGTTCAACATCTCGGCCGGCCCGGACGAGACGGAGTTCCCGAAGTTCATCGGTCGCCCCGACTTTGTGCGCGGCTACGACCGCGAGCTCTACACGTCGAACTGCGCGGGCTCCGCGACGGACCCGAACCAGTGCGAGGCGACCCAGCTCCTCGGGAGTCGCGTCGCCTACGCCAACGTCGAACTCCGCTTCCCGCTCGTCCGGCGCTTCGTCCTCGGGGTGCTGCCGGTCTCCCTGCCCCCCGTCGACGGGCTCTTCTTCTACGACTTCGGGATGGCGTGGTCGCGTGGCCAGAGCATCTCGGCGACACGCCCGGCGAACTACGACTTCCTGACGCAGCGCTATCCGCTCCGGAGCTATGGCTTCGGCGTGCGGATGAACCTGTTCAACATCGCGCTGATCCGGTGGGACTACTCGATTCCGCGTGACGGCTCGCTGAAGAACGGGTACTGGTTCTGGACCCTCGGCCAATCGTTCTGAGCCGCGGCGGCTAGATTCCCGGCGTGCGCCGCCATCTCAACTCCTGCTCGGTCGTCCTCGCCCTCGCGCTGCTGAGCGGCTGCGGGGGCGATGCCCCGCCACCGGCCGTCCTCGCCGCCGGCGGCGGGTTCGAGGCGCTCCTCTTGCAGGTCCCGACGGATGGCGGAGTCGTCTCCGTCCACCGCCCCGGGAGCGACTCGGTTCTCTGGCGGTCCCGGGAGCCGGCCCCGCCCACGCGGGCGCTGCTGGGCTTCGACGAATACCTCGGGACCCTCGTCGCGCAGGACAGCGGCGGGCGGCCGTTCGGGATGAGCCTGCGCGTCGGCGCGGTGGAGCGCTTCGACACCGCGGCGCTCGGCGCGCTCACCGCGACCGAAGGGGCTGCCGTCTTCACGACGCGCGCCGAGGGCACACTGCAGCGACTCACCCCGATTGCGAGTTGGACGTGGCGCCCACCGCAGGCGCCCGACGCGCTCGTTCCCCTCCTCGACGGCGGCGCCCTCGTGGTCGCGACGACCGCCGGCGTCGGCTCGGTCATCCGCCGCATCCGTCCCCCCAATCCGACCCCGGTCGACAGCCTCGACCTGCCCGCCACCGCGATGTGGCGCCGGACCACCGCCGCCGACCTCGTCTGGGGTGTGACGGACGACGACATCATCGCCGTGCGAATCCGCGACCTGACGGAGGTATTCCGCGAGGGCGTCAGCGGCCGCATCCGTGCCATCGAGACGACACCGAGCGGGGACCGGCTCTACGTCGCGACGGCCTCGCGTACGCTCCAGGTCGTCGACCGGTTCGCGCAGGAGGAGGCGGCGGCGATTGATCTCCCCGCCGTGGTCACCGTGCTTCGGATGGATCCCGAGGGGGCGTACCTCCTCGCCGGTGCGGAGGGGCTCGAGCAGGTCTTCGTGATCGCCGTCGGGACGGGCCGGGTCATCGCGACCATCGACGCACCCTGGGGGGAGGATCTCCCGGTGGTGACGCCGACCGCGACGATCATCGTCCGGGACGGGCGCGACGTCGTGGAGCGGGAGATCGTGTCGGGGCGCGAGAAGATCCGGCACCCGGATGGCGCCGCCGACCTCTGGCGCCTGGTCCGATGGGACGGGTTCCGCCCGCGGCGCGCCAACCTCGATAACCGCCTCAGCGCCGATGCGGTGACCGACACCGCCGCGGCGGACAGCGCCTTCGCCGAGATGGTGCGCGCCCGATATGGCATCGTGGGGGACACCGCGCTCGTGGGCGATACGAGCGCCCTCGGCGGTGCGGGCGACGTGGGCGGTGCCACGAGGGACGGCGGCGCACCGACCTCCGACGTGCCCCTCGCCCCGTCGGCCGAGGGGTGGATGGTCGGGGTCGCGACGCTCACCGACGAGCCGGCGGCCCGG
>DAISWY010000089.1:0-9704 GCA_036826135.1 Gemmatimonadaceae bacterium | reverse complement strand
GCGGCGTACCGCATCTTCTCGAGGATGACCGCACTCCGCGCACTCGCCACGCCACCCATGGGCGACCAGCGCCGCGGGCTCGGCAGGATCGCCGCGAGCCGTGCGGACTCCGCGGGCGTGAGCCGACGCGCCGATTTCTTGAAATGCGTCCGCGCCGCCATCTCCGCCCCGAACACGCCGTCGCCCCACTCGGCGAGGTTCAGGTAGAGATCGAGGATCCGGTCCTTCGGCAGGCAGACCTCGAGCACGAGTGTCAGGTACGCCTCGTATCCCTTGCGTACGAACGACCGCCCCTCCCAGAGGAAGAGGTTCTTCGCGACCTGCTGCGTGATCGTCGAGGCTCCGCGTAGCCGACGCCCGCGCTTGGCGCGGTCGAGCGCGTTCTGGATCTCCTCGAGGTCGAAGCCGAAGTGCAGGTAGAAGCGGTCGTCCTCCGCGGCCAGCACGGCACGCCGCAGGGACGGCGCGATGGCATCCCGTGCGACGACGTCACGTCGCGGATAGATGGGCCGTTTCCCCGCCACCAACCGCTGCCCCGTCCGCCAGAGGATAATCGAGGTGGTCGGGGGCTGGATCAGGTTGAGCGGGAGGATCAGCACGACGGGCCCGACGAGCGCCATGAGGAGCGCACGGACGATCCACCGCCGGACGCGGCGCCAGACGGAGCGCACGACGCTTCGCGCCGCGACCGCGGAGAGAGCCTCAGCAATCGGCATGGCGGTGTGCGGTCAGCGCGGCGGGGCGGGGTGCGGCACACGTCGATCCTCTTGGCGACGCAGGGCGTCGAGTCGCGCCGCGACCGCGGGTTCGCGGGCGGCGAGGTCCGTTCGCTCGGCCGGGTCGGTCGCGAGGTCGAAGAGCCGGAGCGTGTCTCGCATCCAGACCCCTTTCCAGCGCCCCTCCAAGACCGCCGCTTGGTCGCGGTCGGGCGAGAACCACACGTGGTACGGACGTGCGCCGCTGGACGCGGCGCGTGCCGTGCCGTCCAGCTGACCACGGAATGACCGACCATCGATCTCGGCTGGCGTCGCGAGCCCGGCAACATCGGTCAGGGTCGCGTGCAGGTCGGCGAAGTCGGCGCGCACGGCGCTCACGCTGCCCGCGCGCGTATGGCCCGGCCAGTACGCGATGCCCGGGACGCGAAGGCCCCCATCATAGAGGTCCCCCTTGAAGCCACGGTAGGCCATCGTGCCGTTGAACCACCGGCCGACGACATCGGTCGTCCCGTCGGGCGTGCGCCGGAGGAAGGTGGCGCCGTTGTCGGAGAGAAAGACAATCAGCGTGCGCTCGGTCAGGTCGAGCGTATCGAGGAGGGCGCGCAGCTGGCCGAGGTGGGTGTCCAGCAGCGAGACCTGTGCGGCATACGATTTCTTCCCCTCAGGCCAGGGCCGGTCGGCGTACGCGCCGAGCGACGGAATCTCGTAGCCGTCGTCCGCGGCGCCCCGTGACCCTTCATTGTTGATGTGGGGCAGATTCGTCGCCCAGAAGAGAAAGAACGGGCGGTCGCGATGCGACCGGATGAACGCGAAGGCGCGCGCCTTGATCAGCTCTGGCGCGTAGTCGACACGGACGGTCGCGCGGCCGGCGCCTTTCGCGTTCGCGCCGGGCACCACATTGCGAGTGCGCACGGAGTCCGCCCCGTCGAGGAGCCACTCGGGGTAGAAATTGTGTGCGTGGACTTGGTCGCGGTATCCGAAGAAGGCATCGAAGCCCTGCGCATTCGGCCAGCTCTCGGGACGGCTGTCCCAACTGAGCCCCCATTTCCCGAAAAGGCCGCTCACATACCCCCGCGAGCGCAGCCGCTCGGGGAGCGTGACGTCGTTGTCGCGCAGAAAATCGTTGTCATTGTCGTCGAGCCGACAGCGCCCGTTGTGATACCCGGTCATCAGGGAGCACCGGGCCGGTCCGCAGACGGCGGCACTCGAGCGAAACTCGATGAATCGGAGTCCATCCCGTGCGAGCTGGTCGAGATGTGGCGTTGCGATCTCCTGCTGTCCCCACGCGCCGAGCTCGCCGATGCCGAGGTCGTCGGCGAGGAGCAGGACGATGTTCGGCGGTCGATCTGACGGGGCCGCCGCGGTGTCGGATCCCTCCGCATTCGTCGCCGCACCACCGCCGACAGCGAGGGGAAGACACGCGGACAGGCTCAGCAGTGCGAGCAGCCCGTGTCGCACCGACCGGGTCGGGGTCCTCACGGCTGGTGCGTCAGCCACGACGCCGGTACCGCCTGCCACTCGCCACTGGCGCGTCGCACCCGCAGCCGCAGCTCTGCCCCGCCCCCGGCCTGGAAGTAGCGCACCGTGATCGGGTGCGCCCCGGCCCGGAGCGCGACCATCCCCGTCCGTTCCTCGGACCCGTGGAGTCCATCGTTGTCGACGACCATCGTCTCGCCGATCCGCAGCGTACTGCCGTCGTCCGAGGCAAGCCCGAACTCGTAGAGCGCATCTGACGGCACGGTGATGAGCCCCTCGAAGACGAGCGCGTACCCCTCGGCGCGCGCCTCTGACGGCCGACCGATCGCGGCGGCGACCGTCGACCGCAGGGGCCGCAGTGTATCGAGCGGCGCCGTGGTGCGGAGCGAGGCCTCGACGTAGTCGAGCCGGAGCCCGGGCACCGCGTCCGCCACCTCGACGGCGTCGCGGTAGGTCGTGCGCCGGAAGGTCGCCGCGCGCGGCGGGCTCGCGGCGCCATCCGGAGTGAAGGCCCGCGCCGTCACGCGCACGCCCTCCGGGGTGACATCGAGCCGGAGGGGCGTGGTGTATGCGGGGCTCGCGGCCGTCGGGTCGGTGCCGTCGAGCGTGTAGCGGATGGTTGCGCCCGCGAGCGGGACCGAGAGCGGGACGGTCACCTGGGCGTCGAGCGTGAGCGCATCGGCCTCGAGCCCCACCACATGCGGGCGGCGGTAATGGACGCCGAGTCGATCGAGCGTGCGCAGCGCGTGCGGGAGCCGCGCCTCGAAGCTCGTCCAGTCTCGTGCCGCCTTCGGTGACCAGGTCAGCTCCGCGAGCGCGAGGGCGCGCGGGAACATCATGTACTCGATCTGCGCGGGCGTCTTGAGGTATTCGGTCCAGAGGTTCCCCTGCGCGCCGAGGATGTGCGACGCCTGCGCCGCGGTGAGCGTGTCGGGGACCGGCTCGTAGCGGTAGACCTGGTCGAGGGTGAGCAGGCCGCCGATCGCCAACGGCTCGAAGCGCGCGTCTCCCTGGTAGTAGTCAAAGTACAGGTGCGAGGTCGGCGTCATCACCACGTCGTGCCCGCTCATCGCGGCGGCGATGCCGCCGCTGATGCCGCGCCAGCTCATGACCGTCGCGCCGGGCGCGAGCCCGCCCTCGAGGATCTCATCCCATCCAATCAGTCGTCGGTCACGCGCGGTGAGCCAGCGGTCGATCCGCCGGATGAACCAGCTCTGGAGCTCGTGCGCGTCCTTCAGTCCCTCCGCCTTGATGAGGCTCTGCGCGAGCGGGCTCGCCTCCCAGCGGACCTTCGGCGCTTCGTCCCCGCCGATATGGATGAAACGGCTCGGGAAGAGCGCGAGCACCTCGGTGAGGACGTCCTGCAGGAAGGTGAAGGTCGCCTCGCTCGGACAGTAGATGTCGTCGGAGACCCCCCAGATCGTCATCACCTCGAAGGGGCCCGGCGTGCAGGCCAGCTCCGGATACGCCGCGAGCGCCGCCACCGAGTGGCCCGGCATCTCGATCTCGGGGACGACGGTGATGTGCCGCGCCGCGGCGTAGGCCACGACCTCGCGGATCTCCTCCTGCGTGTAGAAGCCGCAGTGCGGGATGCCGTCCCCGACGTAGGGGTCGAAGCGCTTCTCGAGGATCGTCTCGCGTCGGCAGCTCCCCACCTCCGTGAGCCGCGGGTACTTCTTGATCTCGATCCGCCATCCCTGGTCCTCGGTGAGGTGCCAGTGGAAGGTGTTGAGCTTGTAGTGCGCCATCAGGTCGAGCGTGCGCTTGATGAAGCTCACCGGCTGGAAGTGCCGGCCCACGTCGAGATGCAGGCCGCGCCAGCTGAAGCGCGGCGCATCGGCAATCGTCATCGCGGCGAGCGCGGGCCGTCCCTCGGTTCGCGGTGCCGCGTCGACCAGCTGCTGCAGCGTCTCGAGGCCATACGCACGACCCGCGTCGCCGGAGTGGCGGAGGATCACGCCGGTGGGTGTGATCGCGAGACGGTAGCCCTCGGGGTGGACGACGGTTGTCTCGCTCACCTGCCGGATGCGGATGCCCGCCGCGCCGAGCTGCGCGATCGTCGCGGTGCGCAGGTCGGCGGGGAGCGGCGCGCGGGGGCTCCAATTCCCCTCACCAGCGGTCACCTCGGCGGGCGCCGGGATCACGGGCAGGTCGGGCCGTGCGCCCTGGGCAGGGAGCGAGAGGGGGATCGCGGCGACGAGCGCGCGAAGGACGGCGAAGGCAAGGAGGCGCATCAGGACTCTCGGGCGGAGATAACCTTCGGCGCAGCGGCACCGACGGTCACGGGTGACGCTCGAATCTGTCCCGACGGGCGAAGCCGCACCACCTCGGGGGCTTCGGTCGCTCCTGGCCTCCGGTGGCGCGCTGCGCTCGTTGGGCGCACAATAGGAGCGTCACCCCCGTCGGAGCCTCTGCATGCGCCTCGTCCGTCCCGCTCTCTACGCCGTCGCCGTCGCCTGTCTCCTCCCCCCCACACTGGCAGCGCAAGGTGGTGGGGCGCGCCTGCTCGACATCACGGAGGCCGTCCTCGACCGCTTCCTGACCTCCGCCGCGAAAGAGCAGTCGGAGGGGACCGCGTCGCGCACGGCGCTCGAGGATGCGGACGCGCGCATCGCGCGCTTTGAGAAGTGCGTCCGCGACATCGAATCCATCGGATCCATCGGGGGTCGGCTCGGGCTGATGGCCGCACGGCGCACCATCCCATCCAAGTGCGGCGCCGCCGATTCGGAGTCGCTGCGACGAGATCGACAGAAGCTCGTCGATGGCCCCGAGACCGCGGCCGCCACGGCCGGCGGCTTTCAGGTGGCAGAGTATCGGACCCTCCGCGACCGCATCCGTGGCTTCCTTGCCGGCGATCGTACGGGGTTCACCCCAACTACGCTCGACCTCCTCGGGCGGAAGGAGAGCCAGCTCACGGCCGTCATGAGTGGAATGGTCGGAGACGCGGAGTCGCGACGGGTGGCGGCCGCGGCCGGCGCGGTCGTCGATCGGATGGCGGGTGCCCTCGGCGTGGCCGGGATGCGCGCCGGTGCCGGCGGCTGGACCACCGACTTCACTTGGGTCTGGATCTCACAGCTGTTCGGCGCGCAGTACGGCTCGGGGGCCATGCTCTTCGAGAAGGACTATCAGCCCGGTGAGTTCACCCGGTGGTTGGCGATCACCCCCGAGGAGGAGATGCGGCAGGAGACGGAGCGCGCCTTCCTGGGTCGCACCGCCGACCGCGGCGAATGGTGGCGGATGAAGACCGTCACGATGATTCAGGGCACGAAGCCTGACACCGTGATCCTGGAAGCTCTCTTCAAGCCGGACTCGACGAACGAGTATCTCCAGCGCCTCGTCCGGATGCGGGCCAAGCTGCCGGACAACCCTGAGGCCCAAGAGATGATGGTCCCTGACCAGTGGTCCACCTGGAACCTGATGGGGACCTTCTCCACCAAGCCCACGCGTGAGTCGATTGACGGCGCGACGGTCGGGACCGAGACCATCCGCACCCCCGCCGGCACCTTCACCACGAAGCACGTCCGGTTCGGGTCCGGTGCGGGCACGATCGATTGGTGGCTCGACGAGTCCACCGTCGGCGGGTGGGTCAAGTTCCAGTCCAATGACACCGCGCGGAAACCGCAGTACACGATGGAGCTGATCGGAAAGGGCACCGGTGCCCGGAGCGAGCTCGGCGTCACGATTCCCTGAGGGCGAGCGCCTCAGCGAGCGCGGCCCGTGGGGTCTCGACGACGGTCCGGCGCCTACGGCCGCGCGCCGGGCTTGTACGTTCGCTCCGAGTGCCCTTCGAGCTGCCACGGATAGAAGTAGACCTCGCGCAGGTCTCCCTTCGCATACCGCTCGGCCTGGTCGTTGAAGTGCGTCGACCCGGGCACGCTGTTGAGCCCGCCGGCCGTCACCGCGCGCGCGCGCAGCGTGTCCCCGAACTCGACGACCGCGACGAAGCTGTTCCCGAGCGTGCCGTACATCTTCTTCGTCCCCGGCCAGGTCCGCGCGCCGAACGCCGCGAGGGAGCCCCAGCGCGAGGAGGTGAAGCCGACCGGGAGGCTCGGGCCGCTGTCGTTGAACGGCTGCACGATGTCGCCCGTCAGGCGCTGGAACCGGTTGATCTCGCCCCACGGCGTCTTCCACGAGCCGAAGTCCGCGGTGAGCTGCTTCACGACCGTGTCGAGCGCGGCGATCCGCATCGCGGGCTGGCTCTTCGTCGCCATGAAGGCGAGGAGGTCTGAGCCCTCCGCCTCCGGGTCGGCGCGCACCGCCGTCCAGAGCGCCTCCCCAGCGAGCACGGCGACCGTCGTCGCCACCGACGCGACGCCGGAGCGGCGGTCCCAGACGCGCAGCGTGTCGACCACTTCGCGCAACGCGACCTTCTCCGGCGCGGCGGCCGGGAGGCGGTCAAAGGCCTGGACGAAGGCCGGCACCAGCGCGTCGAACGCGGTGAGGTGCGGATCATACGCCGCATCGATCAGCGACTGCAGCGTGAAGCCCGTCGTGCGGCCGAGGACCTCCATCGCGTGGACGCCGCGCGGGTTCTCGAGGTTGTAGTCCATGTACGTCGGGAAGGCGGCGCGCTGCGGGCTCTGCGCGCCGGCCGCCGTGTACGGCCAGTTGTTCGTGTTGTAGAGCCATCCGCTGGCGGGGTCGATCACCAGGGGGCTCTCATCGACCGTGTGGAGCGGGCCCCACTCCGTTGCGGGGTCGCTCCCGTCCACGGGCCGCCGCCAGTCGAAGCGCGGGTCGCGGCGCGGGACGAAGTTCGCGTGGAAGTACGCGATATGCCCGTCGGCGTCGGCGTAGATCGTGTTGTTGGACGAGTTCGTGTGCAGGTCCATCGAGGCGCGGAACTCCGCGAGCGAGCGCGCCTTGGTGCGCGTGAATGACTGGGTGAGCGCCTTCACCGGCTCCTGCATCAGCTTCACGGCGATCCACTGCCCGTCGGCGGCGCGGACCACCGGGCCGTGGTGGGTGCGGTAGACGGTAAAGGTGCGCGTCGCCATCCCCGTGTCGGTCGCGAACTTCACGTCGATCCGCTCCGCCGTGACGGGGCGCTCCTCCGCCCCATACCGATACACGAAGCCGGAGTCCTTGGCCGTCACCGTCTCGGTGTATTCGTCGATCGCGTCCGCGCCGGAGGAGGTGTGCATCCATCCCGTGCGGTCGTTGAAGCCCTGATAGACGAAGAACTGGCCCCAGGTGACCGCGCCGTAGGCGTTGAGCCCCTCGCCGCTCGTGACCTGCAGCTCCTCGCGGAAGAAGAACGAGGTGTGCGGGTTGATCAGCAGGAGCGCATGGCCGGAGGCGCTGTTGGTCGGGGTGATGGCAAAGCCGTTCGAGCCGCTCGGCTCCTTGAGTTCGTACGGTGCCCAGACCGGGACCGTCGTGATGCCGGCGGCCGCGACCTGCGCGTCACCCGTACGCGGTCCGCTGGGGCGCGGCGTCGGCCCGGAGGCCGCGGCGCCGGTCGTCGCCGGCCCCACGGTGGCCGGTGCCGAATAGAACTTCTCGAGCTCGCGCAGCGAGATGCTCTCGATGTCGCCGCCGATGCTGCCCTCGCTGAAGGTCAGCGCCATCCACGGCTCGAAGCGCGTCAAAACCCGCGGCCGCACCTCGGGATGCGTGAAGAGGTAGTAGTTGAGGCCGTCCGCCCAGGCGTCCATCAGCGCCTGGAGCCACGCCGGGCTCGACGCGTACAGCGCCCGCATCGTGTCGGGATGGATGAAGAGCTTCATCCGCAGGTCGCGCCAGATCGCCGACTCTCCTTCGGCCTCGGCGAGCCGCCCCTGACTGTTGAGGAAGTTCACCTCGATCCGATTGAAGTCGTCCTCCGCCTGCGCATACATCATCCCGAAGACCGCGTCGGCGTCGGTCGGGGCGGCGATGTGGGGGATCCCCCAGTCGTCGCGGGTGATGGTGACCGCCGCGGCGTGGCGTTCCCAGCGCTCGCGGTCCTCGGCGGAGGGGCCGGAGCGGGCGCAGGCCGTCAGGGTGAGGGCGGCGAGGAGGAGGGCGAGGCGACGGGGTGCGGCGAGGCGGGGCATACGGGCTCCGGGAGGGGCGGGAATCGACCGCCGGGAATGTAGCCCGCACCGGCGGGTGCGGGCGCCGGCGGGTGTGGGCGGCGCGGGGTGCCGCGGGGTGGGGGGTGTCCCCCGGGGTGGTCGGGGCCGCCCCGACGGGGCCGCCGGGAGTTGCCCGCCGCCCTGCCGCCTCCTAAATCCCCGGGATGCGCCTCTCTCTCTCCCGCTCCTTCGCCGCCGCCCTCCTCGCGGGTCTCGGCCTTCACGCCTGCGCCTCCCCCACGGAGCCACCGAAGGCCACAACGGTGGTGCTGAACACCGCGACCCTCACCATCGATGCTATCGGGGCCACGGGCCAGCTCAGCGTCACCGTGCAGGACCAGAAGGGGCAGCCGATGGTCGGCCTCGTCCCCACCTATAGCTCGAGTGCGACCGGGGTCGCGACGGTGAGTGCCGCCGGTCTGGTGACCGCGGTCGGCAACGGGAGTGCGACCATCACCGCGAACGTCGACGGCGCGACCGCCACCGCCACGGTCACCGTCGCGCAGGTGCCGGTCGCACCGGTCGCGGTATCCGGGAACGGGCAGATCGGTCAGGTGCTCGCGACCCTCGCGCAGCCGGTGATCGCGCGCGCCGTCGACCGCCTCGGCACCCCGATCCCGAACGCCACCATCACCTTCACGATCATCTCCGGCGGCGGCTCCCTCGATGCCGCCGGGACCGTGACGACGAAGGACGTTCAGGCCGGGGGGAACGGGGAGGGACAGACCCTCTGGCGCCTCGGGGGTAGCGCCACCGCGACCCCGCGTCTGACCGCGACCGTCGCAGGCCAGTCGACGCTCTTCACCGCGACCGCCACGGGGGGCACGCCCACGCAGATGCGCGTGGCCCCTGGGGTCGCCGGTGACGGCCAGCGCGCGAAGTTCGGGACCGCCGTCGAGGTCCCACCCGCCGTGCAGCTGCTCGACTCGCTCGGCAATCCCGTGGCGGGGCGTACCGTGACCTTCGCCGTCACCACCGGCGGCGGCTCGGTGACCGGGGCGAGCGCCGTCACGAACGCCACCGGCGTCGCGGCGGTCGGCTCCTGGACGCTGGGCGCTCCCATCGGGGCGCAGACGCTCCGCGCGACCTTCGGGGCGCTTGCTGTGACCTTCACCGCCACCGCAATCGAGGATCCCTGCGTCGCGGCCGGGGCCACACCCATCATCGTCCCCGATACGGTGATTGGATCAATCAGCGATGCCGACTGCAGTTGGACGCCGCCGGCGAATACCTCGCAGAACTCGCGCTTCGACCTCTATCGGTTCGACCTCACGGCGCGCACGGCGGTCATCATCTCGATGACGAAGCAGCTTGGGATCGTCGACCCGTACCTCTTCCTGTACAACGCGACGACTGGGGCCTTCATCATCGACAATGATGACATTCAGGACGGCGTGATCCGGGATTCGCGGCTCACCATCACGCTCGATCCCGGCTCCTATATGATCCGCGC
>DAISWY010000088.1:0-9723 GCA_036826135.1 Gemmatimonadaceae bacterium | reverse complement strand
CCCCTCGGCACCGTCGCTGACCTCGTGATCGCCGGTGCACAGCAGGATTTCCCCGTGCTCGCCGACGGGGTCTACGTCGGGATGCTCGGCCGCGCCGACCTCGTGCGCGGTCTTCGGGAGACCGGCGCCGACGCGACGGTCGCGACCGTGATGGCGACACGGGGTCCCGTCGTCACCGTCGACGACCACCCCGATGCCGCCCTCGCCGCCCTGCACGCGGCGGCGGGGCGCGCCGTCCCCGTCCTCCGGGACGGGACGGTGGTCGGACTCCTCACCACCGAGAACCTGGCGGAGTACGTCCTCCTCCGTCGCTCAATCGCCTGATGCCACGGAGGTCGTGATGCGTGCTCCCTTCCTGACCCTCGGCGCCCTCTCCGCCGCCCTCGCCGTCGCCGCCGGTGCCTTCGGTGCCCACGCCCTCCGCGCGCGCGTCGAGCCGCGCCTCCTCGAGGTCTTCGAGACCGGCGCGCGCTACCAGATGTACCACGCGCTCGCGCTGATCGCCGTGGCCTGGGTGGCGTCGCGCGGCGCGGCGGTGCAGGGGCCCGCCACCGCAGCCGGATGGTGCTTCGTCGCGGGGACGGTCCTCTTCAGCGGCTCGCTCTACGCGATGACGTTCACGGGGATCCGCGCGCTCGGCGCCATCACGCCCCTCGGCGGCGTCGCGTTCATCGCCGGGTGGTTGCTGCTGGCGGTCGCGGCGGCGCGCACGAGCTGAGCGCAGGCGTCAGCATCGGTGCATGCGCACGGGGGGCCGGCGACTGCCGGCCCCCCGTGCGTGTCTGCAGAGTACTCGCGCCACGGACCGCGTGGGCGCGCCCTCCCGTGGCGGCTCAGCGTGGCGTCCGCCCCGGCGTGTACGGCACCCCCGCGGCGTCCGCCTTCGCTTCGAGCGCCTTCAGCTCCGTCGCCACGAACGCCTGCAGCGCCGCCTGGATCGCCGGCGCACGCTCCCGCACGATCGCGAGCTGTCGGCGCTGCGTCCCCGTCGGCTCGGTGAGCGCGAAGCTCGTCGCCGAGCCGAGGCGCCCGAGCAGCGAGGTGGCGGTGGGCTCCGCGTACCGTCCTGCCGTGTTGTCACCCTGCAGCTGCTCCCGGATCCCGCGCAGCGTCACCTTTGCGGCGCGCACGTCGGCGTCGAGGGTGGTGGTCGCCGTCGTGAGTTCCACGGCGCGCTCGAGCGCATCGAGGCGCGCCGTCACCTCGCCGAGCTGCGCGTTCACACCCAGCACCAGCCGCTGGACCCCCTGCGCCTCGCGATGGAAGGCGAACGCCCGCGCGCGCTGCTCGGCGGTGAGGGTCGCGTTCGGGAGGAGCTGCACCTCGAACGCCTGCGGCGCGGTGAGCGCGGTGCGCACGCCACCCACGCGCTTGAAGAGCTGGACGCGATAGCTCCCGGGCACCACGTGCGGGCCGCTCCCGCCGCGCGCGCCATCCTCGCCGCCGCGGCCGCCGCCACCGAAGCCACCGGCGTTCGCGCCGCCGCCCACCGGCGTCGCCGCCGGCCAGCGCAGGTTCCAGGTCACACGGTTCACCCCGGCGCTGTTGGTGCCGTCGAAGCGCGACACGATCGCACCGCTCGCATCACTGACCTCGACCTCGATGCTCGGCGCCTCCTCCTCCTGCTCGGCCTTGAGCGTCTCCCACCCCGGGAAGGGGACGTCGGCGCCGCTGCGGTTGAGCCCCTGCTCCCGCGCCTGTCGCACCTGCCGCTGTGAGCGGAGCGCGGCGCGCAGGTGATAGGTGAAGGTCGCGCCGACGGGGGGATTCTGCGCGAAGTACTGCGCCCCGCCCTGGAACCCCGCGCCCCCGCCGCCGAGCGGCGAGCCGGGCTGGTAGAGCAGCGCCGACGGCGCCGGGAAGAGCGTCGCTTCAGCGCGGAGCCGCTCCGGCGTGAGCTGGCGCAGCGCGGCGTAGTCGTCGAGCACGTAGATGCCGCGGCCGAAGGTGCCGAGCACGAGGTCGTTCATCTCGGGCTGGATCGCAATGTCGTAGACGGCGATCGTCGGGAGTCCCCCCTTCATCGGCTGCCACCGGGTGCCCTCGTCGAACGAGACGAAGAGCCCGAACTCGGTGCCGGCGAAGAGGAGGCCGCGCCGCGCGTGATCCTCGCGGATCGCGTGCGTCGGGCCGCGCGTGGGGAGCCCGCCCGTGATCACCGTCCAGGTGCGCCCACGGTCACCCGTGCGCACGAGGTAGGGCGCGAAGTCCCCGCGCTTGAAGTTGTTGATCGCCGCGTAGGCGACGTTCGCGTCGTGCGGCGAGGCCTCGAGGTACGCCACGAAGCTCGAGTCGGGCACCCCGGGGATGCTCGCCACCATCCGCCAGCTCTTCCCGCCATCCTCGGTGACGTGCAGGAGCCCGTCGTCGGTGCCGGCGTAGAGGAGCCCCTCGGCTTTCGGGGATTCCGCGAGCGCGGTGACCGAGCCCGCGTACGAGGTGGAGGTGTTGCGCGCCACGGCGTCCACGCTCCAGAGCCGTCCCTGCATCTTCATCGCGGTGCGCGGGATGTTGCGCGAGAGGTCGGGGCTGATCGGCGTCCACGAGTCGCCGCGGTCATTCGAGCGGTAGACGCGCTGCGAGGCGTAGTAGAGCCGGGTGTTCGCGAAGGGGCTGATCACGAGCGGCGTGTCCCAGTACCAGCGTGCGGGATCCTCACCCGGCTCCTCCTCCGGCGCGATCCGCACCGCGTTCCCCGTGCGACGATCGAAGCGGACGAGCCCGCCGTTCTGCGACTCCGCGTAGATGGTGTTCGGGTCGCGCGGATCGACGCGGCTCTGGAACCCATCGCCACCCGCCGTGACGAACCAGTCGCTGTTGCGGATGCCGTTCCCGTGGGCGGTGCGCGTCGGCCCGCCGAACGAGAAGTTGTCCTGCGTCCCGCCGTACACGTGGTAGAACGGCGCCTCGCGGCTCACGTCGATCTTGTAGAACTGCGGGATCGGGAGATTGCCGAAGAAGCGCCAGCTGCGCCCGCGGTCGAAGCTCTCATAGAGCCCGCCGTCGCAGCCCACGAGGTAGTGGTCCGTGGCGTCGGGGTCGATCCAGATCACGTGATTGTCGACGTGCTTCGACGCCTCGCCGAGCTGCGTGAAGGTGCGCCCCGCGTCGTCGGAGACCATCACGTAGGTGTCCATCGCATAGACGCGGTCGGCGTCCTGCGGGTCCACGAAGATCCGCTGGTAATAGAGCGAGATGGTCTGGAAGCCCCCCTGCCGCCGCCAGCTCACGCCGTTGTCGTCGGAGCGGAAGACGCCGCCGCGGTCGTTCGCGGCCTCGACGATCGCGTAGAGCACGTCGGGGTTCGAGGGCGCGCGCGCCAGCCCGATCCGCGCCTCCCCTTCCGGCACGCCGGTGATCTTCGTCCAGGTCTTCCCGCCGTCCGTGGACCGGTGCAGCGCCGATTCCGGGCCGCCCGCGAGATAGCCCCACACGTGCCGGTGCCGCTGCCAGGTGCTCGCGACGAGGATGTCGGGGTTCCGCGGGTCGAGCTCGACCTCGTTCACGCCGGCCCACTTCGTGCCGCCGAGGATCTTGGTCCAGGTCACGCCGCCATCAGTTGTCTTGTAGAGCCCGCGCTCGCCGCCTTCCGCCCAGAGCGGCCCCTGCGCCGCCACATAGACGACCTTCGAGTCGCGCGGGTCGATCACGATCTTCCCGATATGCTCGGACTGCTTGAGCCCCATGTTCTTCCAGGTGCGGCCCCCGTCCTCCGACTTATAGACGCCGTCGCCGAAGCTCACCGAGCGCTGTGCGTTGTTTTCACCGGTCCCCACCCAGACCACCTCGGGGTTCCGCGGGTCGAGCACCACGGCGCCGATGGAATACGACGCCTGTGCGTCGAAGATCGGGGTCCAGGTGGTCCCGGCGTTCTCGGTCTTCCAGACGCCACCCGAGGCCGCGGCGGCGTACCAGGTCCGCTTGTTGGGATGCACCGCGAGGTCGGCGATCCGGCCGGAGGTGAAGGCGGGGCCGATGCTCCGGAAGCGGAAGCCGTTGAGGACCGCGGGTGACACGCCGCCGGTGGAATCGGTCGACGAGGCGGTCGTCGTCGGCGCGGTCGCGGCCGGCCGCGCGCCGCGCTGGGCACCGAGGGTGGTGGCGAGGAGAGCGAGGCAGAGCAGGGGGAATCGCATGCGGGCTACCGGATGAAAGGGGAGCGTGCGCCCTGAAGATGCGCCGTGGGGATACGTTCGTCACCTCCGCGGCGTTCGTGCCGCGTGCCCGCGGCGTGCTGGTCTCGCTCACGCCGCGGCTCGATGTAGAATTGGGTGTGCCCCCACGTCGCACCTGTCCCATCCGTCGGAGGCTCGGTCGCCGGGCCGCGATCGTCACGGCCTTCCTCCTCGGCGCGGCGTCGACCGGCTGCGGCCGTGCCCCGGCCCCCGAGGGTCGCTACGTCACCGAGTGGACGCGGCTCGCGCTCATCACGGTGCGCAGCGAGCGTCTCGGCCCGCCCGTCGCGGCCCGGCTCTCCGCGTACGCGGGGCTCGCCCTCTACGAGGGGTATGCCGCCGATGCGACCACCGGCCTGACGACCTTCGCGGCGCGCCTCACCGGTACGCCGGCGTTCCCTGCGCCTCCGACCGACGGGGCGCTCGACGGCGCGATCGTCGCCGCGGTGGCCGAGCGTGTGGTGCTCGATTCTCTCCTTCGCGACGGGTTCGCGAGCACGGTGCGCCGCGTCGACTCGCTCGCGGCGGCCCAGGTCGCGCGCCGCCGTGCCGACGGGGTCGCTGACGCCATCGTCGCGCGCTCCGAAGCGCACGGTGTCGCGCTTGGTGCCGCGATCCTCGCCTGGGCCGCGACCGATGGCTTCTTTGCCACCCGTGGCCGCGAGTGGAGCCCGCCGCGCCGCCGCGACCAGTGGGAGAACACGGCAACCCTCGACCAATACGTCCCGCAGACCCTCTCCGGGCAGTCGGACTTCGTCTCGTCGGCGAACCCGAACGTGCGGCTCGACGCCGAGGCGGCATCGGAGAAGGGGCTCTTCACCAACCGGCCGAAGGCGGCGGGCGCCACGACGCTCCCGTCATTCAATCCCACTCGGCCGACGGAGCCGTACTGGGGCGAGTTGCGTCCGTTCGTGTTGCCCGATGCCGACGTCTGCGCGCCCCCCCCGCCCCCGGCGTACTCGGAGACGCCCGGCTCTCCCTTCCACGCGATGGGCCGCGCCTTCTACGACTCGGTGCGTGCGCTCCCGGATTCGCTGCGTCAGGTCGCCCTCTTCTGGGCCGACAACCCGGTCGCGACGGGGACGCCCGGTTTCCATTGGATCAGCGTCGTGACGCAGATGATTCCACGTCGCGGTCTCGACGCGCCGGCCGCTGCTGAGCTCTACGCGCTCACGACGATGGCGATCGCCGATGCCTTCATCGGGACCTGGCGCGAGAAGTACCGCTCGATGGTCGTGCGCCCGGTGACGTACGTCCAGCGCGTCTTCGACCCCGTCTACCGCGCGGTGATCCCGACGCCGCCCTTCCCCGAATATCCCAGTGGGCACTCCGTCCAATCGGGCGCGGCGGTCGAGGTGCTCATCGGGCTCCTCGGCGACACCCTCGCGTATGTGGACTCGAGCCAGGTCGATGTCGGGCAGCCGGCGCGGCCCTTCGCCTCGTTCACCGCCGCCCGCACCGAGGTCGCCTGGTCGCGCGTCTACGCTGGCGTGCACTACCTACCCGCGGTGCTCGACGGACTCACGCAGGGGCGCTGCATCGGCGCGCGGGTGCTCACGCTCGCGCGGCCGCGCGGATGAGGGCCGCTGGGGCGGATTGTGCCGCGTCGCCGCGTCGCTGGTGGCGGCGTGCGCGCGCCCGATCGTGGCCGCTCACACTTGCGGGGCTTGTCATCGCCCTGGGGTGCGACTCCCCGCCGCCGCTCCCCGGGGAGTGGACCGAGGGGGAGGGATTCCGCTGGCGCCAGCTCGAGGTGCGCCGCGCCGCCACCAACGCCGCCGAGGCGCGCGCGGGATTCACACCGCTCGACGCCGACCGGACGGGGGTGACGCACCGCAATGACGTCGACGACGCGCGGGCGATGGCGAATCGCAACCTCCTCATCGGGGCGGGAGCCGCCGTCGGTGATGTCGACGGCGATGGCTATCCCGATCTCTTCCTCGCCTCGGTCCTCAAGCCCGCCGCCCTCTACCGGAACCGCGGCGACTTCCGATTCGAAGAGGTGACCCGCGCGAGCGGAATCCGCATCGACTCCCTCTCCACTGGCGCGACCTTCGCCGACATCGATGGCGATGGCGACCTCGATCTCCTCGTCGGGACGCACGGCGGCCCGGTGATGCTCTGGCAGAACGATGGGGCCGGTCGTTTCCGCGACGTGACCGCCACCAGCGGACTCGTCGGCGGCTACGCCGCCACCTCCCTCACCCTCGGCGACGTCGATGGCGATGGCGACCTCGATCTCTACGTGGCGACGTACAAGGTCCGCAACGCGCTCGACGCGTATCCGCCGCAGACGCGGGAGTTCAACCAGGTGGTCACGAAGACGCCGGATGGCCGCTATGTGGTACGACCGGAGTGGGTGACGGAGTACCGCGTGGAGGATCGCCCCGACTTGGGCGGCGTCGTCCGGTCGCAGCGCGCCGACCCTGACCTCTTCTTCGTGAATGACGGGACCGGACGCTTCGTCCGTACGCCGATTCGGGGCGCGCGCTTCCGTGACGCGAGCGGTCGCCCACTCGCGGTGGAGCCTGACTTCTTCACCCTCGCGGCGCGCTTCTACGATGTGAACGCCGACGGGCGGCCCGATCTCTACGTCTGCAATGATTTCGAGGATCCCGACCAGTTCTGGCTCAACGACGGCGCCGGCGGTTTCCAGCTGGTCCCCGAGGTCGCCCTCAGCGCGACGAGCAATACCTGCATGTCGGTCGACTTCGGCGATGTGAACCGCGACGGCGCGGTGGATCTCTTTACCGCCGACATGCTGAGTCCGACGCTGGCCGCGCAGCAGACGGAGATCCCGACGCACACGCCGCTGCCGAAGGGGATCGGGCGCACTGGGGCTCGGCCGCAGTGGATGCGCAACATGCTGCACATCGCGCGCGGTGACGGCACCTGGGCGCAGGTGGCCGACTATGCCGGTGTGGCCGCGAGCGACTGGACCTGGGGCTCGGCCTTCCTCGACGTCGACCTCGATGGACAGGAGGATCTGCTCGCCCTCAACGGGCATCGCTGGGATGTCCGCGACGCTGACACCTTCGACCGCATCCGCGACGCCTTCCCGCGCGTGCCGTGGAATGAGGAGCAGGGACAGTTTCCACCGCTGGCCACGCGGAGCATGGTCTTCCGCAACAACGGCGACCTCACCTTCCGCGCGATGCCAGAGGGCTGGGGTCTCGGGATGGTCGACGCGGTCTCGCACGGCGTGGCGATGGCGGATTTCGACCTCGACGGCGATCTCGATCTCGTCGTGACGCGACTCAACGCCGAGGCGGTGGTCCACCGAAACGACGCGACCGCTCCCCGGGTGGCGGTGCGCACGGTCGGCGCGGGCAAGAACCGCTTCGGGATCGGCGCGGTCGTGACGGTGCGCGGCGCGGCCGGCATCACGCAGGCCCGCGAGGTCACGGCGGGGGGCTACTACCTCAGTGGGAGTGAGGCGCAGCTCGTCTTCGCCGCGCCGACCGATTCGGTGTTCACGATCGAGGTCCGCTGGCCCGATGGGCGCGTGACGGTCGTGCCGGCGGCCCGTGGAAACCGGCTCTACGAGCTGCGGCAATCGGCGGCGCGTCCAGCGGCGGAGGTACGCGTCGCCGCCGGCGCGGCCGGTGATGCACAGCGTGCCGACACCTCGTCGGCCGACTCGGTGGAGGGACCCAGCGCGCTCCCGCTGTTCGTCGACGCGACGGCGTTGCTCGACGGGCATCAGCACCTCGAGACGCCGTTCGATGATTTCCGCCGTCAGCCGCTCCTGCCGACGCGACTGAGTCAGCTCGGGCCGGGGCTCGCGTGGCTCGACGTGGACCGCGACGGGGACGACGATCTCGTTGTCGGGGCCGGGCGTGGTGGATCGCTCGCGCTCCTCCGCAACGAGGGCGCTCGGTTCCGCGCGACACCGCTCACTGAGCCCGTGGCTGGGGATCTCACAGCGATCGTCCCCGTCGGCGATGGACGGGGCGGGATCCGACTCGCGGTGGGCCAGTCGAGCTATGAGGCGTCGAGCGCGGACTCGGCGCTCGCGATGCCACGCGTCCTTGGGGTGGAGGTGGCTGGAGGGCGGGCGGCACCCGTCGCGCTCGTCCCTGGCGACACCGCGAGCATCGGGGCGATCGCGACGGGGGACGTCGATGGGGATGGTTGGCTCGATCTCTTCATCGCGCCGCGCGTGATCGCGGGGCTCTGGCCCGCGCCGGCGCCGTCGGCGCTCTGGCGTGGTGGCCCCGACGGACGCTTCACGCTCGATGCGCGGAACAGCGCCGCGCTGCGTGCGCTCGGTCTCGTGTCGTCGGCGTTGCTCGTGGATGTGGTCGGCGATGCGCGACCCGATCTCGTGGTCGCGACGGAATTCGGCCCGGTCCGCGTGCTGCGGAACGACGGCGGGGCGTTCCTCGACGTCACCGCGGCGCTCGGGCTCTCCGGGATCCGGAGTCGATGGAACGGGCTCGCCGCCATCGATGTCGACGCCGATGGTCGCCTCGATCTCGTGGTGACCAGCTGGGGACGCAACCTGCCGTTTGGTGCGAGCGCCGAGCGGCCGCATCTGTTGGTCACCGGCCCCTTTGGGGCCTCGGGGCCGGGGCTCGTCTTCGCGCGGACCGATTCGGTGACCGGTCGGGAGATGCCGACCGAATCGTTCGCGCGGTTGGGGCTTGAGCTGCCAGATCTCCGGCGCCGGATCGCGACGTATCGGGAGTTCGCGGCGGCGGATGTGGAGGCGGTCTTCGGGCCCGCGGCGTCCTCGGCGGTCCGGATCGGTGCGACGACGTACGACCATCTCGTGCTGCGGAACCGGGGGTCCCGCTTCGACGCCGTCCCGCTCCCGCCGGCGGCACAACTTGCGCCGGCGTTCGGAATCGGGGTCGCGGACTTCGACGGGGACGGGCGCGATGATCTGTTCCTAGCGCAGAACTTCTTCCCGACCGAGATCGCGACGATGCGATTCGACGCAGGCGTCGGACTTGTCTTGATTGGGGATGGTGCCGGTGGGTTCACTCCGTTGGACGTCCGGAGTGCCGGGGTGGCGATCCGCGGCGACCAGCGCGGGGTGGCCGTCGCCGATTTCGACGCCGATGGGCGGCCTGATGTGGCGGTCGCGCAGAACGGGGAGGGGACGACCCTGTGGCGGAACCGGGGTGGCCGACCCGGGCAGGTTGTGCGGGCCGGTGGGGGGCCGGGAAACCCGCTGGCCATCGGGGCTCGCTTCTATATAGAAGGGGACGGATGGCGTGGTCCGAGCCGGGTGGTTTCCGGGGGGCACGGCTACTGGTCGACCGATGGGGGGGCGCTGGTGCTGGCGCGACCGGAGGGGGCGCTCCGATTGGTGGTGCGGTGGCCCTCCGGACGGGAGGCCCGGGTTTCCCTGCCACCGGCGGGCACTCCGATCTCGTTACGTTCGCCGTAACGGCGGCGTCCTACCCGTGTCACGCTTCGGTCTTGCCGGCTTGGCAGGGTCGCCGTATGTTCGCCGCTGTTTCCCGCAGTTCATGTGTACGGGGGGGAATTCGCCGTCCCGTGCTCTCGTTCACCAGGAGCCCGCTTCATGAAGATGCGC
>DAISWY010000087.1:0-9734 GCA_036826135.1 Gemmatimonadaceae bacterium | reverse complement strand
ACCCGCGACCAGATCCTCAACGTCCCGACCCCGTCCAACCTCGGGTTCTCGACGCAGTGGAAGAACGCGGGAACGCTCCGCAATCAGACCCTTGAGGCGGCCTTCAACGTGCCGCTCGTCAGCTCCCGCGACTTCACCTGGGACCTGCGGATGTCGTACGATCGCATCCGGTCGACGATCACCGAGCTGAACATGCCGGAGTACTTCGCGAGCGCGAACCTCGGCAACGGCGTGGGCAGCTTCTTCTTCGTCTCTGCGCGGACGGAGAAGAGCAATGGCTTCGCCCTGAATCGGATCGGCAACATCTGGGGCCGGCGCTTCTACGAGGGGTGCGGGTCGCTCCCGACGTCCGTGCAGGCGCAGTGCGGCGACGGCAAGGCCTTCCAGGTCAACGACCGCGGCTACGTGGTCTGGGTCGGCGAGGGGAATACCTGGCGGGACGGCATCACCAAGAACCTCTGGCAGACCAAGCTGCCGGCGGCGGGTTCGCCGTGGAACACCCCGCTCTTCTTCGGGCACCCGATCGTCGATCGGCCGCTCCGCGGGGAGCCGGGTGAGACGCAGGGCAAGCTCCAGGTGATCGGCAACACGCTTCCCGATTTCCGGATGGGGCTGACGAGCAACATCACGTACAAGCGCTTCACCCTCTACGCCCTCTTCGACGGGACCTTCGGCCACGAGATCAACAACCAGGCCGAGGGGTGGGGCATCTTCGACTTCAACGCGCAGTCGATGGACCAGGGACCGCAGACCGCCGCTACCGTCGAGACGGCGAAGCCGGTCGGCTACAGCTGGCGCGCCGGGGCACCGGAAGCCGCGGGCACCGGTGGTCTGTATGACCTCCTCGGCCCCAACAGCTACAACGTCGAGGACGGGAGCTACGTGAAGCTCCGCGAGGCCACGCTCTCGTACAAGCTCGGGCCGGTGGCCGGCGTCGGCGACTGGACCCTCTCCGTGATCGGTCGCAACCTCCTCACGATCACCAACTACACCGGGATGGATCCGGAGGTTGGCGTGTCGGGTGGTCAGGCGGGCTCCGGTTTCATCAATCAGGTCGACGCGTTCGGCTTCCCGACGCTGCGAACCTTCACCTTCGCGGTCTCCACCCGCTTCTAGGAGCCGACCCCAATGACCCGCACCTCTCTCCGATGGGCCGTCATCGCGACGGCCGTCGTGGCCCTCTCGGCCTGTCAGGACCAGCTCGTCGTCGAGAACCCGAACAGCGGCAACACCGACAAGGTGCTCGCCACCCCGGCCGACGCCGAGAACCTCCTGGGCAGCTACTACAAGCGCTGGCACTCCGGCGTCTACGGCTCCATCTCCACGATGGAGAGTATGATGAACATCTTCTCGTTCCAGACGTACGGCAGTCTGGCGAACGAGTGCATGAACTCCCACGCGCCGTTCTCGGGGGCCGGCTTCACCAACAACCCCGGGAACACCTGTCAGGCGAACAAGTATCGCCTGTACTCGATCGGCTCGGAGGTCAACCGGGTGGCATCGAGCTTCCTTGCGAAGCTGGTGCCGGGATCGGGGTTCACTCTCGGGACCCCGGCGCGTGACCTGCGCGCCGCGGCCTTCGCGGAGTTCCTGAACGGCCTCTCCCTCGGCTACATCGCGATGGTGTACGACTCGGCGGGGATCGTCGGGGCGGGCACGGATCCTGAGGACGCGGGACCGCTCTACCCCCACACGGCGGTGCGCGATTCCGCCTTGGCGGCGTTCGACCGCGCCATCGCGGCGGCGCAGAACCCCCTTGCGGGTGGCGCGAACGGCTTCCCGCTGCCGGCCACCTGGATCCCCTCGCCGACGACCTTCACCGCGGCGGAGTTCATCAAGCTCGTGCGGGCCTACCGCGCCCGCATCCGTGCGAATGTCCCGCGGACGCCGCAGGAGCGGGCCGACGTTGATTGGGCCGCCGTCATCGCCGACGCGGATGGCGGCCTCACCGCCACGCATCAGATCACCACGAACACGGTGACGGGGCCGTCGATGGCATGGCGTCAGCAGTATTCGACGTTTGGGCTCTGGCACCAGATGACGCCGTTCATCATCGGGATGGCCGACACCTCGGGGAGCTACGCCTCGTGGATCGCCGCGCCGGTCGGCAATCGTGCCACGGCGGGCGGGAATCCCTTCGGGATGGCGACCCCCGACCGTCGCTTCCCGCAGGGGGCCTCCCGGTCCGCCCAGCAGGCCGACTTCGCCATCGCCCGCGACTGCTCGACGGCCGGTACCGCGTGCCCGCGCTACTTCGTCAATCGGCCCACGGCGCAGGACCAGACCACCGGTGAAGGGTGGGGGCTCTCGCAGTACGATTTCGTCCGGTTCTACGGCTGGAACATCGCCGGGGACGCCGGGCAGGCGCGCAACGGCCGCACACCGCTCTACACGCTCGAGGAACTGCAGCTCCTCAAGGCGGAAGGCCTGTACCGGGCGGGGAACTACGCCGCGGCCGGTGCGATCGTGAACACCACCCGCGTGCGCAACGGGCTCGCGGCCATCACGGTCTTCGACGCGACGACCCAGGTGCCGGGCGGCAACGCCTGCGTGCCGAAGGTGCCGAAGGCGCCGAACTTCAACACGGTCGGGTGCGGTACCCTCTGGGATGCGCTCAAGTACGAGAAGCGTATCGAGACGGCGTTCACGCACTTCGCGCCGTGGTATCTGGATTCGCGCGGGTGGGGTGATCTCCCCGAGACCACACCGCTCTTCGTCGCGACCCCGTATCAGGACATCCAGGCCCGTGGGAAGCCGAGCTCGGCGATCTACGGCACTGGCGTCGGCGTCGGGAACGCGCCGAACTCCACGGCCGCCCGTAGCAGCTACGGCTGGTGAGACTGATGCCGCTGTTGCGTCGTCCCCTGCTCCTCGCGTCGCTCGCCGCGGCGGTCGGCTGCTATGCCGCCGAACCGGTGTCGGTGGGCGTCGCGCCGGAGATGGGGACACGCATGTCGTTCCAGCTCAATGATCAAGGGCGCGCCGCTCTCGGCCTCGTGATGGGCGATGGCCTCGAGCGCATCGACGGCCGGATCCTCTCGCATGACGAGGCCGGCTACCTCGTCGCGGTCAGTGAGGTGCGGCGGATCCGCGGCTCGCTGCAGGTGTGGGCCGGGGAACCGGTTCGCCTGAGCGATCGTCACGTCAGCGGGATCAGTGTCCAGCGCTACAGCCGGTCTCGGACCGCGATCGCGGTCGCGGGCGGGGTCGGTGCCCTCGCCCTCATTCTCACCCGGGGCATCAACGGGTTCGCGTTCGGTGACGATCGCTCGACCCAACCCCGGGACAGCCTGTCGGCTTCCCTCCGCCTCGTCCTCCCGTGAGGGATCCGATGGCGGCTCAACCTCCCATGGAGTGGTCCATGCGACGTCTTTCCCTGCCTTCCCTGCTCGTCTTCGCCGCGCTCCTGACGGCGTGCGCCGATCTGACGGAGGAGTTTCCGACCGCTGCGCCGCAGGTGGCCGGGGTCCGGTTCATCAACGCCGTGCCTGATACCGCGGGCGCGTACGGGATGGATCTGCGCTTCGTCGACATTCTGGAGAACAACGCGCATTTCCGGCAGAACTTCCGGAACGGACCGACCACGGCATCGCAGCTCTACCCCTGCACCGTCGCGGTCATCACCGGGACCTCATCGCCCTGCCCGTCCTCGGCGGTGAACTACTCGACCGTCGGCTCGGTCGGCATCCAGTACAAGCCGGCCCAGGCCGGCCAGCGGCGCTTCCGCATCTTCCTCGATGACTCGCTGCAGGCCAACGCGCAGATCGTGATCAAGGACACCACGGTGAACCTCGAGGCCGGAAAGAATTACACGGCGCTCCTGATGGGGCAGGCCCGTGCCGGGGCGACCCCGGCGATCCGGCTCGTCTTCTTCGAGGAGACGGAGCCGAGCCCGGCGAGCGGGGTCGCGCTCCGCGTGATCAACACGACCACGGCGGCGATCGACGTGCGTCGGTACAAGACGGGCACGACGCTGCCGGCCGCCGCGAGCTGGGCGAACGTTGCTCCGCTCAGCGTCTCGACCTACGCGACCGTCGATACGGGCGTGTATCGCTACAATGTGCAGCCCGCTGGCGGCGGCACGGCGCTCTTCGCCGACGGGAACTTCCTCGTCGGACAGGTCGCCCACTCGACGGCGGGTACGGGCGGGAAGATCGACATCGAGGCGCTCCCGGGAACCGCGGCGAACGGATCGGTCGTCTCGCTGATCGTCTTCCCGCGCTCTTCTGCGGGCGCACGGACGCCGCAGACCACCGCCTTCACGGTGCCCGCCGCGACGACTGTCTGGGACCGGCGTCCCCCGTACGTGAACCCCTGATCGTCACCGCAGACGAATGATCGAGGGGGGCCGGCGAGTAATCGCCCGGCCCCCCTCGCGCATCGGTGCCATCCCGCGAGGTATCATCTCGTATGCCGATTCCCGAGCCCGACGGTACAACCACCAGACGGATTGCCGCGGCGCTCCTCCTCGCCCTGTGCGTCGCGGCGTGCACCGGACGCGAACGGGACACGCCGCCGCCCAGCTACCCTGAGGCGCCCGACTGGCTGCTCGCCCGCAGGCGGCTCCAGCAGGCGGGCGCCGCCACGACGGTCGCGCGGCACGACTTCACCTTCACCGACCGGCTCGAGGCGAGCGGGATCCGGTTCGTGCATCGGATCGTCGACGACGCCGGTCGGCGCTACAAAGCGGTCCACTACGACCACGGCACGGCCGTGGCGGCGGCCGACGTCGATGGAGACGGGCACCTCGATCTCTACTTCGTGAGCCAGCTCGGTCGGAGCGAACTCTGGCGTGGGCGAGGCGACGGATCCTTCGAGGACGCCACCGTCGCCGCTGGCCTCGTCGGGAACGATCCGGTCGGGGTGGGGGCGTCGTTCGCGGACATCGACAACGATGGGGACGCCGACCTGTTCGTGACGACCGTTCGCAAGGGCAATCGGCTGTACGAGAACGATGGGACGGGACGCTTCACCGACATCACCGCCGCGGCGGGGCTCGGATATCAGGGCCACGCCTCGGGGGCCGTCTTCTTCGATTACGACCGGGATGGCCGGCTCGATCTCTATGTCGCCAACGTCGGGCGCTATACGACGGACACCGTGGGCACCGGTGGCGCGCACGTCGGGATGGACGGGGCGTTCTTCGCGCATGTGCTCCCCGCCCGGCGCGAAGATGGCGTCCTCTATCACAACCTCGGCGGCAACCGGTTCCAGGACGTCACGCGGGCGGTGGGGCTCGGCGACGATGGCTGGAGCGGTGAAGCGGTGCCACTCGACGTCGATGGCGATGGCTGGCTCGACCTGTATCTCGCGAACATGCAGGGAGAGGATCGCCTCTACCGCAATCGTGAGGGGAGTCGATTCGAGGATGCGAGCGCGCGGTACGTGCCGCGGTCGCCGTTCGGGTCGATGGGAGTCGAAGTCCTCGACTGGAACGGAGACGGTCGCCTCGACCTCTTCGTGACCGATATGCACTCCGACATGTTCGATGACCTCGCCCCCGACGACGTGATGGGCGAGGGGCGGAAGTCCGACCCGACGAAGATGCCGCCCCCCCTCTTCCCGCGCGGGACCGATCGCCTCCTCTTCGGGAACGCCCTCTTCACCGCGCGTGACACGGCGGGCGGCGGCTTCGAGGAGAGCTCGGACCGGGCGGGCGTCGAGAGCTACTGGCCGTGGGGGCCGAGCGCGGATGATTTGAACGCGGATGGTTGGGACGACCTCGTCATCACCGCGGGGATGAACTATCCGTTCCGCTACGCGCCGAACACGGTGTTCCTGAACGAGGCGGGGAAGCGCTTCCTCCCTGCGGAATTCCTCCTCGGTGTCGAGCCGCGGGCGCGCGGCGCGACGGAGCAGCCGTGGTTCTCAATCGACTGCGGCGTGGGTGGTGCCGACGTGGGGACCCCGGCTTGCACAGCGTGCGACCGCCCGAATGGGGCACTCGGCCGCTGTCGTACCGAGCCGGGCACGGGGCGCCAGATGGTGATGGGGACCCGCGGGTCGCGCAGCAGCGTAATCGCCGACCTTGACGAGGATGGGGACCTGGACCTCGTGCTCGCCGAGTTCAACGCTGCGCCGCAGATCCTGATGAGTGACCTCAGCGAGCGGGGGGGCGCGCGTACGCTGCAGATCCGTCTCGTCGGGACGCGCTCCAATCGGGATGGGCTCGGGGCCGTCGTCCGTGTGACGCGCTCGGACGGTCTGGTGCTCACCAAGGCGATGGATGGGAAGTCCGGCTACCTCGGACAGAGCCGCCTGCCCCTCACCTTCGGCCTGGGCGCGACGGCGACGGTGCAGGGGATCGAGGTCCGCTGGCCCTCGGGGACTCGTCAGGTGGTCCCGCCGCCGACGGCATCCGGGCTGTTCACGATCACCGAGCCGTGAGCGGTCCGCGGAGGATGCGGGTCGCCGGGAAGGCCTCGGTCAGCGGAGACGAGTGCAGGCGCCCGGTACCGACCGGGTGCCGCTACGGGCGGGTGAGCTCCGCGCGCAGGCGCTCGATGAGACGCGCATCGAGCGTCCCGCGCGTGCTGCACGCCTGATAGCCCTGGGAGAAGGCGACCGGCCGCGCGAGTGCGTCGAGCAGCACCTCGACGGTCGTCGTACCCGCCGCGCCGGTGGAGAGCGTCGCCACCACCTGCAGCTGCACGTTGTACTCATCGGCGTTCTCTCCGATCTGCGTCTGCCCGCAGTCGAAGTAGCGGCTCACCGGGGCGGTCCCGAGGCGCCGGCGCACGCGGAACCCGGTGCTCCCGTACTGCCGTGCCGCGGCGTCCACGACCCCACCGGGGATGCCGAGGGAGTCGAAGGCCGCCGGTAACGCGCGCCAGACGCGATCGATCGGGGCAGCAACGATGAACGAGGAGCGCATCTCGTCCGGCCGGACCCGGATGTTGAGATTGCCGCCGGGGGTGCTGACGCGCATCGTGGACGGCGCTGGCGCGGCGTCCCCCGCCGCGGCGGCACGGGGTGCGGCGGCACCGGGCACGCTGGCACCGGGCGCGCTGGCACCGGGCGCGCTGGCGGTGCTGCCGCCCGTCGAGGCACAGGCGAGGAGGGTGAGCACCAGCGGGCACACCAGCAGGGAGCGCATCGGTTCGCCTCGGGAGCGTGGGGGAGGTGATCGTATATTTACGCCGTCGACGTGCGGTCCGCTGCGCGCGAGTCGTCTCTCCCCTGGCCATCGCCCCTCTTCTATGCGCCGTCGCTGGCTCGTCCTCCTGACGCTCTGCGCCGCCTGTCGCGCGCCGGCGCCGGACGATCCGCCAGTCGTCACGACGATGGTCCGGGCCTGGTATGGCGTCGCGCGTGTGGAGCGGCTCTCGCCACCGGTCACCTCGCGACTCTTCGCCTATCAGGCGACCGCGCTCTTCGCCGGCCTCACCGCATCAGAGACGGCGCGAGGACTCGCCGGTCGATTGAACGACTTTCCGGCCCTTCCGGTCCCCGACGGCGAGGTCGACGGCACGCTGACCGCCGTCGCGGCGGTGCGTGTGGTTACGGACAGTCTGCTCGCCGAGGCGCTCCCGACGACGCGCGCGGCGTTGGCCCGACTCGCCGACTCGCTCGCGACGGCCCGCGTCGCGATGCTCGGCCGACTGCGCGGCGCCACGGGGCGGCGGGCCCGCTCAGACGCACACGGGGCCGCGATCGGGCAGGCGATCGTCGCGTGGGCGCGCGCGGATGGCTTCGCGGCCACGCGAGGGCGCGCGTATGCGCCGCCGGTGGGGCTCGGTCGCTGGGTGAACGATGCGCCCGCGACCGTGTACGCGACCCAGAAGACGTCCGGTGCGTCCGAGATGGTGCAGCTCGACGATCCGGCGAATACGCTGCGCCCAGGGAGCACGAGTGATCGGGCGCTGGTGCTCAGCCGTGCGAAGCCCGCCGATCGACGCACGCTGCCGGCGGTGAATATGGCGGGCGCGAGCGAGCCGTATTGGGGCACGCTCCGGCCCTTCGCGCTCACCCGGTGGGATGCCTGCCCGGTCCCGCCGCCGCCGCCATACGCGACGACGCCGGGGTCGGCGCTCCGGACGGCCGCCGAGTCGGTCGTGGCGGTCCAACGCGGCCTCACTGAGGCCCAGCGCGCGACGGCGCTCTACTGGGCCGACAACGCGGGGGAGAGTGGAACGCCGGCAGGCCACTGGGCCGCCATCGCGAGCGCCGTCTCCGCCGCTCACGGTCTCAGCGCGCCGGCGGCCGCGGGCGTCGTGCTCGACGCCAGCGTCGCCGTCGCGGACGCGTTCATCGCGGCTTGGGGGTACAAGTATCGCGACCTCACCATGCGGCCACGCACCTACATCCGGCGCGTGATCGACCCGCGCTGGGAACCGGCCATCCCCACGCCGCCCTTTCCGGAGCACCCGGCCGGCCATGCCACGCAATCCGCCGCCGCGGCGACGGTGCTCGCGGCCCGCCTCGGGGATGGCCCCTTCATCGACAGCACCAGCGTAGCGCTCGGCCATCCGCCGCGCCGCTACCCGACCTTCACCGCCGCCGCGGACGAGGCCGCCGTCTCGCGCCTCTATGGCGGCATTCACTTCCCGACCGGGAATGAGGCCGGTCGCGCCCTCGGCGCCTGCGTCGGGCGCGCGGTCGCCGCCCGAGGCATTGGAGTCATCGAATGAATTGTCGTCATCACTCGTCGGCGCGGCGCACGCCGCGCGCGCGGTATCTGCTCGCGGCGTGCCTCGCCGTCGCCTTCCTGGCTGCCTGCGGCCCGCACGAGCCGGGCCCCTGGCAGGAGGCGGGGACCCATCGGTGGCGCACGCTCGAGGTGCGTGGCGGGCGGGCGCGCTTCACCTCGGTCGCGGAGCGCGCGGGAATCCGGTTCACGAACGAGGTGAGCGATACGGCGCTGGTCGGCAATCGGATGCTCGCGCAGGGCGCCGGGATCGCGCTCGGCGACATCGACGGCGACGGACGCGTGGATGTCTTTCTTGGGCGTACCGAGGGGTGCAGTGCGCTCTATCGCAACGTCGGGGCGTGGGAATTCGAGGACGTCACCGCCGCCGCGGGCGTCGGCGCCTGCGACCGCCACACGAGTGCCGTTGCGCTGGTGGATCTCGACGGTGATGCCGATCTCGATCTCCTCCTCCTCGCGATCACCGGACCGAACGCGGTCTTCGTGAACGACGGGAAGGGACGCTTCGCCGAGCGTCGCGACCTCGGGCTCGATCCGGAGGGGCGAGGTGGCGCGGGGATCACCGCCGCTGACGTCGATGGCGACGGGTGGCTCGAGGTGTACGTCGCGAACTACAAGGCGTACACGATCGACGACTCGGTGCCACCGCAGCGCCGCGCGTTCAATCAGATGGTCCGCGAGGTCGCGCCGGGGCGCTGGGAGGTCGTGCCCGAGCACCAACGTGAGTACAAGGTCGTCTATCGCCCCGACATCGGTGGCCTGCGGATGACACAGCGTGCCGCGCCCGATGCGTTCTACCGGAATGTCCGCGGCGCGCTCGTCGCCGAGTCGCAGACCGGCGGGCGATTCCTCGACACCGTGGGACGGCCGCTCGCGGAGGCGGAGGAGTCGTTCACCCTCGCGGCGCGCTTCGGTGACCTCGACGGAGATGGCGCCCCCGACCTGTACGTCGCCAACGATTTCGAAGACCCCGACATCCTCTGGCGCAACGACGGGCGCGGCACCTTCCGGATGGCCGACTGGCGAGCCATCCGGCAGCAGAGCAACGCCTCGATGTCCGTCGAGCAGGGGGACATCGACGGCGACG
>DAISWY010000086.1:0-9754 GCA_036826135.1 Gemmatimonadaceae bacterium | reverse complement strand
TCCACCACGTCCGCCGCAAGGGCGGTCGGCACCGGTGGCGGCTGCACCACGAGGATCCCGCCCGGTCGCCCGAGCGCGCGCGACGCGCGCACCATCCGCGCGACCGCCTCGGGGGTGTCGGCCCGCGCGGGGACGGGGAGCCCGGTGCGCGCGGTGAAGAAGCCCGGGAACTCGTCGGTGCCGACGCCGACCACGGTGACGCCCAGCGTCTCGAGCCGCTCGAGCGTCGCGGGGAGGTCGAGGATCGACTTCGCCCCCGCGCAGACGGTGACCACGGGAGTGCGCGCGAGCTCGACGAGATCCGCCGACTCGTCGAAGGGCGCCCCGCGATGGACGCCGCCGATCCCCCCGGTCGCGAAGACCTCGATGCCGCCCGCCGCAGCGAGGGTCAGGGCCGCGGCGACGGTCGTCGCGCCGTCGCGCCCCTGCGCCATCGCCACGGGAAGGTCGCGTGCCGAGACCTTCGCGACGCCATCGCGCGCGAGGAACCGCTCGCGGTCCTCCCCGGCGAGGCCGAGGGTGGGGATGCCCCGCACCACCGCGGTGACAGCGGGGACCGCTCCACCCGCGATCACGGCGTCGCACATCCGTCGCTCCGCCTCGCGGTTCGCGGGGATGGGGAGCCCCTGGGCGAGGACCGAACTCTCGAGCGCGACGATCGGCCGACCCGCGGCACGCGCGGCGGCGACCGCGGCGCCCCACGCCACTGCGCGCACCGGGCCCGTCGCACTCACCGCCCGGCCTCCCACGCCGCCTCGCGCGCGCCGTCCGCGGCCGCGAGGCGCGCGTCACGCGTCGTCTCCCACCGCGTCAGCGCGCGATACGCCATCGGCAGCACCAAGAGCGTGAGCACCGTGGAGGTGAGGAGCCCGCCGATCACGACGGTGGCGAGCGGGCGCTGCACCTCGCTCCCCGCGCTGTGCGAGAGGGCCATCGGCACGAAGCCGAGGCTCGCGACGAGCGCGGTCATCAGCACGGGCCGGAGCCGATCGAGCGCCCCCTCGCGCACCGCCTCGTCGAGGTCGCGCCCCTCGTCGCGCAGGTGATTGAGGTGCTCGACGAGCACGACCCCGTTCAGCACCGCGATCCCGAAGAGGGCGATGAACCCGATGCTCGCGGAGAGGTTCAGGTTGAGGCCACGCAGCCAGAGCGCCGCGATGCCGCCCACGAGGGCGAACGGCACGTTGAGCAGCACGAGGCCCGCCTGCGTGACCGACCGGAACGAGAGGAAGAGCAGCAAATAGATCAGCAGCAGCGCCGCCGGCACGACGACGCCGAGTCGGCCGAGCGCGCGCTGCTGGTTCTCGTACTGGCCACCCCACTCGAGGAAGACCCCCGAGGGCAGGCGTACGCCGGCCGCCACCTTCGCGCGGACCTCGGCGACGAAGCTGCCCAGGTCGCGACCACGGACGTTCGACATTACAAGCGTGCGGCGCTGGGCGTCCTCGTGGGCGATGAGCTCCGGCCCCATCACCGGCGTCAGGCGGGCGAGCGACCCCACGGGCACGAGCCCGCCGGTGGCCGTCCGCACGGTGACCCGACGCAGCGCCTCCAGATCGGCGGCCGCCGCAGGGGTGAGCCGCACCGCCACGCCGATACGGCGCGGTCCATCGACAAGCTCCGTCGCCGTGCGCATCCCGGTCGCGAGGTCGAGGGCGTCCTGCACCTCGGCGACCGAGACCCCGTGCCGCGCGAGCGCGGCCCGGTCGATCTCGACGCGGTACTGCCCGCTCCCCTCGGCGATCTCGACTTCGACGTCCGCGGCCCCACGCACCCCGGCGACAATCGCGCGAATCCGCTCGCTGAGCGCCTCATTCTGCGCCAGATCAGGCCCGATCACCTTGATGCCGAGGTCGGTGCGGATCCCGCTCTCCGCCTCGTCCAGCCGCATCGCGAGTGGCTGCGTGAAGGAGGTCTCGAGCCCAGGCACCACGGCGAGCGCGGAGTCGAAGGCGGCGACGAGTCCCTCGCGGTCCGTCGCGGTCGTCCATTCCTCCTGCGGCTTGAGGATCACGTAGGTGTCCCCCTCGAAGAGCCCCATCGCCTCGGTCGCGAGGTCGGGGCGCCCCTCCTTCGTGACGACGGTGATGACCTCCGGGAAGCGCCGCAGGATCTGCTCCACCGCCGAGGAGAGGCGCTTCGCCTCGTCGAGCGAGATGCTCGGCAGCCGACGCGTGGTGATCAGGATGTTTCCCTCGTCGAGCTTCGGCATGAACTCGGTGCCGATCCAGGCGAAGGAGGCGAGGGCCGCGACCACGAGCGTGACGGCGCCGGCCACCACGGGACGGGCGTGCGCGAAGACCCAGTCGAGCCCACGCCCGTACGCGTCGCGGAGCCGATCGAAGAAGCGGTTCGGCTGCTCGTGGGCGTGCCGCAGCAGAAGGTGGGAGACCGTCGGGACGTAGGTGAGCGCGAGCAGGAGCGAGCCGAGCACCGCCGTCACCACGGTGAAGGCCATCGGCTTGAACATCCGGCCCTCCATCCCGTCGAGCGCGAAGATCGGGATGTAGACCGCCACGATGATCGCGATGCCGAAGAGGATGGGGCGGCCGACCTCGACCGCCGCGTCCAGGAAGAGTCGGTCGCGGTCCCCCGTCTGCTGCCGTTCGAGACGCCGCACGAAGTTCTCGACCATCACCACGGAGGCGTCGACGATCAGCCCGAAGTCGAGCGCGCCGAGGCTCATCAGGTTGGCGGAATAGCCGAAGACCGCCATCCCGCCGAAGGCGATGAGCATCGAGAGCGGAATGACCGACGCGACGATGAGCGAGGCACGGACGTTCCGCAGGAAGAGGAAGAGCACCGCGATGACGAGCAGCCCGCCCTCGATGAGGTTCTTCGCGATCGTGTGGGTCGTGCGCCGCACGAGCTGCGTCTGGTCGTAGAACGGCGTGATGCGGACGTGGGCCGGCAGGTTCGCGCGGATCTCGTCGAGCTTCACCGTGACGGCGTCGATCACCCGGCGCGAATCGGCCCCCTTCAACTTGAGGACCATCCCGGTGACGACCTCCCCCGTCCCGTCCTGCGTCACCACGCCGAAGCGCGGGAGCGCCCCGGTGACCACCGTCGCCACGTCACGGACGAGCACCGGCGCCCCGCCCCGCTGCGCCACCACCATCCGCGCGATCTCGTCGCGCGTCTCGGCGCGCCCGACGCCGCGGATGGTGAAACGCTCCCCCGCAGTCTCCACGTACGCGCCGCCGAAGGTCCGGTTGTTCGCCTCGAGCGCCTCGTGCACCTCGGCGAGCGTGAGCTCGCGCACCGCGAGCTTCGCGGGATCCACCTGCACGTGGATCTGCTCGACGAACCCGCCCCACGAGTTCACCTCGGAGACACCGGGGACGGTGCGCAGCCGCGGACGGATCGTGTAATCGTGGAGGGTCTTCAGCTCCGTCAGCGTCAGCGAGTCGCTCGTGACGGTGTACTGGTAGAGCTCCCCCATCGGCGTGGTGACGGGCCCGAGGCCCGCCTCGATCCCCGCGGGGAGCGCGCCCTTGGCGTCGGCGAGGCGCTGCTGCACCAACGTGCGGGCGAAGTAGATGTCGACGTTGTCGGGGAAGGCGACCATCACCAGCGAGAGCCCCTGCTTCGAGACGGAGCGGACCCCCTCGGCGCCGGGAATCCCCATCAGTGCCGACTCGATCGGATAGGTGACGAGCCGCTCGATGTCCTCCGGCGGCATCCCCGGAGCGGGGGTGATGACCTCGACGCGGGTCCCCGTCAGGTCGGGGAAGGCGTCGAAGGGGATGTGCGTGAGGGCGTACAGCCCGCCGATGACGAGCGTGAGCACCCCACCAATGACGAACGCGCGCTGGCGGAGCGAGAAGGCGAGGAGCCGCCTCATTCGCCCGCGCCGCTGCGGGCTGCGCGGCGCTTGAGCAGCTCCGCCTTCCCGATCGCGGCCCCGCGATCGAGCACGGAATCACCGATGGCGACGCCGCCGAGGATCTCGGCGCGGTCGGTCGAACGGCGCCCGAGCCGCACCCCACGCGCCTCGAGCAACATCCCGTCACCGACGCGACGCGCCACGACGACGACGGTGTCGCCGTCCATGACCTGCACCGCCCCCGCAGGGACGGCGAGGACACGCGCGCCGCGCGCCCCCTCGAGCTCCGCGTTCGCGGTCATCTCCGCGCGGAGCACCCGCTGCCCCTCCCCCTCAATCGCGGCCCAGACCTCCATCGCGCGGCTGAGGGAGTCCACCACCGGGGCGATGCGCATCACCCGCGCCCGGAAGGTCCGGTCGGGGTACGCGGGCACGGTGAACCGAACGGCGACGTCGCGCGCAACACTCGCGACGGCCTCCTCCGGGAGATGCATCAGGATGCCGAGCCGCCCTTCCCGCGCGATGGTCACCAGCGGCTGCCCCACCAGCACCACCTGCCCCGGCTGCACGTCCCGGCCGGTGACGACGCCGTCGAACGGCGCCCGAATCAACGCCGCGTGCTCATCCACCCCCGCCGCCGGCGCATCCCCGAGCAGATGCGACATCATCGCCTCAGCGCGCTCGAGCTCCGCGTGGGCCGCGGCGCGCGCCGCGACGGCCGCCGCCCGGGCCGCCTTCGCGCGCTCGACCTCGGCCGGGCTGAGCGCACGGGCGGCGAGGAGCCGCTCCGCTCGACCGGCCGCGGCCTCCGCGACGGTCGCGGCGGAATCCGCCGTGATCCGCCCCGCCTGCGCCGCCGCGAGCGCCTGCCGCGCATCCATCACCTCGTGCGAGTGGATCGCGGCCACGATGTCCCCCTGGCGCACACGGTCGCCTGGGAAGACGCGGACCTCGAGCACGCGCCCCTCGACGATGCTGCCGAGCGGCTGCGTGGCCCCGGGATCGAGGCTGACGTGCGCGGGCATCTGCCAGGCGTCGCGCCACTCGGTCTCCGCCACGGCTGCGAGCTCGAATCCGGCGATCGCGACCGCCTCCGGTGCGACGAGCGCGGTATCGGCGACGGCCGCGCCATCGGTCGCGGCCTCCGGGGTGCCACCGCACGCCGTCAGCACACTCAGCAGCGCGCCCATCGGCAGGATCGAACGACGAACCATCGGCATCAGGGGGTCTCCACGGCGGGCGCGCCCATCGCGCGCCGCAGGTCGAGTCGGGCGAGGGCACGGTCGTGCAGGCCTCGCACCCGGGCGGTCCGCGCGTCGGCGGCGGCCCGGAAGGCATCCAACAATTCGATGAGGGAGGCGGCACCCTCGCGGTACGCCGCCTCGGCCGCGGCGGCGACGACATCGGCCCGCGCGACGAAGGTCGCATCGAATCCCGCGGTCCCGTCGTCGATCAACTGCGCCGCGAGGAGCGCGGCGCGCACCTCCGTCGTGGCCCGACGCTCGATCACCCGACGTTCGGCATCGGCCATCAGCCATTCACCGGCGGCGCGCTCCCGGTTGCCACCATTCGTGTTGAAGACGGGCGCCGTCACCATCACGCCGAAGAGGGTCGATTCGAAGCCGCCGGTCCCCTTGTAGCCGCCGGTCAGCCCGACGTCGGGGAGAGTGCCGAGCCGCTCGGCGGTCCGCCGCCGCTCGGCAGCGCGCACCGCCGCCACCGCGGCGCGGAGGTCGGGGCGGTCGCGCGTCGCGGCCGCCAGCGCATCGGCGACCGCAGGGAGCGTCGCGGACGCGTCCGACGGTTCACCGACGTCGATCGCTTCCGGGTCCCCTTCATCCACGAGCGCGGCGAGTCGGGCACGTGCGTGGGCTGCGGCGGCCGCGGCCTGGGCCGCCGCGTGGCGGCCCCGCTGCGCCTCGATGCGCATCCGGAACGCACTCGCCTCGGCGAGTTCGCCTTCCGCGGCGCGGAGCGAGTCGAGCGCAGCGATCCGGTCGAGCAACGACGCCTGCTCCGTCGCGATGCGCGCCTCGGCGCGTGCCGCCCAGTACGCCCACCACGCCCGCGCGGCCTCGAATCCAGCCGCCTGCACCACCTCAAGCGAGTCCGCGCTCGCGCGCTCGCGGGTCGCGGCGAGGGCCGAGCGGAGCGCGACCCGACGCCCCGTCAGGCCGACGGGAAGCGTCACCGTCGCGAAATCATCATACGGGATCGGCGCGCCCTCGTTCTCCCGACGGAGTTCGATCAACGGGTTCGCCCACTGCGCATCGGTCCGCGCGCGCCCGACGAGTTCCTGCCGCCGGGCCACCGCCGCGACCGCCGCGGGGGAGGCCGACGTGGCGCGGCGCACCGCGTCATCGAGGGTGAGCGCCCGCGCCTGCGCGCCCACCGACCCGACACCGAGCAGCGAGCACCCGCAAAGCAGGGAGACCGCACCACGTGTTAGCTTCATCTCGCAGAAGTTAACGTCGCCCGTCGACGCCGCGCTGACGGGAATGCCGCCTCATTCTGTCGCCTTTCCCCCCAATGACCTCGCACAATTCCTTCCAGAGCCGCGACACCCTCACCGTCGACGGCACCCCCTACGTCTACTACCGGCTCGACGCCCTCCGCGGACTCGAGGGGAACACCCTCGCGAGCCTCCCCTTCTCGCTGAAGGTCCTACTCGAGAATCTCCTGCGGAACGAGGACGGCGCCTTCGTGAAGCAGGCTGACGTCGAGACGATGGCCCGCTGGGACGTGAAGGCCTCGGTCGACCAGGAAATCGCCTTCCGCACGGCGCGCGTGCTCCTCCAGGACTTCACCGGCGTGCCCTGTGTGGTGGATCTCGCCGCGATGCGCGATGCGATCGCCGGGCTCGGTGGCGACCCGGCGAAGATCAATCCGCTGCAGCCCGTCGATCTCGTGATCGACCACTCGGTGCAGGTGGACGAGTACGGCACCGAGGCGGCGATGCTCCTCAACACGCAGCTGGAGTACGAGCGGAACCGCGAGCGCTACCAGTTCCTCCGCTGGGGCGGCACCGCGCTCCGCAACTTCCGCGTCGTTCCGCCGGGCACCGGCATCTGCCACCAGGTGAACCTCGAGTACCTCGGCCAGGTCGCGTTCGTCGGCGAGGAGAACGGGCGGAAGGCGGTCTACTGCGACTCCCTCGTCGGCACCGACTCGCACACCACGATGATCAACGGCCTCGGCGTGCTGGGCTGGGGCGTCGGCGGGATCGAGGCGGAGGCGGCGATGCTCGGCCAGCCCGTCTCAATGCTCATCCCCGAGGTGATCGGCTTCAAGCTCGTCGGGACCCTCCCCGCGGGCGCGACGGCGACCGACCTCGTGCTCACCTGCACCGAGATGCTCCGCAAGAAGAAGGTCGTCGGCAAGTTCGTCGAGTACTATGGCCCGGGCCTCGACGGGCTCTCGCTCGCCGACCGGGCGACGATCGCGAACATGGCGCCGGAGTACGGCGCGACGATGGGCTTCTTCCCCGTCGACGCGGAGACGCTCAAGTACCTCCGCCTTTCGGGACGCAGCGAGCATCACGTGCAGCTCGTCGAGGCGTACTGCCGCGCGCAGGGGCTCTTCCGCACCGCAGAGACGCCCGACCCCGTCTTCACCGACACGCTGACTCTCGACCTCTCGACGGTCGTTCCGTCGCTCGCCGGCCCGAAGCGCCCGCAGGACCGCGTTGCGCTCACCGAGGTCAAGGCGAACTACAGCGACGCCTTCCGAGCGGAGCGGGAGCGCGTGGCCGCCGCCGCGTCGGCGAAGGGCGGCACCGCGACGGCTGTCGACCTCACGCAGGCGGCCGTCACGACGTCGCACCGCGGCCAGACCTTCGAGCTCCGCGACGGCGCCGTCGTCATCGCCGCGATCACGAGCTGCACCAACACCTCGAACCCGAGCGTGATGCTCGCCGCCGGCCTCCTCGCGCAGAAGGCCGTCGCCGCCGGGCTCACGAGCCGGCCCTGGGTGAAGACCTCGCTCGCCCCCGGGTCTAAGGTGGTGCGCGACTACTTCGCGAAGGCCGGCGTCCAGCCGGCGCTCGACGCGCTTGGCTTCCAGATCGTCGGCTATGGCTGCACCACCTGCATCGGCAACTCGGGCCCGCTCCCGGAGTCAATCAGCCAGGCCATCGACGACGGCAAGCTCACCGTCGCCGCGGTCCTCTCGGGCAACCGGAATTTCGAGGGGCGCGTGAATCCGCAGACGCGCTTCAACTACCTTGCCTCGCCGCCGCTCGTCGTCGCGTACGCCCTCGCCGGCCGGATGGACATCGACTTCGCGACCGAACCCCTCGGCATCGGCGCGAAGGGGCCCGTCTTCCTCCGCGACATCTGGCCGACCCCGCAGGAGGTCGCCGACACCGTCCTCGGGGCAGTGCAGCGCGAACAGTTCGAGCGGGAGTACGGCGACGTCTTCGGCGGCGACGCCGACTGGAAGGCAATCCAGGTCCCGACGGGCGACCGCTACGCCTGGGACGATGCCTCCACGTACGTGAAGCACCCGCCGTACTTCACCGGCATAACGATGACGCCGCCGGGGGTGACCCCGATCGCGGAGGCCCGGATCCTCGGCATGTTCGGCGACTCGATCACGACCGACCACATCTCCCCGGCGGGCTCCATCGCGGAGAAGTCGCCGGCGGGCCAGTGGCTGAAGTCGCTCGGCGTCGAGAAGAAGGACTTCAACTCCTACGGCGCGCGCCGCGGCAATCACGAGGTGATGATGCGCGGCACCTTCGCGAACATCCGCCTCAAGAACGAGCTCACCCCGGGAATGGAAGGGTGGTGGACGCGTACCACTGAGGGTGCGGAGCCGACCTCCTTCTTTGAGGCGTCGACGGCGTACCAGGCCACCGGCACCCCCCTCATCATCATCGCGGGCAAGGAGTATGGCACCGGCTCCTCGCGCGATTGGGCGGCGAAGGGAACCGCGCTCCTCGGTGTGCGCGCTGTCATCGCCGAGAGCTTCGAGCGCATCCATCGCTCGAACCTCGTCGGCATGGGGGTGCTGCCCCTCGAGTTCACCAAGGGCCAGACGCGGCAGGAGCTCGGCCTGACCGGCTTCGAGACCCTGACCATCGAGGGGATGTCCGAGACGATGGCACCGCGCGCGACCCTCACCGTGCGCGCCGTCGGCGCCAGGGGGACGGTCACGTTCCAGGTGCGGAGCCGCATCGATACGCCGGAGGAGCTCAACTACTACCGGCACGGCGGCATCCTCCCGTACGTGCTGCGCCAGCTGGCGGGTGGGCGCTAAGGCCGTCCGCCTCCTCTACAATCCCGCGTCCGGTTCCGGACGCGGCGCCCGGGCGATCGTCGGCATCCGTGCCGCGTTCGCCCGGTGTGGTTTCACGGATGTCCGCGCCACCCGTCACGCGGGCGACGAGGCGCGATTGGTCGCGGAAGCGATCGCCGACGGCGTCGAGACTCTCGTGGTCGCCGGGGGTGACGGCACCTGGTCCAACTGCGCCGTCCCGCTCGCGCGCGCAGGGAGCCCGGCGCGCCTTGCCATCCTCGCCGCTGGCACGGGGAACGACTTCGCGAAGAACCTCGGCACACCCCCGCGCGACGCGCGGACCCTCGCGGAACGCCTCGCCGACGGGGGCGTGACCGAACGCCGCGTCGACATGGGGCGCGTCGACGATATCTGGTTCCTCAACGTCGCGGGGATGGGGTTCGATGTCGCCTGCAACGCCGCCGCGGAACGCCTCCGGCCCCTCCCGGGCGCACCGCGCTATGTGGCGGCCGCGCTCGCGGAGCTCTTCCGCTACGAAGGGCTCCCGATCGGCGTGGACGGCGCACCGATGCGGCGGCGTCTCCTCGCGGTCGCGGCGAACGGCGCGCATTTCGGCGGCGCCTTCCGGATCGCGCCCGATGCCCGCATCGACGATGCGGCCCTCGATGTCGTCGTGGTGGACGACCTCCC
>DAISWY010000085.1:0-9791 GCA_036826135.1 Gemmatimonadaceae bacterium | reverse complement strand
CCGCGACCGCGAACGCGGCCACGGCCCCGGCAGGCCGCGTCGTCGCCTCCCCCCTCGCGCGGCGACTCGCCGGCGATGCGGGCGTCGACCTCGGCGTCATCCACGGCTCGGGCCCCGGCGGCCGCATCGTGAAGCGTGACATCGAGGCCGCGATGGCCAGCGGTGCCGCGGCGCCGTCTGCCGCCGGGCATCCATCGGCCGCGCCACGGGCCGCGGCCCCGGTGCGCACCGGCGCCGCGTTCCGCGACGAGCCGCTCACGCAGATCCGCAAGACGATCGCCCGCCGCCTCAGCGAGTCGATCGGGCCGATCCCGACCTTCTATCTCACCGCCGAGTTCGACCTCACCCGCGCCGCCGAGATGCGCGCCGCGGCTGCCGAGCTCGGTGACGCGTACAAGTTCTCGTTCAACGACCTCATCCTGAAGGCGACGGCCACCGCGCTCACCAAGCACCCCGAGGTGAACGCGCATTGGCTCGGCGACCGGATCCGGTACTTCGAGTCGGTGCACCTCGGGATGGCAGTCGCCACGGACGACGGCCTGATCGTCCCGGTGATCTTCGACGCCGACACCAAGGGCATGGGCGCCATCTCCGCCGAGGCGAAGTCCCTCGCGAAGAAGGCGCGCGAGCGGAAGCTCAAGCCGGAGGAGTTCACCGGCTCGACCTTCTCCGTCTCGAACCTCGGGATGATGCAGATCGACCAGTTCACGGCGATCATCAACCCGCCAGAGGTCGGCATCCTCGCCGTCGGCGCGATCGACGACAAGGTCCAGGTCGCTTCGGACGGCGGCTTCGTGGTCCGCAAGAAGCTCCGCGTCACCATGAGCTGCGACCATCGCGTCATCGACGGCGCCGTCGGCGCGGCCTTCCTGCAGACGCTTCGCCGCCTCGTCGAGAATCCCCTCCTCCTCGCCCTCTGACCCTCTCCGGGACCTGACCATGGCTCAGTTCGACGTCATCTACCTCGGCGGCGGCCCGGCTGGCTACGTCGGCGCCCTCCGCTCCGCCCAGCTCGGCCAGTCCGTCGCGGTCGTCGAGCGCGAGGGACTCGGCGGCACCTGCGTGCTCTGGGGGTGCATCCCGGCCAAGGCCCTCCTCGAGGCCGCGTCCATCGCGCAGAAGGTCGCGAAGGGGAAGGAGTTCGGCGTGACGGCCGAGAAGGTCACGCTCGACTACGGGGTCGCGATGAAGCGCTCCCGGCAGGTCTCGGCGCAGAACTCCAAGGGCGTCGAGTTCCTCTTCAAGAAGAACAAGATCACCTGGCTCAAGGGCACGGGCGTCCTCGGCGCCGGCAAGAGCGTCAAGGTGACCGGGGCCGACGGGAAGACCGAGACCCACACGGCGACGAAGGGCGTCGTCATCGCGACCGGCTCCCGCGTGAAGGGGCTGCCGCAGATCGGCCTCGAGCTCGACCAGACGCAGGTGCTCTCCTCCGATGAGGCACTCACGCTCGACCACGCGCCGAAGACCATCGCCGTGATCGGCGCCGGCGCCGTGGGGTGCGAGTTCGCCGACGTCTTCAACGCCTTCGGCTCGAAGGTCACGATCCTCGAGGTGATGCCGCGGATCCTCCCGGTCGAGGACGAGGACTGCTCCGTCGAGCTCGCGAAGGCATTCAAGAAGCGCGGCATCGAGATTGTCACGGGCGCGAAGCTCGGGACGGCGAAGAAGGGCAAGGGCGGGGTGACCATCCCCGTCGAGGCGGGTGGCGAGAAGAAGGAGATGACCTTCGACCTCGTGCTCGTCGCCGCGGGACGGGCGCCGAACGTCGAGTCGATCGGCGCCAAGGAAGCCGGCGTCCAGTTCACCGAGCGCGGCTTCATCAAGATCACCGACCGGTTCGAGACCACCGCGAAGGGTATCTACGCCATCGGCGACGTCGCCGGCCCGCCGATGCTCGCGCACAAGGGCTCACGCGAGGGCCACGTCGTCGCCGACATCCTCGCCGGCCACGCGCACCATCCGGTGAACTACGGCAACATCCCGAACGCGACCTACTGTCACCCCGAGGTCGCGAGCATCGGCCTCACCGAGGCGCAGTGCAAGGAGAAGGGCCTCGCGTACAAGGTCGGCAAGTTCCCCTTCTCGGCGAACGGTCGCGCGCGCACCAGCGGTGAGACGGAGGGGTTCGTGAAGGTGATCCGCGACGAGAAGTACGGCGAGATCCTCGGCGCGCACATCATCGGCGCGCACGCCACCGAGATGATCCACGAGTTCGCCGTGGCCCGCGAGAACGAGTACACCGTGGAGGAGATCGACCTCGCCATCCACGCGCACCCGACCCTCAGCGAGGCGATCGCCGAGGCGGTGCTCGACTCGATGGGGAAGATGCTGCACGCGTGAGGCGTGCCGCTCCGTCGATGCCGCACCCCCTGACGACCGACCCGCGGGCCGCCCGCTCGTGAGCGCGCTGCTGGTCCTCGACCTAGGCCTCCGCGACTACGCGGAGGCCTTGTCGTTCCAGCGCGACCTCGCGGCCGCGCGCCTCGCGGGTCGCGTGGCGCACGACGTCCTCGTGCTGGTGGAGCACCCCCCCGTGATCACGCTGGGGCGCTCATCAAAAGCGGCGCATCTCCTCGCCTCCCCGGAGGCGCTCGCCGCGCGCGGTGTGGCGCTCCACGAGGTCGAGCGCGGGGGAGACGTGACCTTCCACGGGCCCGGGCAGCTCGTGGGGTATCCCATCATCGACCTCACAGGGCACAAGCAGGACCTCCACTGGTACCTGCGGCAGGTGGAGGAGGTGCTCATCCAGGCCGTCGGGACGCTCGGCCTGCCGGCGGAGCGCAACCCGGGGAAGACGGGAGTGTGGACGGGGGGGCGGAAGCTCGCGAGCATCGGGGTGCACGCGCGGCAGTGGGTCACGTGGCACGGCTTCGCGCTGAACGTGACGACCGATCTCCACTACTTCGACCTGATGGTCCCGTGCGGCATCGCCGACGTCGAGATGACATCGGTGGCGGCGGAGCTTCCCGATGCCGCACCCGACGCACTCACCGCCACCACCCGGACCGCCGTCATCGACGCCTTCGGGTCCCTGTTCTCGCGGACCCCGCACCGCGTCGCGCAGATCGACCTCTGAGCTGAGACGCCGCGCGGCGATCCGGATCGTCACCCCGCATCGTCACCGCCGGTGCATCCGCCCGGACGGGGACGCCCCGCTGCTACCGGCGCGCTCGCCGGTGCGCCTCGATGAGCCGGGTGATCGCGACGCGAAGGTCGCGACCCGCGGCCTCGAACGCGACCTCGAACCCCTCCAGGTCGTGCAGATAGACCCGCCGAGCGAGCAGCGCCGCATTGTCGAGGGCCACCCGCTGCGCATACCGCGGAGGGATCGTCGCGAACGTCGGGGCGATCGAGTCCACGAGCCGCCGACGCACCGTGGCGTAGACCCGCTCGCGTGCCGTCAGCCGCGCCGCGCGCGCCGACGGACCCGGATGCGCGGCGAACGCGGAGTCGAGTGCCCCGGCGAGGGTGCGCCAGAAGTCCGCGAGTCGGCGCTCATCGGCCCATCGCGCCGCGGCACGCGCCGCACGGACCGTGTCCCCGCGCGAGCGGAAGAACCGCTCCGCCCCCCGCGCCCCCACGAAGTTCGCGAACGACTCGTTGAAGACGGCGCCGTCGGCGGCGTAGTACCGGTTGTGCGTGAGCTCGTGGATCACCGTGTTCACGAGGTCGACCGAGTCCGCGGCGAGTGTCGTCGAGAGCAGCGGATCGTCGAACCACCCCAGCGTGCTGAAGGCGGGTGAGGGGCGGAGGTAGGCGTCGCGCCCCGCGTCGGCGAGCGCGTCCGCCTCCGCCCGCGCGTCCGCGACGTCGAAGAACCCCTTGTACGGGACCCGCCCGACGATCGGGAACCACCAGGTGACCGGCGCGAGGGTGTCCCGCTCCGCGCCGGAGAGGACGAGGACCAAGGTGTCCCGGCCGAGGTCGGTGTAGGTCGTGAAGGCCCCGCCGGCCGGAAGCCCGAGGGAGTCCTCGGCGAACGCCCGGGCCTCCAGCACGAGCCGGAGCTTCGCGCGGGTCGGCGCAGGGACCCCGGGATCCGCGACCAACGTCTCAATCGGCCGCCGGCTGAGCAGGATGCGCCCCTCCTCCCACCCCGCCCGGGCGAGATACCGCCCCGTTTGCGTGAGCCCAAGGACCCCAGCGGCGAGCACCGAGAGCCCGAGCGTTACGCGGACCATCACGCGCCCTGCCGTCTCTGCCCAGCCTCGACCCGTCCGCATAGCGCCCTCGCAAATGCCTGATGCCTAGTGCCTGCAACCTGGCGCCCGAGGCCTCATCCCCGACCCCTGATGCCTGACTCCCGCCCCTAAGATACCAACTATAGAGCGCCCCTATCGCCCACCCCCCCGGATTCCGCTATCCTTCTGGGCCCATGTCCTTCGTCCATCTCCACTGTCACTCCGAGTACTCCCTCCTCGACGGGGCGAACCGGATCGACGACCTGATTGCCCGGGCGAAGGAGTTCGAGCAGCCTGCCCTGGCCATCACGGACCACGGCAACCTCCACGCAGCGTGGGAGTTCCAGGAGAAGGCCCGGAAGGCGGGGGTGAAGCCGATCATCGGGATGGAGGCTTACGTCGCCCCCGGTGACCGGCGGGTGAAGACCCGGGCCCAGGCCGGCGAGAAGAACTACTTCCACCTCGTCCTCCTCGCCCGGGACCTCGCAGGTTACCGGAACCTCGTCAAACTCTCCTCCCTCGCCTACACCGAGGGCTTCTACGGGAAGCCGCGGGTCGACCGCGAGCTCCTCGCCGCCCACCACGAGGGGCTCATCGTCTCGAGCGCCTGCATGGCGGGGGAAGTCGCGCAGCATCTCCTCGAGGACCGGTACGACGAGGCGCGCGCCACCGCCGCCTGGTACGCGGAGCTCTTCCGGGGCCGCTACTACCTCGAGGTCCAGGCCCACGAGGCCGGGGAGCAGCGCCGCCTCAACGACCTCGTCTTCCGGCTGGGGAAGGACCTCGGTCTCCCCGTCGTCGCGACGAACGACGCGCACTTCCTCAAGGCTGACGACCATGACGCGCACGACGTCCTGCTCTGCATCGGCCTCAAGAAAGACCGGCTCGACGCCGACCGGCTCCGGTACGACCGCGGGCTCTACTTCAAGAGCGCCCCCGAGATGGCGGCGGTCTTCCCCGACCGCCCCGACGTCCTCGAGCACACCTGCGCGATCGCCGACGCGGTGAACGTGCAGTTCGAGAAGAAGTACTACGTCCCGGCCTTCCCGCTCCCCAAAGGCGTGAAGAGCGAGAACGACCTCCTCGTCCGCATCGCGACCGAGGGCGCCGGCGCGCGCTACGGCACCCCACTCCCGGCCGATGTGAAGGAGCGGCTCGACTACGAGCTTGGTGTGATCACGAAGACGGGCTACGCGGGCTACTTCCTCATCACCGCCGACTTCATCAAGGCGGCGCGCGACCGCGGGATTCCGGTGGGCCCGGGCCGCGGCTCCGCCGCCGGCTCGCTCGTCGCCTACGCCACCGGCATCACGAACGTCTGCCCGCTGAAGTTCGACCTCCTCTTCGAGCGCTTCCTCAACCCGGAACGCGTCTCGATGCCCGACATCGACGTCGACTTCTGCGAAGAGCGCCGCGGCGAGGTCATCGAGTACGTCCGCGAGAAATACGGCCGCGAGTCGGTCGGCCAGATCATCACCTTCGGGACGCTCAAGTCGCGCGCCTGCATCAAGGACGTGGGACGCGTCCTCGGCTTCACTCCCGCCGAGACCGACGCGATTGCGAAGCTGATCCCGAATCAGCCGAATTTCTCGCTCACCGTCGCCGAGGCGATCGAGAAGGTCCCCGAGGTCCGGAAGCTCTACGAGCAGGACGAGCGCCACGCCCAGCTCTTCGACTTCGCCATCGCGCTCGAAGGGCTCTCGCGCCACGCGGGCGTGCACGCCGCGGGGATCGTGATCGCGCCGGGCCCGCTCGACGACTACGTCCCCGTCTGCACGGCGGAGTCGAAGGGGAGTGGGGGCGGGGGTGACGAGCGCGTCGTCGTCACGCAGTACGACATGGTCGCGCTCGAGAAGGCCGGAATGCTCAAGATGGACTTCCTCGGCCTCACGACGCTGACCATCCTCACCGACGCGCTGCGCGCCATCCACGAGCGCCGCGGCGTGGCGATCGACCTCGACGCCCTCCCGCTCGACGACGAGGCGACCTACCGGATGCTCCGCGCCGGTCGCACCGCCGGCGTCTTCCAGTTCGAGTCCCCCCTCGCGACAGACATGGTGCGCGCGATGCGCGCCGACCGCTTCGACGACCTCGTCGCCTCCAACGCGCTGATGCGCCCCGGTCCGCTCGACGCCGGGATGCACAAGGTGTACCAGCGCCGCAAGAAGGGGGAGGAGCCGGTCTCGTATCAGCTCCCCGAGCTCGAGGAGATCCTCGCCCCGACCTACGGCGTCATCACCTATCAGGAACAGGTGATGCGCATCGCACAGCGCCTCGCGGGGATCTCCCTCGCCGAGGCCGACGTGCTGCGGAAGGCGGTGGGCAAGAAGGACGCCGAGCTGATCCGCCAGGAGCTCGGGAAGTTCTCGACCAAGGCCGTCGCCAACGGCTTCCCGCCCAAGGTCATCGAGGACATCGCGGGCCAGATCGAGACCTTCGGGCGCTATGGCTTCAACAAGTCGCACTCCGTCGCCTACTCGATCCTCTCGTACCACACGGCCTACCTCAAGGCGCACTACGCGCCGGAGTTCATGGCGGCCGTCCTCTCGGCCTGCATCGGCGACACCGACGCGGTCGTGAAGTACATCGCCGAGTCGCGTGACCTCGGGCTCGAGATTCTCCCCCCCGACGTCAATGAGTCGGGGTGGAAGTTCACCGTCATCGGCGACAAGCGGATTCGCTTCGGCCTGGGGGCCATCCGCAACGTCGGCCACTCCGCCGTCGAGTCGATCCTCGCCGCGCGCGCCGAGCGCCCCTTCACCTCGCTCTACGACCTCTGTGAGCGCATCGACCTCCGCACCTGCAACAAGCGGGTGCTCGAGGCGCTCATCCACGCGGGCGCGCTCGACGGCCTTGGCGGCCACCGCGCGCAGTTCGTCGCCGCCCTCGACGGCGCGATCCAGGCCGCCTCCCTCGCGCAGGCGGAGATCGCCACCGGCCAGGGGTCGCTCTTCGGCGACCTCCTCGGCGGCAGCGAGTCGGAGCCCACCGCCGCGCCGCTGCAGCCGACCCTGCCGAACGTCGCCCCCTTCTCGGAGTCCGAACGACTCACGCAGGAGAAGGCGATCCTCGGCTTCTACATCTCCGGGCATCCCCTCGAGCCGTTCCGCGCCGAGTGCGAACTCCTCGCGACGCACACCGTTTCGCAGCTGGGCACGTGGACGCCGGATGCGATTGCGCTCGCCGGCGTGGTGACCGCCATCAAGCGGCAGGTGAGCAAGAAGTCGGGGAACGAGTTCGCCCGCCTCACCGTGGAGGACTTCTCCGGCGCGGCGGAGCTCCTCGTCTTCCCGGAGGCGTGGGCCGCCATTGGGGACCGCATTCAGGCCGACATCCCCGTCCTGCTCAAGGGGGGCTACAGCCGGCGCGATCAGGATGCCGACAACCCGACCTTCATCGTGGAGTCGGTCACACGGCTCGCTGAACTGCGGGCCACCGGCCAGTTCGCGGTGCGGCTGGAGCTCGACGCGGAGACCGGGGTCCCCGCCGGGGTGATGCAGGATGTCCGGGCGATCGCCGAGGCCCATCCCGGGTCCGCCCCGCTGGAGCTACGTTGGAAGGGTCGGGACGGGGTCCCGGCGCGGATGCGCTCCTCGCTGCGGCTCTCGGCCGCCGGCCCCGCCCTCTCGGAACTGCGCGCGCTCCTCGGTGATGACCGGGTGAAGCTCGTGCGTGGAGGTTGATGATGGGAACGTCCGTACTCGAATTCGACAAGCCGATCGCCGAGCTGGAGCGCCAGATCGAGGAGCTCCGGCAGCAGGCCGAGGCGCAGAAGATCGACCTCACCGCGGAGATCGCACCGCTGCAGCAGAAGCTCGGAAGCCTCCGCAATGAGGTGTACCGGACGCTCACGCCGCTCCAGCGCGTCCAGGTGGCGCGCTCGGCCCGGCGCCCCTTCACGCTCGACTACCTCCGCCTCGCGTTCAGCGATTTCATCGAGCTGCACGGCGACCGGGCCTTTCGCGACGACCCGTCGATCGTCGGCGGGTGGGCCCGGCTCGACGGCGAGACGGTGATGTGCATCGGGCACCAGCGCGGCCGCGACACCAAGGAGAACATCCACCGGAACTTCGGGATGCCGCACCCGGAGGGGTACCGCAAGGCGCTCCGCCTGATGAAACTCGCCGAGAAGTTCCACGTGCCGGTGCTGACCTTCATCGATACGCCCGGCGCCTGGGCCGGCATCGGCGCCGAGGAACGCGGTCAGTCGGAGGCGATCGCGCGCAACCTGATCGAGATGGCACAACTCACGGTTCCCATCATCGCGACGGTGATCGGCGAGGGTGGTTCGGGAGGCGCCCTCGCCCTCGGCGTCGCCGACCGGATCCTGATGCTTGAGCACTCGGTCTACTCCGTCATCACCGTCGAGGGATGCGCGGCGATCCTCTGGAAGGACGGAAAGAGCCCCGAGATGCGGGAGAAGGCCGCCTCGTCGCTCCGCATCACCTCCGAGGACCTCGTGCGGCTCGGCATCGTCGACGAGGTCATCCCCGAGCCCCCGGGCGGCGCGCACGCCGACCACGCCGCGGCGGCGGCGGCGCTGCACGACGCCATCCTCGCGCACGTCGACGAGCTCCGCCGGCTCAAGCCCGACAAGCTGGTCCGCAAGCGGCGCGAGAAGTTCCTCAAGATGGGTGCGTTCACCGAGTGAGTCCCGCGTGACCGCACCCGCCGAGCCGACGGCCCCCCAGGCCGCCGCCCCGAGCGTCCCCACCGCCCACCTCGTGGAGGTGGAGTTCAAGGGGCATCGCCGCGTCTTCTACACGTGGACCGGCGAGGCCCCACCGGCGCTGCGTGCCGCCGTCATCGTGAAAGTCGAGCGCGGCGAGGACCTCGGCCGCGTGCACAGCACAGGGGAGCTCGCGGAGCGGCGGAAGGCGGGGACGACCCACGGCAAGGCGTCGCCGGAGGAGCTGCCGTCGATCGTGCGACTCGCGACCCCACGCGAGATCGACACCGCCGTACGCCTCCGGGCGGATGAACACGCCGTCCGCCGCGCGGCGGTGGAGCTCGTGCGCGAGCTCACGCTCGACATGAAGATCTCCGACACCGAGTGGCAGTGGGACCGGCGCCGACTCACCTGCTACTTCACCGCGGAGGCGCGCGTCGATTTCCGCGAGCTCGTCCGACGGCTCGAGCGTCGCTTCTCGACGCGTGTGCATATGTGGCACATCGGTGTCCGCGATGAAGCGAAGCGGCTCGATGGCGTCGGACGCTGTGGCCGCCAGTTCTGCTCGGCGAGCTGGCTCCCCGAGCTCCTCCCCGTGAAATCGAGCAGCGCGAAGGACCAGCGCCTCTCGACGCTCAATCCCGCACAGATCTCCGGATCCTGCGGCCGCCTGATGTGCTGCCTCCGCTACGAGCACGAGTTCTACGTGCAGTCGCGCAAGCGGTTTCCCAAAGAGGGGAAGGTCCTGCAGACCGCGGCCGGCGAGGAGAAGGTCGTCGCGAACGACATCTTCCGGGACCGCGTGACGTTGCGCCTCGCCTCGGGGGAGTCGCGCATCATCCCGCTTGCACAGCTCCGCTACGAGCTCGGCGAGGCGCCGATGCCGGTCGAAGAGGAGCTGCCGGGCGACAGTGACAGCGACGCAGAGGAACTGGAGG
>DAISWY010000084.1:0-9844 GCA_036826135.1 Gemmatimonadaceae bacterium | reverse complement strand
ATCACGCAGTCGGGGCGAGAGGATTCGAACCTCCGACCTCCTGCTCCCGAAGCAGGCGCTCTACCGGGCTAAGCTACGCCCCGATTCATCGGTAAAGACTGGTCCAACGATCCAACAATGCGCCCGGAGAGACTCGAACTCCCAACCTTCTGATCCGTAGTCAGATGCTCTATCCAATTGAGCTACGAGCGCCCAGCATCCCTGATCGCCCGGGAGGCGACTCCGAGGGAGACCAGAAAGATAGGCCCCCTCGGACCGGGAATCAACGCGTCGGCGTCGCCGGCGTCGGCACCGGGAGCGGCTTGTACCGGAAGGCCGCCACCCCGGGCTTGGTCGCCGTCAGCTCGAAGGTGCCCCGCTGGCCCGCGGCCACGCTCGCCACCTCCGCCGTCATCGTCTCGAGCACCGTCCCTGACGCATCGAGGAACTCGACGGTCAGCGAGTACGCCTTCGCGGCCCGCGACAGGTTCTCGATCACGCCGCCCAGGACCGCACCGGCCTCACGACGCTCGAAGCGGTTCACGACCACCTTGTGCAGCGACGAGAGCTGCGTCTCGCGCGCCGCCATCGCATCCTGCTGCTTGATCAGGTCCTGCTTCTTCCGTGCGTCCCGCTCGGCCTGCGCCATCAGCTGGAAGGCGTAGGCGCGCATCAGATAGTTGTCGCCGTTGCTCGGGTCGAGCTCGATGAGCCGATCCGTCAGCGGGAGCATCTTCGCCGCGTCCTTCGCCTCGTAGTACAGATACGCCAGGAAGTAGTTGGCGTCGCGCATATACGGGTTCCGGGCCAGCGCCCCCGCATACAGCGCGATGGCATCCGGGCTCCGCGACGAGGCGCGGGCGAGGTCGGCCGCCATCAGGAGCGTGAGGTCCGCATAGCGCGCCGGCGACGCCACGAGCGGCGCGAGGAGCGTGCGGATGGCGCTCGAGTCCTGCGAGACCTGCACGATCTCACTCGCCGCGGAGAAGGCGTACGCGCCGTCGTTGGTCCCCGCGTTCTGGTCGAGCAGCAGCGCGAAGAGTTCGAGCGCCTCCTTGTTCAGCGCGTCCTTCTGCGCCGCGCCGCCCGTCGTCGCGTAGTCCTTCGCCGTCATCGCGAGCTGGAACCGGAGCTGCTTCAGCGTCTCCGCGAGCGAGGTGTCCTTCGCCGACTCGGTGATCGCCTGCCGAAGGTACCCCATCATCGCCGGCGTATCGCCCCGCTTATTGGCCAGCTGCGCCCGGGCATTGGAGATGAACGGCGATGATGGGTACAGCGCGGCGGCGCGGTCGAGCCAGTACGCGGCGCTGTCGGCCTGGTCGGCGCCGAGGGCCTGGTACGCCTTGTTGATGCGCGAATTCCATGCCGGCGAATAGCGCCAGGGGAGCGTCTCCTCGGCGCAGCCCGGGCCGAGCGCCTCCACCGCCTTGAGGAGGGAATCGGCCGCCATCACGAGGTCGACCGTCGCCGTTTTCGCGCCACCGGCGTTCAGCTCCTCATTCGTCAGCGTCTCGCCGGTGCCCGGCTGCAGCATCCACAGGACGTAGATCTGCGCCTTCAGGAAGCCCGCCCCGACGGGGTTGGCCGCCCACTTCTTGGGATCCTGGAGCGGACGCATCGCGTCCCGCAGCGCCTTGGGCGCGGCGGCGGAGTCGGCCTGCCGCGCGCGATTGATGCCGAGGTAGGCCTGGGTGAGCACCGCCGGCTGGTTCAGGTCGACGGGGCACGCCGCCTGCTGCGCCCCGAGCGGGGCGAACGCGAGCGCGAGGGGGACGAGGGCCGGCAGGACGCGGATGGCGGACATCGGTCGAGGGGCTGAGGGGGCCTGCGTCAGGGACGGACAGGAACTGAGACGACTACGCCTCACGAGCGGGATCCGTTCGTGAGGCGATGGGCGGTACAAGACTCGAACTTGTGACCTCCACGATGTCAACGTGGCGCTCTAACCAACTGAGCTAACCGCCCGAGAGCGGGAAACGGGACTCGAACCCGCGACCCCAACCTTGGCAAGGTTGTGCTCTACCAACTGAGCTATTCCCGCAGAGACGGGCCGACCTGCCCCGTCACGTCCAGCCGTCCTACGATCCACACCGCCCCGGGTTCCCGCTCCGGTCCGGCAGTGGAGGCGAGGGGAATCGAACCCCTGACCTCTTGAATGCCATTCAAGCGCTCTCCCAACTGAGCTACGCCCCCGCGCAGGACCACACCCGGCATCCCGACAGGAACCAAAGAACCTATCCGGACGTATGCTAGGGGTCAAGGCGAAAACTGGCGGTTTCGCCACGGGCCTGTATGTTTGGTCCGGCAGTCCGAACCCTGATTCCACCGGCGCCGTACCGGCCGCCGAGGACCACATAGCCATGGCCACCGACACCAAGCGCCGGAAGCGGCGCACCGCGCCCGCCGGCATCGCACCCGCCGAGCCCGAGCGCGACATCCTGGATCAGTACCTCTATGAAGTCTCCACGTACCCCCTCCTCAAGGGGAACGAGGAGATCGAGGTCGCCCGGAAGATCCGCGCCGGTGATCAGGATGCCCTGCAGGAGCTGGTGAAGCGCAACCTTCGCTTCGTCATCTCCGTCGCCAAGAAGTATCAGAACCGCGGTCTCCCCCTTATCGACCTCATCGGCGAGGGGAACGTCGGCCTCCTAACGGCGGCGCGGAAGTTCGACCCCGACCAGGGCGTGAAGTTCATCTCGTACGCCGTCTGGTGGATCCGCCAAGCCATCCTGTCGTCGCTCGCGCGGCAGGGGCGCACCGTCCGCGTCCCGCTCAACCGCACAGCCGACCTCTCGCGCATCATCAAGGCCTCGGAGATTCTCCGGCAGAAGCTCCGCCGCGAGCCCACCCCTGAGGAGCTCTCGCAGCTCACCGGCCTCTCGGTCGATGTGGTGCAGTCCCTCGCTGCGCTCAACACCGGCGATGTCCGCCTCGACGCGCCGATGGACCCGGACGGCGATCGCTCCCTCATCGAGCGGTTCGTCGCGGACGAGATGCCCGACACCGAGGAGGAGGCGATGAACCGCTTCCTCAACGACGAGATCGAGCACGCCCTCGGCACCCTCCCGCCCCGTGACGCCAAGGTCCTCCGGCTCTACTTCGGGCTTGAGGGCGGCCGCGAGCACACGCTTGAGGAGATCGGTTCGATGCTCGGTGTCACCCGGGAACGCGTCCGACAGCTCCGCGATCGCGCGCTCAAGCGTCTCCGCGAGGGCGACGTCGGCCGCGCGCTCGGCAGCTTCGCGGCGTAAACCGCCGCCGCGCCGCCGCCGTGATCCGCTTCGACAACGTCCATAAGGCGTTCGGCGCGAACGAGGTCCTGCGCGGCTTCTCCCTCGAGGTCAAAGAGGGGGAGACGATGGTCATCATCGGCTATTCGGGGACCGGCAAGTCGGTGGCCATCAAGCATATCGTCGGGCTCCTCGAGCCCGATGAGGGCCAAGTCGAAGTCGACGGTGTCACCGTCGGCGCGCTGACCCGGCGTGAGCTCTATCGCCTCCGTTCGAAGATCGGCTACGTCTTCCAGTTCGCCGCCCTCTTCGATTCCCTCACGATCGCCGAGAACGTCGCGATGGGGCTCCGGAAGCAGGGGGAGCTCACCGAGACGCAGATCGCCGAGCGCGTGCGTGAGTCGCTCCGCCTCGTCGACCTCGACGACGCCGTCGGTGACAAACTCCCCTCGGAGCTCTCCGGTGGGATGCGCAAACGCGTCGGCATCGCGCGCGCCATCGCGATTCGGCCGAAGTACCTCCTGTATGATGAGCCGACCACCGGGCTCGACCCCGTCACGAGCGCCATCATCGATGACCTGATGGTCCGGATGCAGCGGCAGCTCGGCGTGACGGGGATCGTGATCACCCACGACATGCGCAGCGCCTACACCGTCGGGACCCGCATCGCCATGCTTTATGAAGGGCGGGTGCGGCAGGTCGGAACGGTGGGGGAGATCCAGCAGAGCACGGACCCGATCATCCGGCAGTTCATCGAGGGGCGGGCCGAGCTCGAGCCCGGCGCGCGTCTCCTCGGCGGGGTTCAGGGATGAGCGAGGCGAAGCGCGTGCATGAGGAGGTCTCCGCCGGCGGGGTCGTCTTCCGTCGCGACGGGGAGCGCACGCTCGTCCTGCTGATCCGTGACGCGTATCGCCACTGGGGATTTCCGAAGGGCCACGTCGAAGCGGGCGAGGCGCCCGCGCAGGCTGCGCTCCGCGAGGTGGGAGAGGAGACGGGGCTCGGGGCGCTCTCCGTGCACGCTCAGGTCGACACCATCGACTGGGAGTTCCGCTTCCGCGGGCGGCGCATCCATAAAACCTGCCACTTCTTCCTCATCGAGACGCGCCATCGCCGGACGGCGCCGCAGCGCGCCGAGGGGATCACCGCCTGCCGCTGGGCCACCTTCGAGCAGGCGGACCGGATGCTCGCCTACGACAACGCGCGCGGTGTCCTCCGGCAGGCCCGGGCCGTCCTCGAAGGGACCGCCGCCGCGCCGTCCGCGCCGGACGCCCTCGCCTCGTAGCGCGCGATGCCGCTCAGCATCGTCGGGTGCAGCGTGCGAGAGCGGGGGCGGGCGATCCTCCGCAAGCTCGTCCCGCGCCGCGTCGGGAGCTGCCTCGTGGTGCGGAACGCCGAGGAGTTGCGGGCGACCTTCGCCGAGCGATTCATCGATGCCGTGGTCGTCGACCTCGCCTCCGGGAATGACGGAGCGTGGGAGGCGGCGGCGTTGGCGCGGGAGTTCCCGAGCGTCCCGTTCCTCGCCCTCTCCGCGGTGCGGTCGACGGACATCACCGGCGTGGCGAAGGCCTGTGGGCCGATGGAATTCACCGACGTGATCGTAGAGGGGGGGGAGGAGGGGGTCGCGGCGGAGCTGCTGACCTCGTTGGCGTTCACCACCCGGTTCGTCGCGGCGCTGACGCCGGCGGCGGCGTCGCTCGGCCTCCGGACGCCGCTGCAGCAGACGGTCTGGACGGCGATTCTCCGCCACGGGGGGCGCGCCGTCCAGACGAGTGCGTTGGCGGCGGAGGTGGGGCTCACCCGGGAGCACCTGAGCCGGCAGTTCTCCTCGGGGGGGGCGCCGAACCTCAAGCGCGTGATCGACTTCGTGCGCATCCTCGGGGCGGCCGAGTTGGCGAAGAACATGGGACACGACCTCCCGGACCTGGTGCGGGTCCTCGGCTTCGCCTCGCCGACTCATCTCTCGGCGACGTGCCAGCGGGTCGTGGGGATTCGGTCGCTGTCGCTGGCGCGGCTCCGGTCGCAGGACTTGATCGAGCGGTTCCTGGCCTCTGGGGGGTCCCGGTCCCGCGGGCGTGCCGGAGTTGCTCCGGCCGGGCTCTTGTGATTATTTTCACAAGCTGCGGCAAAACAGCGCCCCGCTGATGGCATTCCGGGGCGGCCGCCGCCTCACGCTTCCTCTCTCGACCTTTCCCGAACTCTCTCATGGCTTCCCAGACCGCCCTGCGTCCCGGCGAGATCAAGGACATCCTCCTCCGCGAGATCGAGGCCGCCGACCTCAACACCCTCGATGTCGAAGAGGTCGGTTCCGTCCTCGAGGTGAAGGACGGCATCGCCCGCATCTACGGCCTCCAGAAGGCGATGGCCGGCGAGATGCTCGAGATCCAGTCCTCCGAGACCGGTGAGACCATCACCGCCCTCGCCCTCAACCTCGAAGAGGACAACATCGGCGCCGTCGTGCTCGGCGATTACCTCAAGCTCAAGGAGGGCGACGAGGTCCGCCGCACCGCCCGCGTGCTCGAGGTCCCGGTGGGTCCGGCGATGATCGGCCGCGTCGTCGACGCGCTCGGCCGCCCGATCGACGGGCAGGGCCCGATCGCCACGACGATGACCCGCAAGGTCGAGTCGGAGGCCCCGGGCATCATCGTCCGCCAGCCGGTCGGCGAGCCGATGCAGACCGGCCTCAAGGCCGTCGACGCGATGATCCCGATTGGCCGCGGCCAGCGCGAGCTCATCATCGGCGATCGCGGCACCGGCAAGACCGCCATCGCGATCGACACGATCATCAATCAGAAGGGCCAGGGCGTCATCTGCGTCTACGTCGCGATCGGGCAGAAGGCCTCGACCGTCGCGAGCGTCGTCGAGAAGCTCAAGCAGGCGGGCGCGATGGAGTACACCATCGTCGTCGTCGCCTCCGCCTCCGACCCGGCCCCGATGCAGTACATCGCCCCCTACTCGGGCGTCGCGATGGCCGAGTACTTCATGTACCACGAGGGGAAGCCGACGCTCGCCGTCTACGACGACCTCACCAAGCAGGCCGCCGCGTACCGCCAGCTCTCGCTGGTGCTCCGCCGCCCGCCGGGCCGCGAGGCGTTCCCCGGTGACGTGTTCTATCTCCACAGCCGGCTCCTCGAGCGCGCGGCGAAGCTTTCCAACGACCCCTCGGTCGTGGACGGCAAGACGATCTTCGCGCCGGGCGGCTCGCTGACCGCGCTCCCGATCATCGAGACGCAGGCCGGCGACGTCTCGGCCTACATCCCGACGAACGTCATCTCGATCACCGACGGCCAGATCTTCCTCGAGGCCGACCTCTTCTTCGCGGGCGTCCGCCCCGCCATCAACGTCGGCATCTCGGTGTCGCGCGTGGGCGGCTCGGCGCAGATCAAGGCCATGAAGTCGGTCGCCGGCCGCCTCCGCCTCGACCTCGCGCAGTACCGCGAACTCGAGGCCTTCGCCGCCTTCGCGTCGGACCTCGACGCCGCCACCAAGAAGCAGCTCGAGCGCGGGGCGCGCACGGTCGAGATCCTCAAGCAGGGCCAGTACCAGCCGATGCCGGTCGAGCAGCAGGTGATGATCATCTTCGCGGTGACCAACGGCTTCATCGACGACGTCGAGGTCGCCAAGGTCCGCGACTGGGAGGCCGGGTTCCACGCCTACATGAAGGCGCAGTTCCCGAACGTCGGCGAGGCGATCCGGAAGGACAAGGCCGTCTCCAAGGAGACCGAGGCCGAGCTGCGCCGCGCGATCGAGCAGTACAAGGCCAGCCGCTAAGGCGACGTCACCATGGCGAAAGGCCGGGAACTCAAGGGGCGCATCAAGTCCGTCGAGAACACGCGCAAGATCACGCGCACGATGGAGATGGTCGCGACCTCGAAGATGAAGCGGGCCCAGGACCGCGTCGTCGCGGCGCGGCCGTACGCGCGTGCGCTCGGCGACGTCATCGCGAGCCTCTACAACCCGGAGCTGGCGGAGCGGTTCCCGCTGCTCCGGCAGCCGACGCACGAGACGACCGCGGCGGTGGTGCTCCTCACCTCCAACCGCGGCCTCGCCGGCGCGTTCAACGCGAACCTCATCAAGGAGGCGCGGGCGTTGCTCGGTCGCCTCGAGGCCGCGGGGACGTCCGTCGAGCTGCACGTGGTCGGCAAGAAGGGCGCCGGCTACTTCAAGTACGTCGGCCGGGCGCTCGCCTCGGAGCGGTCCGACATCACCGATCGGCCCTCGGCCGCCGACGCGGCCTCGATCGTCGATGGCCTGATGGCGCGGTTCGTGACGGGGTCGCTCGATGCGGTCTACGTCGTCGGCTCGCGGTTCAACTCCGTCCTCTCCACGCCCCCGACCGCGGAGCGGGTGCTGCCCGTGCAGCCCCCCGCCGGCGCCGCGGGCGCGAAGGACTACCTCCTCTACCCCTCGGCTGAGGCCATCCTCACCGAGCTCCTCCCCTCGTACGTGCGCAACGCGGTCTACCGCGCGCTCGTGGAGACCGCGGCCGCCGAGCAGGCCGCGCGCCGGACGGCGATGAAGAGCGCCACCGACAACGCCGGCGAGATGCTCACCCTCCTCCGTCGCACCTACAACCGCGCCCGCCAGGCGCAGATCACGCAGGAGATCGCCGAGATCGTCGGCGGTGCCTCCGCGCTCCAGGGCTGATCCCAACTATGACGACCACCACCACGACCACCGGCAAGATCGTCCAGGTCATCGGACCCGTCCTCGACGTCGAGTTCGCCTCCGGCGAGCTCCCCGAGCTCTACAACGCGCTCGAGATCGCGGCCACCACCGACAGCGGCCAGACGGTCCGCGTCGTCGCCGAGGTGCAGCAGCACATCGGGCGCAACCAGGTGCGTGCCGTCGCGATGAGCACGACCGACGCCGTCGTCCGCGGGATGGACGTGACGGACACCGGCGCGCCGATCAGCGTGCCGGTCGGCTCCGCCGCGCTCGGCCGCATCCTCAACGTGCTCGGTGAGCCGGTCGACAACGGCGCCGCCATCCCGGCCGAGACGCCGCGGTGGCCGATTCACCGCAAGCGCCCCGACTTTGTGGCGCTCGAGCCGAAGACCGAGGTCTTCGAAACGGGCATCAAGGTCATCGACCTCTTCGCCCCCTTCGTGAAGGGCGGGAAGATCGGGCTCTTCGGCGGCGCCGGCGTCGGCAAGACCGTCGTCATCATGGAGCTCATCAACAACGTCGCCAAGGGTCACGGCGGTAAGTCGGTCTTCTGCGGCGTGGGGGAGCGCACGCGCGAGGGGAACGACCTCTTCCTCGAGATGAAGGAGTCGGGCGTCATCGACAAGGTGGCGCTGATCTACGGGCAGATGAACGAGCCGCCGGGCGCGCGCCTCCGCGTCGGCCTCTCCGGCCTCACCGTCGCCGAGTACTTCCGCGACCAGGAGAAGGCGGACGTCCTCGTCTTCATCGACAACATCTTCCGCTTCACGCAGGCCGGCTCGGAGGTCTCGGCGCTCCTCGGGCGTATGCCGAGCGCCGTGGGCTACCAGCCGACGCTGGCCACCGAGATGGGCGAGCTCCAGGAGCGCATCACCTCGACGCGCGACGGCTCGATCACCTCGGTGCAGGCCATCTACGTCCCCGCCGACGACATCACCGACCCGGCGCCCGCGACGGCCTTCGCCCACCTCGACGCGACGGTCGTGCTCTCGCGCGCCATCACCGAGCTCGGCATCTACCCGGCCGTGGATCCGCTCGCCTCGGGCTCGCGCATCCTCGACCCGCAGTTCGTCGGCGAGCGCCACTACAAGGCAGCGACCTCGGTGCAGCGCATCCTGCAGCGCTACAAGGAGCTCCAGGACATCATCGCGATCCTCGGCATGGACGAGCTCAGCGAGGACGACAAGAAGATCGTCGGCCGCGCGCGCCGCATCCAGCGCTTCATGTCGCAGCCCTTCCACGTGGCCGAGCAGTTCACCGGCCGCCCGGGTAAGTACGTGAAGCTCGAGGAGACGGTGAGCTCGATCGAGCGCCTCGTCGCCGGCGAGTTCGACCACCTGCCGGAACAGGCCTTCTTCATGGCCGGCGGGATCGAGGACGTCGTCGAGAACGCGAAGGCGCTGCAGAAGTGAGCGGGATGCTCAAGGTCTCCGTCATCTCCCCCGAGGCCACCCTCTTCGAGGGGGAGGCCGCGTCGGTCACGGCCCCCGCCTTCGATGGTGAGGTCGGCATCCTCCCGCAGCACGCGCCGATGGTGACAGTGCTCGGGACGGGGGAACTTCGCATCGGGGATGGGACGACGCGCTTTCGCGTCGAGGGCGGGTTCCTTCAGGTCGTCGACGACGTCGTCCGGGTCGTTACCGAGAAGGCCAGCCGGACCTGAACGCCCGCGGGAACTGATGCCCGCGGTCGGGAGTAATCGTCAGAGGGTCGGGGATCCCGCGGGATCCCCGACCCTCGTCGCGCCCCACCACCTGTTGTGAGTCCCTCATGCGTCGCCTCCTTCGCCTCGCCGCCGCTGCGTCCCTCCTGGGCCCCGTCGCCGTCCCCGTCGGGGCGCAGGCGGCGTTCTACCCCGCCCTCCAACCCAGCCGCATCGCGGTGCGGGAGTACACCTTCGCCGTGGCGGACCTCAGTGGGGGCGGGACGGCCCTCGTCTTCCAGTGGCGCGAAGGGCTCGGCCGTCCGGG
>DAISWY010000083.1:0-9904 GCA_036826135.1 Gemmatimonadaceae bacterium | reverse complement strand
GATCGACGACGAGCCATCGGGCGGCGCGCGGGGGCTCCGCCGGGGCAGCGGCGAGCGCATCGCCGTGCCGCGTCCCCGAGAGCAGCGCGATCTCGACGGCGCGCAGCAACTGCGCGCGACCCAAGCCCGCCCGGGCCGGATCGAGCGTCTCGACCCAGCGGCGGAGTTCCTCCGTCGAGAGGCCGGTCAGCGCCTCGGCGAGCGCCGCGCGACGCGCGACGTCGAGCGTGGGGACGGGTGCCAGCGGCGACACGAGCGCACGGAGCCAGAGGCCGGTCCCACCGCAGACGATCACCGGACGGCCAGCCTGCTCCGCCGCCGCGATCCACCCCGCGGCCTCACGCGCCCAGCGGCCGGCGGACCATCGGTCGTCCGGCGCGGCGACATCGATCCCTTCGTGGGGCACCCGTGCGCGCTCCACCGTCGTCGGTTTCGCCGTCCCGATGTCGAAGCCGCGGTAGATCTGGCGCGAGTCGGCGCTCACGATCACGGCCCCATGCGCCTCCGCGAGCGCCAACGCGAGGGCTGACTTCCCCGCCCCGGTCGGCCCGGTGATGATCGTGAGGGGGCGCGACGCGGTCATCGGCGACCGAAGCGTCGGTCGACCTCGTCCCACGGGACCTGCAGGATGGTCGCCCGGCCGTGCACGTCGTGGGCGGGGAGCGTGGTGCGCGCGAGGGCGATGTAGAGCGCCCGCATCTCGTCTGGCGCGAGGAGATCCCCGGCCTTCACCGCCGCCTTGCAGGCGACGGTGGCGATGAGGCGTTCATGCGTGGCGATGGTGCCCGCCTCCCGGTCGCCGGTGAAGGCCGCGAGCGTCTCGCGCAGGCATCGCTCGGCGTCGAACCGCGGATGCGGATTCGGCACCCCGTGCACGAGGAGGCTGGTGCCGCCGAACCCCTCGCCCTCGAACCCGAGCCGCGCGAAGAGCTCCCGATGCGCCTCGAAGGCCTCGGCCTCGGCGGCTGAGAGGTGAAGCGTCAGGGGGAAGAGGAGCCGTTGCGCCGTCACCCGGCCGCCCTCGAACCCCTGCAGGAAGCGCTCGTAGAGCACGCGCTCGTGCGCCGAGTGCTGATCGATGAGGACGAGCGCATCCTCGCGTTCGAAGGCCAGGTAGGTGCGATGCAGCTGCACGAGCGGCGGGACAACGAACTCCTCCTCCGGGCGCGCCGCCGGGACCGGGACGGCGTCCGAGGCGGTGAGGGCGTCGAACAGCGGCGCCGGCGCCATCGGCGCGGGCGTCCGCAGGGCCTCCGGTTCGCTGATTGTCCCGAGTGGGAGCACTGCGGCGGGGGCGGTCGCAAAGGCGCCCATCACCGCCGCCGCATCCTCCGTGCCGAGAGCGCGACGCACCGCGCGCTCGACCGCACGCTCGACCGTCCACCGGTCGGCGAAGCGCACCTCCGCCTTGGCGGGATGCACGTTCACGTCGAGCTCACGGCCGGGCAGCTCCACCTCGAGGAGGAGGCTCGGACGCACGCCGGCGGGGATCGTCGTGCGGTACGCGGCCTCCGCGGCGCGGACAATGCCCGGGTCGCGGATAGCGCGGCCGTTCACCGTGAGGAAGACGCGGCGCGCGGCGGTCCCCACATCACTCGGCCGTTCGACGATCCCGGAGACGCGCACGGTGCCGGTGACGTCCTCCACGGTGACGAAGCGATCGGCGACCTCACGACCCCAGAGCGGCGCGACGCGCGTGCGCACATCGGACGAGGCCGGGAGGGTCCACTGCTCCTTTCCGTCGTGCTTGAGCGCGATCCGCACGTCGCGCCGGACGAGCGCCATCGTCGCGACGACCTCACTCACCGCGCGCCACTCGGCCCGTGCCCCCCGCATGAACTTCTGCCGAGCGGGCGTATTGAAGAAGAGCCGTTCGACCGTCACGGTCGTCCCGCGCCGACGCGCCACGTGGCCCGTGAGGGGCGGCGCGCCGCCCTCGACGATCACCCGGACGCCATCGCCGTCGGTGGTCGCCGTCTCGATCGTGAGGATCGCCACCGACCCGATCGCGGGGAGGGCCTCCCCGCGGAACCCGAAGCTCGCGACGCCGACGAGGTCCTCGGCGTCACGGATCTTGCTCGTCGCGTGGCGGAGGACGGCGCGCGCGGCGTTCGCCGCGTCCATGCCGTGGCCATCATCGCTGATGCGGATTGCCGCGCGCCCCCCCTCACGGATCTCGATGTCGATCGTCGTCGCGCCGGCATCGAGCGCGTTCTCGACGAGCTCCTTCACTACGGAGGCCGGTCGCTCTACCACCTCGCCGGCGGCGATGCGGTCGGCGACGTCGCTCGGAAGGACCGCGATCTCCGGCCGCGCGGCGGCGCGGGGATCGGCCGCGGTCATCCGCGGCCCGCGCGCCGCGGCCGCAGCAGGGCGCGCAGCAGGTCACGCTCCTTCGGCGAGAGCGCGCGGGACGCGCCCGGAGCGAGCGCGCCAAGCCGCACGGGACCGAAGGCGGTCCGGACGAGCTGGAGGACCTCGAGCCCGACGGCGTCGCAGAGGCGACGGACCTCGCGATTCCGACCCTCGCGGATCGTCAGGTGGAGGGCCCAGGTACGCGGGGCCGGCCCCTCGTGCACCTCGACCGCCTCGGGGACGACGTGGCCATCCTCGAGGTCGACCCCCGCGCGGATTGCGGCGGCCGCCTCGCGCACGTGGCCGCGGACCGTCGCGACATACGTCCGCTCGACGCCAGTGCTCGGATGCGTGAGGCGGTGCGCGGCCTCACCGTCCGTCGTCAGGAGGAGCACGCCCTCCGTCATGTAATCGAGGCGCCCGACGTAGGTGAGCCCCGGGCGTGGCGGGACGAGGTCAAACACCGTCCGCCGTCCTTCCGGATCGCGCGCAGTGGTCAGCACGCCGGCCGGCTTATTGAGGACCATCCAGGTCGTCTCCTGCGGGAGCACCACCGGTCGGCCGTCAACGGTGATGGCATCCTTCGCGAGATCGACCGACTGTCCCGTGCGGGCGACCTCCCCGTTGATGCGCACGCGCCCCTCGGCGACGAGGGTCTCGGCCTTGCGTCGCGACGCGATCCCGGCGCGCGCGAGCGCGCGGTGGATCCGCATCGCCTCGTCGGTCACGGGGAGGGGACCGTCGTGTCGGGGTCGGCAGCCGCCGTGGTCACGTCAGCCTCCGGCGCCACAACCGCCGCCTCGGAAGCCACATCCTGCGCCGTCGGCTCCGGGGTCGGGTCAGCGGCAGGCTCGGCCATGGCATCCGCCACCGGCTCCGCTGCCGGATCCTCGGCCTGCTCTGCGGCCGGCTCCGCCTCCGGTTCGGCCGACGAGACGGTGGCATCGCGGCGGAGGGCGATGGCGAGCTCGTCGCTCCGCGGGAGCTCCTCGAGGTGCCGAAGCCCGAACTGCTCGAGGAACAGCGGGGTGGTCCCGTAGAGGAGCGGCCGACCGAGCCCCTCGGCGCGGCCGACGACATCGACGAGCCCACGCTCGTGCAGGTTCTTCAGCACCGCCCCGACGTCGACGCCACGAATCTCCGCCACCTCGGCGCGGCCGATGGGTTGACGGTACGCGATAATCGCGAGCGTCTCGAGCGCCGCCGGGGAGAGCCGCTGCGGGCGCACGGCGAACTGCGCCCGCTCGATGGCCTCGGTGTACTCGGGGCGCGTCAGGATCTGCCAGCCCGTCCCGACCGCGACGAGCGCGACGCCGTGGCCATCGACGTCGTAGTGCTCCCGGACCTCCTCGAGCGCCGCCTGCACCGCCGCGGGGGTCGCCTCCGGGTCGAGCGCCGCGAGCTCCTCGACCGCCATCGGTCGGGGGCTCGCGAAGAGGGCAGCCTCAAGCAGCTTCGCCAGCGAATTCACGGCGGATCTCCACGTCAGCAAAGGGTCGCGGTTGGGTCAGATGCAGCTCGCTCTGCTTCGCGAGCTCGAGCAGCGCGAGGAGGCCCGAGAGGACCTCCCAGGGTTCGGCGCCCTCACGGACGACGTCACGCCAGCGGGCCTGCGCGCGGAGCCGCAGCACGGCGCGTACCACGGTGATCGCCCCGTCGACGTCGAGGGGGCGCGGGATCACCTCGTGGATGGAGGGCGTCCGTGCGGCACGCAGGACGCGGTCCACCGCCGAGAGGAGATCGGTGAGGGAGAGGGCGAGCGGCGCCGGCGGCGGGGCGGCCGCCTGCTGCAGGAAGCTCCGGTTGAACCGGCTGCGCCGGTCCTCACCGAGCTTTTCGAGGACCTCGACGACCTCGCGCATCTGCTGGTACTCGAGGAGGCGGCGCACCAGCTCAGTGCGCGGATCCTCCCACCCCTCATCGCCTTCCTTCCGAGGCAGAAGCATCTGCGCTTTGATGCGAATGAGGCGGGCCGCCATCTCGAGATACTCCGCGGCCTCGTTCAGCCGGAGCGCGTGCATCCGGGCGAGGAACTGCTCGCAGATGCGCGCGACCGGAATGTCATAGATGTCGATCGCCTCGTCCTTCAGCAGGGAGAGGAGGAGGTCGAGGGGCCCGTTGAAGCCGGAGATGTCGACGACGAACGCGCCGTCGGCGGGCGAGGAAGAGGCGAAGGTCACTCGGATCGGATGAGGCCCGTCACGGGCAGTCGACGTGTAAGGTAGGGCGCCCGGCGAGCGGAGTCAAAGCACGACGCTCCCTTGACTTAGCTCGACGCCCCACCCACGTTTCGATGCTGTCACCCGCGCAGGGGCGCGAGGTGTCGATCCCCATTCGAAAGGAAGAACCGTCGTGCCGAGAATCGCGTCCGCGAAGAAGAACATGCGCAAGACCAAGGCGGCGACCGCGCGCAACCGGTCGCAGCGGGCCGCGCTCCGGACCGCGCTGAAGACCGCGAAGTCGACCGAGTCCACCCCCGCCGCCAAGAAGAAGGCGACGCAGCTGCTCGACCGGGCCGCGCGGAAGGGGCTGATCCATCGGAACACCGCCGCCCGTCAGAAGTCCGCGATCGCGAAGTCCAAGTAACTGACGCATCGCTGCAATGAGGCGCCGCGACCCACAGGGTCGCGGCGCCTCTGTCGTTCGCCCCCATCCGACCGGATCAGACCGCGGCGAGCTCGCCGCCGCAGCGCTCGCAGTACCACTCGCTGGGGAAGTTCGGGGTCCCGCACCCCTCGCATCGAAGCGACTTCCCCGAGTCGGTCGCCCCACTCGCCTCTGATGCGTCGGGCGCGGGTTCGACCGGAGCGACCAGCGGACCGTCTGGCAGAACGAGGGCCATGGCCAATGGGAGCTCCGGCGCGAGGGGCGGCATCGCCTCGACGGGTGCGACGGGTGCGACGGGTGCCGCCGCACGCCGCGGCGGACTGGACGGCGCCGCGGGAGCCATCGGCGACAGCGGCGGCACGGCATCGAGACGGATCGGAGCCGCGATGATTGGCCGGATCTGGGGCGGCGCGACCACCGGGAGCTCGGGAATCGGCGCCCCCTCCACCGCCCCACTCGCCTCCGCGAGCAGCGCCCGCCGATGCTCGAGCGCGGCGAGGCGCGCATCGCGCTCCCCCTCCACGGCGCTGATGGCGGCGTTCAGCGCGGCGAGCTTCTTCGCCCAGGAGCGCGGGTCGTACTCCCCGACCGCCGCCCGCAGCTCACCCTCGGCGCGCTCCTCGGTGATTGTCGCGAGCCGTCCTTCCACCTCGGCGACCGCCGCTTCGTCCTCCGCAAGCCCGTCGGCGAGAGCGGCCGCCTCGTCGAGGGCACGACGTCGCAACTCGGCGAGGCGTGCGCTGTATTCCTCGTGAAGGCGGGCGAACAGGTGGGCAGGCGTCGCCTCGCGCCGCTCCTCAAGGCGCTGGAGGTATCCCTCGTGGCGACGCTTGTCCGCGAGCAGCGCGTCGAGCGCCTCCGCCCGCGACGCCTCAGACGGCCCCACGAGCCCCCTCCGTCAGGTCCGTCACCCGCCGGCTCATCCGTCGAGGGCGTGGACGAGCCGGCCGCCGACGATCGTGCGGGTCGCCCGACCCCGGAGGGTCTGCCCGCCATAGGGGGTGTTGCGCCCCTTCGACTTGAACGCCGCCGGATCGACGACCCACGACCGCGACGGATCGAAGACCGTGACGTCGGCGAGCGCACCGGCGCGGAGCGTACCCCCGGGGAGGTGGAAGACCTTCGCCGGCAGGCAGCTCATCCGATCCACCAGCTGCGGGATGGTGAGAACGCCGCGCTCCACGAGCCAGGTGACATTCACGCCGAGGGCAGTCTCGAGCCCGACGATGCCGTTCGGCGCGTCGGCGAACTCACGTTCCTTCTCGTCGTAGTGGTGCGGCGCGTGGTCGGTCACGAGCAGGTCGATGGTGCCGTCCTTCAGCCCCTGCTGCAACGCCTCGACGTCCCGCGCCGTGCGGAGCGGCGGGTTCATCTTGGCGTTCGTGTTGTACCCCTCGACCGCCTCGTGCGTGAGCGAGATGTGATGGCTGCACACCTCCGCCGTCACACGGACCCCCTGATCCTTGCCCCAGCGCACGAGGTCGACCGACCCCTTGGTGCTCAGGTGGCAGAGGTGGATATGTCCGCCCGTAAGCTTGGCGAGGAGGATGCAGCGGATGACGTCGATCTCCTCCGCCTCGGCGGGAATCCCCTTCAGGCCGAGGCGCGCCGAGACCGTGCCCTCGTGCATCGCGCCACCGTGGGCGAGGGCCATCACCTCGCAGTGTTCGACGACGGGGATGCCGAAGGTCTGCGCGTACTCGAGCGCGGTGCGCATGATGTGCGCGTTCTCGACCGGCTTGCCGTCGTCGCTGACCGCGACGGCGCCGGCGGCGACCATCTCCCCGAACTCGGCGAGGGTCTCCCCCATCTGCCCGACGGTGATGGCGCCGTACGGATAGACGCGGGCGAACCCGGCGGCCTCACCCTGACGCTTCACGAAGCTGACGGTGGCTTGGTTATCGGTCACCGGTCGCGTGTTGGGCATCGCGGCGACGGCGGTGAAGCCGCCGGCGACCGCCGCGTGCGCGCCCGTCGCGACGGTCTCGACGTCCTCGCGGCCCGGCTCCCGCAGATGCACGTGGACATCGATGAGGCCCGGTGCGACGACCTGGCCCGCGCAGTCGATGCGATGGGCGCCCTCGGGTCCGGCGATGGTTCCGCCGATAGCGGCGACCTTCCCGTCGACCAGGAGGAGGTCCCCGACGGCGTCGAGGCCCTGCGAGGGATCGACGAGACGACCCCCGGTGAGGAGGAGCGGAGCAGTCATGCGGAGTCGGCCTTGGCGGCGTCGGCGAGGGCCGGCGCGTTGCCCGCGAGAAGATAGAGGACGGCCATCCGCACGGCGACGCCGTTGGTGACCTGTTCGAGGATGACGCTGTGCGGACCGTCGGCGACGTCGGAGTCGATCTCGACGCCCCGATTCATCGGGCCGGGATGGAGGATCACGAGATCCTTCGGGGCTCGCTCCAGCCGCGCGCGCGTGAGCCCGAAGACGCGGTTGTACTCGCGAAGGGACGGGATGTAGCCCCGCTCCATCCGCTCGAGCTGCAGGCGGAGGACGTTGAGCGCATCGGCCCAGCCGATTGCCTCCTCGATCCGCCCGAAGACCTCGACCCCGAGGTCGGTGATGGCACCCGGCAGGAGCGAGCGCGGCCCGCAGACCGCGACCTGCGCACCGAGGGCCTTCAGGCCCCAGATGTTGGAGCGCGCGACCCGCGAGTGCAGGACGTCGCCGCAGATGCAGATCCGCTTCCCCTCGAGCGAGCCAAGATGGCTGCGCAGGGTGAGGAGATCGAGGAGGCCCTGCGTCGGGTGCTCGTGCGTCCCGTCGCCGGCGTTGATGACGTTGGACTCGATCCGGTCCGCGAGGAAGCGCGGCGCCCCGGAGGCCGGATGGCGGATGACGACCATATCAATCTTCATCGCCTCGAGGTTCCGCGCCGTGTCGACGAGGGTCTCACCCTTCGACACGCTGGAGACCGCGGTCGCGACGTTCACGGTGTCGGCCGACATCCGCTTTTCGGCAAACTCGAACGAGATGCGCGTGCGGGTGGAGGCCTCGAAGAAGAGGTTCACCACGGTCATGCCACGCAGCGTGGGGACCTTCTTGATCGCGCGCTCGGAGATCGCCTTCAAAGGATCGGCGACGTCGAGGATCGTGGTGATCTGCTCGCGGGTGAGCCCCTCGAGCCCGATGAGGTCCTTGCCGAGGAGGCTCACGCCGCCCCCCGCGAGACGACGACTTCATCGCGACCGTCGAGGGTGGGGACGAAGACATCGACGCGGTCGCTCGAGGCGACGTCGACGACCTTCCCGACCACGTCGGGCTGGATGGGGAGCTCACGCCCCCCGCGGTCGACGAGGACGGCGAGCATGATCCGCGCGGGGCGACCGAAGTCGGCGAGTTCGTCGAGGGCGGCGCGGATCGTCCGGCCGGTGAAGAGGACGTCGTCGACGATCACGACCGTCCGCCCGTCGATGCCGACGGGGAGGTGCGTGCGGCCGACCACGGGGCGCGGCCCGACGGTCTGCAGATCGTCGCGGTAGAGCGTGATGTCGAGGGCGCCGCGGGGGACGACCGATCCGTCGCGGTCGCGCATCACGTCAGCGAGCCGGTCGGCGATTTCGACCCCACGGCGCTGGATGCCGACGAGCACGACGCCGTCGGGGCCGTCGGTGCGCTCGAGGATCTCGTCCGCCATGCGGGAGATCGTCCGGGCGACGGCGCGCGCGCTGAGGACCACGGCGGAGGCGTCTGTCATTCCGGAGAGGGAATATGGCCGGCCGAACGGCCGAACGGCAGGGTCCGCCTTGGCGGACCCTGCCGTTCCGACGGACAGGGCGGGATTCGAACCCGCGAATGGCTTTCACCATTACACGCTTTCCAGGCGTGCGCCTTCAACCGCTCGGCCACCTGTCCCTGCGCGGCTCCGTCACCCGACCGGAGGCCTGACACACGACGGCGCACCGGAGACGAGGCTCCGGCGCGCCGGATCGTGCGAGCGGACAGAGTGAGATTCGAACTCACGATACCGTTGCCGGTATGCCGGTTTTCGAGACCGGTGCCTTCAACCACTCGGCCATCTGTCCAGAACAGGGAAGTTACCACGGGCGCCGAGGGAGGGTCAACGCCCATTGGTCGGTCGGGAACGCGGCGGCAGCGACCCGGGTTCTGCTGGCATGCCACTCGCGCACATCACGACGCTCACGACCGTCCGTCGGGTCACCGCGGTCGTCCCACTCCTCTTCAGCCTGAGCTGGCGTGCCGTGGAGGCCCAAGGGAGTGGGACCGATAGCTTCCCCGCCCCGGCGCGCCCGGTGTCGCGGATTGTCGCGCCGCGCTGGATCGCCGAGGATGACCGCGACGCCTTCGGCGAGGCGGAGATCGTGATGGAGCTGCTCCGGGTCCGGCCCGGACAGCGGATCGCGGACATCGGTGCCGGGGACGGCTACTACGTGCGGCACCTGAGCGAGCGCGTCGGGCCGAGCGGTCTCGTCTACGGGCAGGACATCGAACCGCGCTATCTCGGCCTGCTCCGCGCGCGGGTCGCGGAGGCGGGGTGGACGAACGTGGTGGTCGTCGAAGGGACGGCCGGTGACCCACGCCTTCCCGCCGGCGGGATCGACGTCGCCCTGATGATCCACATGTATCACGAGATCAGCGAGCCCTTCGCCCTGCTCCACCGGCTCAGCCCGGCGTTCCGGGACGGGGGACGACTCGCGATCCTCGATCAGGATGCGCCCACGGACCGTCACGGGACTCCGCCGCGGCTGCTCGCGTGCGAGCTCCGAGCGATGGGATACGACCGACTCCGCACCGACACGATGCCCGACGGCGCGTACCTGATGACGTTCCGCGCACCCGATGCGGCGCGGCGAACGCGGGATGCCGCGGATGTGCGTGCCCGGGTCGCCGCGGCACGCTGCCGACCCTAGGCACCCTCGAACCGCCGCAGCCCCCGCCGCGGTGGTTCTGTCCGTCCCTCGAGGTCTCCGGCGG
>DAISWY010000082.1:0-9920 GCA_036826135.1 Gemmatimonadaceae bacterium | reverse complement strand
TGCCGATCGCCGAGGCGCTCGCGGTCTCGAACGGACGTGTCCGCTTCGTCGGGTCCGTGCTCGGGGCGAAGGCGCTCACGGGGCCGTCGACGCAGGTGATCGACGCCGGTGGCCGCACCATCATCCCGGGGATGACCGACGCGCACGGGCACGTGCTCGGGCTCGGGCTCGCACTGCGGAACGTCGACCTCGTCGGCACGACGTCGTATGACGAGGTCATCGCGCGGGTCGTGGCGCGGGCGCGCACCACGCCGAAGGGGGAATGGATCCTCGGGCGCGGCTGGGACCAGAACGATTGGGGCGACACGCGCTGGCCCTCGCACGAGGCGCTCTCGCGCGCGGTGCCGGACCATCCCGTCTGGCTCGAGCGGGTCGACGGGCACGCCGGGCTCGCGAACGCGACGGCGATGCGCCTCGCCGGCGTGACCGCCGCGTCGACAGACCCGGACGGGGGCCAGATCGTGCGCGACGCGCAGCGGAATCCCGGTGGCGTCTTCGTCGACAACGCCCAGCGGCTCGTCGAACAGGGGATTCCCGCCATCACGCGCGCCCAGTCGAAGGACGCGATTCGGGCGGCCATCGCCGAGATGCATCGGTGGGGGCTCACCGGCATCCACGACGCGGGGGCCAGCGCGCAGACCCTCGAGCTGTACGAGGAGCTGGGCCGTGAGGGGGCGCTCCGCATCCGGCTCTACGCGATGATCTCCGACCACGCGCCGACGCTCGAGGCCTGGTTCCGCCGCGGGCCACAGAGCGGACTCTACGACGGCACGCTCTGGGTGCGGTCCATCAAGCTGTACCAGGACGGCGCGCTCGGGTCGCGCGGCGCGGCGCTGCTGGAGCCCTACTCCGATGATGCCGCGACGAGCGGGCTCCTCGTCTCGGCCCCGGCGCACATCCGCGAGGTCGCGGACCGCGCGCTACGCGCCGGGTTCCAGGTGAACTCCCACGCGATCGGCGACCGCGGGAACCGGCTCGTGCTCGACGCGTACGCGGCGGCGCTCGCGGCGCGCCCGACGGCGGATCACCGCTTCCGCGTGGAGCACGCGCAGATCCTCCACAGCGATGACATCCCGCGCTTCGCGGCGCTGGGCGTGATCCCGAGCATGCAGGCCTCGCACCAGACGAGCGACATGTACTGGGCCGGGACGCGGCTCGGCGACACGCGCCTGCGCGGGGCGTACGCGTGGCGCTCGCTCCTCGACGCGGGGAGCATCATCCCGAACGGATCCGACTTCCCGGTCGAGTACGTGAATCCGCTCATCTCCTTCAAGGCGAGCGTCTCGCGGCAGGATGCGCGCGGCTGGCCCGCCGGCGGCTGGTACCCAGAACAGCGGATGACGCGCGATGAGGCGCTGAAGTCGATGACCCTCTGGCCCGCGTACGCGGCATTCCAGGAGCAGGAGCTCGGCTCCCTCACCGTCGGCAAGCGCGCCGACTTCGTCATCCTCGATCAGGACATCCTGCGTGTCCCCGATGCCCTGCTGCCGCGGACGCAGGTCGTCTCGACCTGGGTGGGCGGCGTGCGGGTGTACGAGCGGCGCTGACCCGTGCCCACCATGCGCGTCGTCTCCCTGCTCCCGGCCGCGACCGAGATGGTGTCGGAGCTGGGGGCGATCGATCTGCTCGTCGGTGTCACGCACGAGTGCGACCACCCGGAGGCGGTGCGCCATCTGCCGCGGATGACCGCGACGGCGATCGATGTGTCCACGGATGCCGCGGCGGTCGACGCGCAGGTGCGGGCGGCGGCGGCCGCCGGGGCCCCGCTCTTCGCGCTCGATGCGGTCGCCCTGAGCAGCGCACGACCCGACGTCATCCTCACCCAGGCGCTCTGCGACGTCTGTGCTGTCGCTGAAGGCGATGTACGGGCAATTGCCGCGCAGTGCGACCCAACCCCGACGCTGATCACCCTCTCCGCGACGACGCTCGACGGTGTCCTCGAGGACATCGCCCGGGTCGGTGCGGCGATCGGTCGCGACGGCGCGGCCGCCGTATGGCGCGAGTCAGCGACCGCACGGATGCAACGGGTCCATGAGACGCTGAAGGCGGCGCGTGCGCCACGGCCACGCGTCGCCGTGATCGAGTGGGGTGACCCGCTCTACGCCGCCGGCCACTGGACGCCAGAGATGGTACGCCGCGCCGGCGGGATCGACGTGCTCGCGAACCCGGGGGCGCACTCGGTTCCCGTGGCACTCGACGCAATCCGCGTGGCCGACCCCGAAGTGATCATCGTCGCGCCCTGCGGGTACGACCTCCCACGGGCGATCACGGAGGCGCACCGCCTGCGCGATCTTCCCGGATGGGCCTGGGCGCGCGACCGCCGCTGGGTGGCGCTCGACGCCAACGCCCTGCTCAGCCGTCCGGGACCACGCCTGATCGACGGGATCGAGGCCATCGCGCACGCGGTGGCCCCGACGCTCCTCCCGTCACCGCCGACCGACCATCTCGCCCTCCTCTCCTGACCCGACCGATGCTGAATCCCTCCGCCGTCGCCTTTCTCAAGCGTCTGCTCGATACCCCCGGTCCCTCCGGCTACGAAGCCGCCGCCGCCAAGGTCTGGCGTGACGAGGCCGCGACCTTCGCCGCCGAGGTCACCGCCGACGTCCACGGCAACTCGATGGCCGTCGTGAATCCCGGTGGATCGCCGACGATCATGCTCGCCGGCCACATCGACGAGATCGGCGTGATCGTCACGTACATCGACGACGAGGGCTATGTGCACATCGGCCCGATCGGCGGGTGGGACCCACAGGTCCTCGTGGCACAGCGCATCCGCTTCCTCGGGCGTGGCGGCGAGGTGATCGGCGCGGTGGGCAAGAAGCCGATCCACCTGATGAAGCCCGACGACCGCGAGAAGGCGTCGAAGATGACCGACCTCTGGGTCGACATCGGCGCGACGACGCGCGCCGAGGCGGAGGCGGTGCTCGCGATCGGGGATGCGGGGGTGATCGACCAGCGCACGGTGGACTTCCCCAACAACCGCATCGTCTCCCGCTCGATCGACGACCGCATCGGCGCCTTCGTGGTCCTCGAGGCGCTCCGCCGCTACGCCGCCGACCCCGGCGAGGCGCGCGTGGTCGCGGTGGCGACGACGCAGGAGGAGATCGCGTACATGGGCGGCGGCGCGCGCGTCGCGGGGGAGCGCGTGAACCCGACGATGGCGATCGTCGTCGACGTCACCTTCGCCACGGACCACCCCGGCGTCGAGAAGAAGGAACTCGGCCACTCCCCGCTCGGGAGCGGGCCGGTGCTCACGCGCGGCTCGGTGATCTCGCCCGTCGCGTTCCGCATCCTGCGCGACACGGCGGAGTCGCTCCACGTGCCGTTCACCCTGCACGGACAGGGGCGCGCGACGAGCACGGACGCCGACGCGATCCACCTCGCGCGACACGGCGTCGCCACCGCACTCGTCTCCGTACCGAACCGCTACATGCACTCCCCGAACGAGATGGTGAGCCTGGTCGACCTCGACCACGCGGCGACGCTGATCGCCGGCGCCTGCCGCGCCGTCACCGCCGCGACGGACTTCACCGCGCGCTAAGGCGCCGGCCCGCGCGCCCGACGGCACGCGGGCTCAGTCGGTGACGGCGGGGAGGTCCGAGACGGTGGGTCGGCGGCGCGCAGCGGTGAGGATCGCGCCGGCGGCCTCGCGCACCGCCTGATCGGGATCACTGCGGAGCGCCTCGAGCGTCGTCATGCCTGCGGGCACCCGTGCGACGGCCAGGGCGCGGCACGCCTGGATGCGATGTGCGGCCGTGGCCGCCTCCGGGTGACGCCCGGCCCCGTTCGCCGCCTCGATGAGCAGCTCGACCCTATCCGCCGAGGCGGTGGCGCCGAGCAGGTCGATCGCCGCCGCCCAGAGCGCAGGCTCCGACTCGCCGTCCACGATCGCGCGCAACCGCAGCACGAGGTCGTCGGGTCGACGTCGCCCGAGCACGGCGAGGGCGCGGGCGCGGACGACGGGGGCCCCATCGACGAGCGCGGTGGTGACAGTGTTCAGCGCGGAGGGGGTCTCGATCATCCCCAACGCGCTCACGACGGCCGCCCGCGCGAGAAGGTCGGGGTGGCCGAGGGCACCGGTGAGGATGACCTCGGCGGTCGCGTCGCCCAGCGCCCCGAGGAGCGCGGCCACCTCGCGAAGCGCGAGGTCGCGGCCGTCCATCGCGATCTCCTCAAGGGCCTCGTGCGCGCGCCCGTGCGCGCGGAGCGCGGCGCGCGCACCCTGCACCGACTCCGGCGAAGCAGCGGTGAGACAGGAGGTGACGAGCGCCGCCGCACCGTCGACGCCGGCGCGCGCGAGGACGAGATCGATCCGCGCCGACTCCGTCTCGTCGAGCGGGAGACGCCGCAGACTGGCGAAATGCCGCAGGAGCGGCGCGGTGGCGGCCTTCGCGAACGCCTCGCCGAGCCGGCGGAGCCGCGCCGCGCCGTCGGAGGCCCCCACGTAGCGCGTCTCGAGCACGACGAGCGCGACGAGTCCGTCCAGCGCGTCAGCATCGCGCCCCTCACGGCCGGCGAGACCCGTCGCCCACCCGATGGCGTCGACGGCAGCTCGGAATCCATCGTCGTCGATGGTCGCGGCGTAGGCGGCGAGGGCGTTGGCGAGCGCGACGTCGGCGGGGACCGGCAGCTCCACCGTCCCCGTCGACCGGAGCGGCTCCGCACGGACACGACGCACCTTCGTGACGGAGGCCATCGCGCGGGAGGCGCGGCTCGCCCGTGGCATCGCCCGCGAGAGGCGCGGTACCGGCGCGACGGTGCCGTCGGCGGCGGTAGGCTCGGGGAGCGCCGGTAGCGCCGTGGAGGCGCGTGCGGCCGCCGCGGCGAGCGGCTGCAGCTGGTCGGTCGGCCGCGCCGGGGTCAGCATCGGCGCTCCACCGATGGTCAGTCGCGTCGCGCTGAGCGGGGTCTCCACGACCTGAGGCGTCGGGATCTTGAAGATCGCCCCGGAGGCGCGACGGTCCCGCTCGGTCGTCAGGGGCGCGAAATCGTTATCCGCCGAGCGGAAGGTCCGCGGGATCGCGACCGGGTCGAGCACCGCGGAACGCACCGCGAAGGTGCGTGCCGGATCGTCGCCCGTCGGCTCCGCGGCGAGGAGACGCGCGAGCTCCAGGACGTCCGCCATCACCGTGTCGGGCGTGAGCGAGACCGACTCGACGCCGTACGCCTGCAGACGCGACGCGAGCAGCGGGAGGTCGACCGGCGTGTCCCCGACGACGACCCCCTCGGCGTCCACGCGGAGCGTGGTCCCCTCGGTGCCGAGCGATCGCACCACCGCCGTCGCCGCGGACCGATGCGCGAGCACCGCCGCTGGCTCGCGCACGAGCCGGTCCACGAGCTCGGCGAACCGCCGGGCGCAGGCGAGGGCTGGAAGGTCGGTCTCGGACAGTGGGGGTCTCGCGGCGAAGGGACCTCGGATAAGATACGCGCGCGACCCCACCCGTACCCCACGCGATGCCCCTGCATTTCTGGTCGAGCGCGCACTACGTGATTCCGCTGCCCGAGGGGCATCGGTTCCCCATCGCGAAGTACGCCCTCCTGCGCGACGCCGTACTCGCGGCGGGGATCGCGTCGCCCGCGACGCTGCACGACCCCCACCGGCTCGCGCCCGACGACGCGGCACGCACCCACACCGCGGCCTACCTCGAGCGGCTCCTCGCCGGGACGATGCCCATCGCCGAACAGCGCGCGCTGGGATTCCCGTGGAGCACGGGCCTCGTCGAACGGTCGCTCCGCGCGAGCGCGGGCACCCTCGAGGCCGCGCGACACGCGCTCGACCACGGCATCGCAATGAACCTCGCCGGTGGTACGCACCACGCCTTCGCGACCCACGGGGAGGGGTTCTGCGTCCTGAATGACGTCGTCATCGCGCTCCGCACGCTCCGCGGGGAAGGGCGTGTCGGGCGCGTCGCCGTTGTCGACCTCGACGTCCATCAGGGGAACGGGACGCACGCGCTCTGCGCCGACGACCCCGACACCTACACCTTCTCGATGCACGGCGGGCGGAACTACCCCTTCCGCAAGGTGCCCGGCACGCTCGACATCGAACTCGAGGACGGCACCGGCGACGCCGTCTACCTCGAGCGCCTCGCCGCCGCGCTGCCGCGTGTGCTCGCCGACGCCCGCCCCGACCTGGTGTTCTACCTCGCCGGCGCCGATCCGCACGAGGGAGACTCGCTCGGCCGCCTCCACCTCACCTTCGACGGGTTGCTCCGCCGCGATGCGATGGTCCTCGAAGCCGCGCGCGCTGTCGGCGTCCCCGTCGCCATCGCGATCGCCGGCGGGTACGGTCGCGACATCCGTGACACCGTGCAGGTCCACCTGAACACCGCGCGGCTCGCGCGCGACTTCACCTAGCGATGCCTCCCATCCCGCCGCCGACCCGCGAGGGCGTCACGACGACGACCCCGATCCCGCTCTACTGGTGCCGCTATGCGCCCCCCACGCCGCGGAGCGCGATGGTGGTGCTGCACGGTGGGCCGGGCGCGCACCACGAGTACCTGCTCCCGCAGCTGCTCTTCCTCGCGGAGACGCGCGACTGTCTCCTCTACGACCAGCGCGGCGGTGGTCGCTCGAAGACCGACGACCGGACGCCGATCACCTGGCACACCCACGTCGACGACCTGCGCGCGGTGCTCGCCGAATGTGCGCCGGGCCCGCTGACGCTCGTGGGATACTCGTGGGGTGCGCTCCTCGCGCTCCTCTACACGATGGAGGCCGCGGCGGGGCGCGCGGGACCGATGCCCGCGCGGCTCGTGCTGCTTGATCCCGCGCCCGCCTCGCGCGCCTTCCGTGCGCGGTTCGAGGCGGAGTTCGCCCGCCGACAGGCGGGCCCCGAGGTGCAGGCGCTGCGCGCGGCGCTCGAGGCGAGCGGCCTCCGCGACCACGACCCGGCGGCCTACCGCCAACGGACCTTCGAGCTCAGCGTCGCCGGCTACTTCGCCGACCCCGCGCGCGCCCGCGACCTCACGCCGTTCCGCGTGACCGGCCGGGTGCAGCAATCCACCTGGGAGTCGCTCGGCGACTTCGACCTCCTGCCGGCGCTGCGGACGCTGCGCGTGCCGACGCTCGTGGTGCACGGACGGCAGGATCCGATCCCGCTCGAATCCGCGGCGGCGATCGCCGACGCGCTCGGTGCGGAGCGCTGCTGGCTCGACGACTGCGGCCACGTGCCCTACGTGGAGCAGCCAGCGGCGTTGCGAGAGGCCGTCTCCGCCTTCCTCGACGCGACTGAGGGGCTCGTCATGGGCTAGGCCCAGGCTGCACGGCGGATCGCGGTCCACGGCACGGCGCCGGCCGCCCCGGCGGCTGGAGCGGCTCCGGTATATTCCGATGGTGATCGACTCGCGCGCCGCCGCCCACCATCTGCACGAGATCGTCGCGCTCCTCGAGCTGCAGGGCGAGGACCCCGCCGTCCCGGCCCCGTTCGCGGACGCCGCGCGCGCCCTCGCCGCGGACGAGGCCCGACCACTCGGCGACCTTCTCACCCGCGATCGACGCCGATTCGCCCCTGAGGTGCTCGAGGTCCTCGAGGACCTCGGCGCGACGGGTGACTCGACGCTCCTCGACCGGCTGCGGGAATCGACCCCGGAGGGGCTGTTCGAGATGTTGCGGGTGCCGGGGCTTGGGCCCTCGCGCATCCGGCGCATCCACGAGGGGCTGGGGATCGACACGCTGCAGGAACTCGAGGCCGCCGCGCGCGATGGCCGGCTGGCCGCGCTCCCGCGGTTCGGCGCGCGCACCGCGGAGCAGGTGCAGCGCGGGATCGCCTGGCTCAAGGAGAGCGGGACGCCGGTGCTCCTCCCGCACGGGCGCGCGGAGGCGGAGCGGCTCGTCAGCGTCGTGCGGCGCCTCCCACAGGTGGTGCGCGCGGAGATCGCGGGCGCGGTCCGGCGGCACGCGGAGACGGTGCGCGAGGTGGAGCTCGTGGCCGCGTGCAGCGGGGCGCCGGAGGCCGTCGCGACCGCGATGACGCGCGTGCCCGGCGTCCGGGACTCGGTCGGCGGCGGCACGCGCACCGTCTCGATCCGGTTCGATGACGGCGTACGGCTCATCCTCCACTGTGTCCCGCCGGAGTCGTTCGTGGTGGCGTGGGTGCGCGCGACGGGGAGCGAGGCGCACCTGACCGAGCTCGCGGCGCGCGCCGCCCATCGCGGCCTCACGCTCGAGGCCGCGCATCTCCGCGGCCCCGACGGCCGCCCCCTCGAGCTGACCGACGAGTCCCAGCTCTACGCCGCGATCGGCGTCCCCTGGCTCCCGCCGGAACTGCGCGAGGGACTCGGCGAAGCCGCGGCGGCCGTCGATGGCTCGCTCCCCGCGCTCGTGACCGAAGCCGACCTGCGCGGCGCGCTGCACTGCCATTCGCAGTACTCCGACGGCGGGGCGACGATCGCTGAGCTGGCCGCGGCGGCGCGGGCGCGCGGCTGGCGATACCTCGGGATCTCCGACCATTCGCAGTCGGCGTTCTACTCGGGTGGTCTGACCGTCGAGACGCTCGCGCGGCAGCACGAGGAGATCGACGCGATCAACGCGACGTACGCCGACTTCACCGTCCTGAAGGGGATCGAGGCCGACATTCTCCCCTGCGGTCGGGTGGACTACCCCGAGGCGGTGCTCGACCGCTGTGATTACGTGATCGCCTCGGTGCACTCGCGCTTCGGGATGAACGCCACGCAGATGACGGAGCGCGTCTGCAAGGCGCTCGACGACCCGCACGTCACGATCCTCGGGCACCCGACGGGCCGCCTCCTCCTCACGCGGGAGCCGTACGCCATCGACATGGACGCGGTGTTCGCGCACGCGGGGGCACGCGGCGTGGCCGTCGAGCTGAACGCCGACCAGCACCGCCTCGATCTCGACTGGCGGCTCTGCCGGTCGGCACGTGCCCACGGCGCGCTCGTGGCCATCGGCCCTGATGCGCACTCCGTCGAGGGACTCGACAACATCGCGCTCGGCGTCGGGATGGCACGCAAGGGATGGCTCGCCGGGTCGGACGTGCTCAACGCGCGGGAACTGCCGGCGCTGCGGGCGTTCGTCGCACGACGCCGAACCGGGGTAACAGGCTGATGGCTCCCACGCGCCGACCCGAGAAGACCACGCGTCGCAGCGCCGCAACCGCGTCGCCCTCGACCCCTGCCGATGGTGCCGCTCCGGTGCGGGCGCCGCGGCCCCGTTCCGCCGCCGCGCGGCTGGCGCTGGCGACCGAGATCCAGCGACGACTCGCCGCGGCGTATCCGGACGCGCACTGCGAGCTCGACTACCGGAATGCGTTCGAGCTCGCCGTCGCCACCGTCCTCTCGGCGCAGTGCACCGACCGGCGCGTGAACATGGTGACACCGGAACTCTTCCGACGCTGGCCCGACGCCGATGCACTCGCCGCGGCCCCGCTGGCGGACATCGAGGAGGTCATCCGGAGCACCGGGTTCTATCGCAACAAGGCGAAGTCCCTCCAGGGGCTCGCCCGCGCGCTCGTCGCGGACCACGGCGGCGAGGTCCCGGCCGATATGGACGCGCTCGTCGTCCTCCCGGGGATCGGCCGGAAGACCGCGAACGTCGTCCTCGGCAACGCCTTCGGGATGAACGAGGGGGTCGTCGTCGACACGCACGTCGCGCGCCTCTCGGCGCGCTTCGGGCTCACCCGCGAGACCGACGCCGTGCGCATCGAGCGGGCGCTGATGCCGCTCTTCGCGCGCGAGACGTGGGCGCAGCTCTCGCATCTGTTCATCTGGCACGGGCGTCGCGTCTGCGACGCGCGCCGGCCCCGCTGCGGCGACTGCCTCCTCAACGACCTCTGCCCGTCGGCGACCTGCTGACCCGAACCCGCCCCATGGCCCTCGTTCGCCTGACCCTCCGTCGCTTGCCCGTTGTGCTCGGCGGAGCTCTCCTCGCCGCCGCCTGTGCCCCGTCGACCGCTTCCACCC
>DAISWY010000081.1:0-9942 GCA_036826135.1 Gemmatimonadaceae bacterium | reverse complement strand
GCCTTGCCGCCCGTCGTCGTCTCGGGATTCCCGAACATCACACCGATCTTCTCGCGGAGCTGGTTGATGAAGATCACCGAGCAATTCGAGCGGGCGATGGCGCCCGTGAGCTTGCGGAGCGCCTGACTCATCAAGCGCGCCTGCAGGCCGACGTGCGAGTCGCCCATCTCCCCCTCGATCTCTGCCTTCGGCACGAGCGCCGCGACCGAGTCGACGACGATCACGTCGACCGCACCGCTGCGGACGAGGATCTCGCAGATCTCGAGGGCCTGCTCACCAGTGTCGGGCTGCGAGACGAGGAGCTTCTCGATGTCGACGCCGAGCTTGGCGGCATAATCGGTGTCGAGCGCGTGCTCGGCGTCGATGAACGCCGCCGTCCCGCCGAGCCGCTGCGCGTTGGCGACCACGTGGAGGCAGACGGTCGTCTTGCCGCTGCTCTCGGGACCGTAGATCTCGGTGATGCGCCCCCGCGGGATCCCGCCGACGCCGATCGCGGCGTCGAGGTTGATCGCACCGGTCGGGATCGCGTCGACGCGCACCTTCACGCCGTCGGCGCCCATCCGCATGATCGCGCCCTTCCCGAAGGACTTCTCGATCTGGGAGACGGCGAGGCCGAGGGCCTTCGACTTTTCAGACTGCTGCTGCGCGGTGGGCGAGGCCATCAGGTGCTCCGTTGGATGAGAGGAAGGTAATGGGAGAGTGGTGACGCCGTGACGATTCCGAACATAAACCGAAGATGCCATTGGGAGCAAGGCGAGGCCCCAGAAACACTAGGGTTCACACTTTTCCACAGAAGGCATTTTCCACATAGGTGATGGATGGGTTTTTTCCACACAAGGCAACACCAAGCACATCAAAGCGATAGGCATCGCCAGTCACACCGAATCGAGATATCCACATTGCTGCGGAGTGGATGATCCGCCGCTGCTTTCGTTTGGGTATACACTCAATCGGGAGCCCAAAATCGAGGCGGCTTCGGGTCTTTACCTCCACGAACGCCACCACGGACGATCGCCTCACGATCAGATCGATCTCCCCCCGCCTGACCCGGAAGTGATGATCGATGAGGGACCAACCGCGGCGAATGAGCCAGCGGGCAGCGATCCGCTCTCCAAGGAGACCGAGGGGGATGGGCGCGGCAGCATTCACGAGCCGAAGCTAGACCGGCTCGCGGCAGTACCATCACCGCGCTGCGGCGTACGTCATCGAACAGCGTCAGCGTGGTGCGGTCACGACCTCGGTGATCGTCCGGAGCAGTTCACGCATCCGCACGGGCTTCGCGAGGTAGGCGTCGGCCCCGGCCGCCAGCGCGCGCTCACGGTCCCCCGGCATCGCGAGGGCGGTGACGGCGATGATCGGCACGCGAGCGACATCCGCGACCGGATGCGCCCGCAGCGTCCGCGTTGCCTGCCATCCGTCGAGCCGGGGCATCTGCAGGTCCATCAGGACCACGTCGGGGCGCCACGTCGCGGCGCGCTCCACGGCCTCCACCCCGTCGGCGGCGACCTCGACCACGAACCCCTTCGCGCGCAGGTAGCGACCGAAGGTCTCCCGGTTCTCCGCGCTGTCATCCACCACGAGGGCCCGCGTCCCGGGACGCAGGTACACCGACTGGTCTGAGACCTCACCGACGGTATCCCCGGTCGCCACCGCGGCGGTATCCTCCCCGTCGGATCGCCCCAGTGTGACGCGGAAGGTGCTCCCGGCGTCGACGACGCTCTCCACGGCGATGTCGCCACCGAGTTCGCGCGCCATTCGCGCCGAGAGGGCGAGGCCCAGTCCGGTGCCGGGGCCGTGGCGGTCGCGTTCGCCGTCGAGCTGGACGAACGGTTCAAAGATCTCGGCGAGCCGCTCGGGGGGGATGCCAATCCCTTCGTCGATGATCGAGAAGACCACGGTGCCCGCCCGTTCGCCGGCGTGCACCTCGAGGCGGACCGCGCGCCCCGCCGGGGTGAACTTCACGGCGTTCCCCAGCAGGTTCACGAGGATCTGCCGCGCCGCACGCGCGTCGGTGACGATCGCCGGGAGCTCGGGCACGACGGCGGTGGCGAGGGCAACGCCTCGCGCGATTGCGTTGCCCATCACCAGGCGGACGGCTCCCTCGGCGAGCTCCGACGGTGTCACCAGTTGCCAGTGCGGGTCGAAGCGCCCCGCCTCAATCCGCGCGAGGTCCAGCAGCTCGTTGATGAGGCCGAGGAGATGCGCGCCGCTCGCGTTGATGTCGGCGATCCACCCGCGCTGCATGGTGCTGAGGTCCCCGGCGAGCCCCTCCAGGAGCGCGTCGGTGAGGCCGAGGACGGCGTTGAGCGGGGTCCGGAGCTCGTGGCTCATCGAGACGAGGAACTCGTCCCGGTGGCGCAGCGCGCTCGCGAGCTCGGCGTTCCGCGCGAGGAGCGCACGAATCCGCGCCTCGGGGTCCTCCGGGAGGCCGCTCAGCGCGCCGCTCTGCGCGCCGCTCTGCGCGCCGCTCTGCGCGCCGTACGGCGCGCCCAGGCGGTCGGCGTCCCGCATCACGCCGGGCTCCGCATCACGGGGCGCTCCGCATCACGCCGCGCGTGCGCCGGCGACTCGGTCGAGATCCTCGAGCCCGATCAGCACGTCCCGCGGCTTGGAGCCATCGGGCGCGCCGAGCACGCCGGCCAGATGGAGCTGGTCGATGATCCGCGCCGCACGACCGTAGCCGATCTTGAGCCGCCGCTGCAGGAGCGAGGTCGAGCCGCCCTGATGCTGGATGCAGACTTCTGCCGCCTCGCGGAAGAGCTTGTCGCGGTCGCCAGACTCCTCGCTCCCCTCGTCCCCGCCGCCGGCCTCGAGCGCCTCGCGGGCGCGCACCGCGGCGAGGATGTCGGGCTCGTCGCCCGCGGCCATCGGGGCGGCACCGGAGGCGCGCTCCGCATACCACCCCATCAGGCGCTCGGTGTCCTCGTTCGAGAGGTACGCCCCCTGCAAACGCGACGGCTCGCTCTTCCCCGGCGGAATGAACAGCATATCGCCGTTGCCGAGGAGCGACTCGGCGCCCATCCCGTCGAGGATGGTGCGGGAGTCGATCTGCGATGCCACGCGGAACGCGATGCGGCTTGGAAAGTTCGCCTTGATGAGCCCCGTGATCACGTTCACGGAAGGCCGCTGCGTCGCAAGGATGAGGTGAATGCCGATCGCGCGCGCCTTCTGCGCGAGCATCGCCAGCGGCGTCTCGACCTCCGCGGCGCAGGTCATCATCAGGTCGGCGAGCTCGTCGATCACCACGACGATGTACGGGAGCACCCCGCCGGTGTAGTCCCGATTCTCGAAGCCGACGTTCGGATCCTTCGGCTTCCGCAGCGCGGCGCCGGCACGGACCTTCGTGTTGAAGTCCTGGATGTTGCGCGAGCCGTTCTCCGCGAGGAGGGCGTACCGCTCCTGCATCTCGAGCACCGCCCACTTGAGCACCGCCGCCGCGTCCCGGTTGTCCGTGACGACTTTGTGTCGCAGGTGCGGCAGGGTGTTGTAGACCGAGAGCTCGACCATCTTCGGGTCGACCATCAGGAAGCGCAGCGTCTTCGGCGTGTGCCGGTAGATGAGCGACGTGATGATCGTGTTCACGCAGACGGACTTGCCCGAGCCGGTGGCGCCGGCGATCAGCAGGTGCGGCATCTTCGCGAGATCGGTCACGACGGGGGCGCCTTCGAGGTCCTTCCCGAGTGCGACCGGAAGCGCCATCGGCTTCTTCTGGTACGCGTCGGCCTCGATGATCTCTCGGAAGGCGACCATCTCGGGCGCGGGGTTCGGCACCTCAATGCCGACGGCCCCCTTGCCCGGGATCGGCGCGACGACGCGGATGGACGGCGCGCGCATCGCGAGGGCGAGGTCGTTGGCGAGGTTGGCGAACTGGCGGACCTTCACGCCGGGCGCGGGCTCGATCTCGTACTGCGTGACCGTCGGGCCGGAGGTGCGGCCGGTGAGGGTGCCCTCGACCTTGAAGGTCTTGAGCGAGTCGATGAGCTTCGCGCCCATCAGGTCGAGCTGCGCGCGCCCCGCCTCGGTGTTCCGCGCGGGCGCGGGGGTGAGGAGTGCCGGATCGGGGAGCAGGTCGTCGGCGAGTGTCGCAGGGCTCACAGCGAGCGCGGCGCCACCCGCCACCGCGCCGGAGGCACTGGCCGCCGTCGCGCCCGCGGCGATAGCCGCACCAGCGCCCTTCCGCGAGCGACGTCGTGGCACGTCGGCCTCCACCACCTCGTCGTCGGCGGCATCATGCTCGGCCGCGTCGGCGTCAGCACGGTCCGTCACGTCGGCGACCTCCGACGCCACCGAGGCCGGCACGGACGGCTCGGCGGCAGCCGCGGTCATCCCCATCAGCGTGAGGTCGACGGCCGGGAGGTCGGCCGCATCGGGCTCCATCGCCTCGGCGGTCGTCAACGCGGCGGTCACCGCTGGAGTGCGGCGGGCCGGCAGCTTCACGGCCACGGCCGCTCGCACGGGATTCCATCGCAGGGTGACGGCGGTCAGCACGGAGATCGCCGTCACGATCACGAACCACGCCCCACCGCGCCCGACGGCCTCGGCGAGGTAGAAGCCGGCGAAGGCCCCCCAGAGGCCGGCATACGGATCAGCGGTGCCCGCGGCGACGACGCCAAGCCGCGAGAGTCCGGTGGCGACTGGGACGATGATGACGAGGCCGATCGGGAAGAGATCGACGACCGCGCGCTCCGGCGCGCCGATGCGCCCGAGGAGGCGAAGCGCGCGCGTCGCGGGGATGAGCGGGACAATCGCCGCGGCGATTGCGCCGACGAGCCCGAGAATCGACCAGCGGAGGCACCCGCCGACGGGGCCGAAGGGCCCGCCGGCCGCCGTGCAGGACTCGAGCGAGGCCGGCGTGCGTCCGAGGAGCAGCGCACCCGCGAGGAAGAGCGCTCCGACGAGGAGGACGATCCCGGAGATCTCGTGGCGCAGCGTCGGCGCGGCGCCGTCGCGGCCTGGCCCCTTCCCCGGCGTTCCCCCGGTCGGCGCGGGCGATGGGAGCGCGAGATCGTCCGCCGAGGACGACGCGTCGGTGCCGTCCGAGGCCGTGGTGCCAGCGGCGTCGGCGGTGCGGCTCCGCCGGCGCCGTGGCGGCGGGGCGAGCGGGGAATCGAGGAGGAGCGGGTCGACCGAGTGCTTCCGTGGCATGGGCGCGAGGGAAGGGATACTTGTCAGACGAGTCAGGGCCGGTCGGGGAAACGCCGCGTGCGGGGGTCGGAGAATCCCCCACCCCGACCGGCGGCTCCCCGGACGACCCACCAGCTCGGCCGATCCGCACCGCCATCCGACGCGGCGCGACCCCCTCGGCTCAGAGTTCCGCGGCGAACCGTCGGGCGATGAGGCGCCGGTACAGTCCGGGCCAGAGCCGCCAGAGCAGCGCGCCGACACTGGGCCAGAGGTCGGGGCGCACCGTGGGCTTCCGCGCGTCGAGGGCCGCGAGGATCCGTCGCGCCTCGTCTTCCGCCGTCCGGATTCTCCCCGTCGTGGAGCGCGGGTGCCGCGCGGGCGCACCGTCGGCCCCGAGAGCGTGGCGCTCGATCGCGGTGGCGAGGAAGCTCGGATGCACGAGGAGGACGTGCACCCCCTCGCGCGCGATCTCGAGCCGAAGCACCTCGAAGTACTGCGTGAGCGCGGCCTTCGCGGCGCTGTAGCCGGCGCGACCGGGGAGCGGCATCCATCCCGCCATCGAGCTGACCGCCACGAGACTCCCGCGCGTCGCCCGCAGGTGCGGGAGGGCGAGATGCGTGAGGGCGACCGGGGCGTGGTAGTCGACCTCCATCACCTCGCGGATCACCTCGGGGCGCGTGAGGCGCGCCGGGGAGCGGTGGGTGATGCCCGCGTTGTGGATGAGGCGGTCGAGTCGGCCGAAGCGAGCGATCGCGGCCGCGATCAGGTCGGTTTGATGGACCGGGTCGGTGATGTCGCCCGGGACCGCGACGACGGTGCACTCGACGGGCGCGCCTGGCTCCGTCCCGGATTCCACCCCACCCACCGCGGGGGCCGCGCTCCCGCGCGCCTTCGCCATCATCGCAGCCTCGAGCGCCGTCACCCGCGTCGCGAGCGTCTCGGCGTCACGGTCGGCGAGGACGAGGTGATCCCCCCGCCCCGCGGCCTCCTGCGCGAGGGCCCAACCGAGTCCGTGCGCCGCGCCGGTGATCAGGGTGACGCGGCGCCCGGCGGAGACCATCAACGCGGCGCGAAGAGGTCGGCGCCTTCCTGCTCGAGGAACTTCGTGTGCACGTCACCGGCCGCGAAGCGCGGATGCCGCATCAGCGAACCGAGGAACGGAATCGTCGTCGTCACGCCCTGGATGACGAAGGTCTCGAGGGCGAGCCGCATCTTCGCGATCGCCTCGTCCCGCGTCGCCCCGTGCACGATGAGCTTCGCGATCATCGAGTCGTAGAAGGGCGGCACCGTGTACCCCGCGTAGGCGTGCGTATCCACGCGCACGCCGTTCCCACCCGGCATATGGAAGACCTCCACCTTGCCCGGGCTCGGCTGGAAGTTGCGCGCGGGGTCCTCGGCGTTCACGCGGCACTCGATCACGTGACCGCGCAGCTCCGGCGTGCGGGTGACCGTCATCGGGAGGCCGGCCGCGACGCGGATCTGCTCCTTCACGAGGTCCACGCCGGTGAGCATCTCCGTGACCGGATGCTCGACCTGGATACGCGTGTTCATCTCCATGAAGTAGAACGACCCGTCCTGATCGAGGAGCATCTCGATGGTACCGGCACCCACGTAGTCGATCGCCTTCGCGCCCTTCACCGCCGCCGCGCCCATCCGCTCGCGCAGCTCCGGGGTCATCACCGGACAGGGCGCCTCCTCGACGAGCTTCTGATGCCGCCGCTGGACGGAGCAGTCGCGCTCCCCGAGGTGGATGACGTTGCCGTGGGTGTCCCCCAGGATCTGGAACTCGACGTGACGCGGCCGCTCGAGGTACTTCTCGACGTAGACACTGCCGTTGCCGAAGGCGGAGAGCGCCTCGGAGCGAGCGAGCTGGAAGGACCGCGCGAAATCGTCGGCGTCCCGCGCAACGCGCATCCCCTTCCCGCCGCCGCCCGCGGCGGCCTTGATGATCACGGGAAAGCCCATCTGCTGCGCGATGGCGAGCGCCTCGTCGACATCCTCCACGGGCCCGGGCGAGCCCGGGACGACGGGGACGTTGTTGGCGATCATCGCGGCGCGCGCGGCCGCCTTGTCACCCATCGTGCGGATCTGGTGCGGCGTCGGCCCGATGAAGGTGATGCCGCTGGCGGCGCACGTCTCCGCGAACTCGGCGTTCTCGGCGAGGAAGCCGTAGCCGGGATGGATGGCATCGGCGCCGGTGATCTCGGCGGCCGCGATCAGACGCGGGATGCGGAGATAGGAGTCACGCGCGGGGGCCGGGCCGATGCAGACGTCGTCGTCGGCGAAGCGGACGTGGAGGGATTCGCGGTCGGCCTCGGAATAGACAGCGACCGTCTCGATCCCGAGCTCCCGGCAGGCGCGGATCACCCGGAGCGCGATCTCTCCCCGGTTGGCGATGAGGACTTTACGGAACACGGCGTGGGCGGGCTGAGGGCGATGAGGGCGCGCGGCGGCCGGATGGCCGCGGGCGCCGCAGCGTCAGTTGGGGCGGACGCGGAAGAGGACCTGCCCGAATTCGACGGGGTGCGCATCCTGCCCGCACACCTCCACGATGGTGCCGCTTACCTCGGACTCGATCTCGTTCATGATCTTCATCGCCTCGATGATGCAGAGCACCTGCCCCTGCTTCACCGTCTGGCCGACGGCGACGTACGGGGCCGCGCCGGGCTCGGGAGCACCATAGAAGGTGCCGACCATCGGGGACTTCACCTCGATGGCGTTCGACTTGGCCGGCTCGGCGGGGGCCGCCGCGGCGGCCGGGGCGGCAGCCGCGGGGGCCGCGATGGCGACCGGGGCCGCCTGGGCGGCGGCCATCGGCATCACCGCGCGCGCCGGCCCCGACTTGCTGAGCCGGATGCGCATCCCCTTCTCTGAGGAGATCTCGAGCGAATCCACGGCGGACTCATCCAACATCTCGAGGAGCTTCTTGACGTATCGGAGGTCGATCATCGGAGGCGAGGGTCGGGGGCCCCCTGCCACCCCGGACGGGGCCTCAGAGGGATACCAGTTCGCGCGGGAACCGCGAGAGGACCTCGGGGCCATCCGGATGGAGGACGACGTCGTCCTCGATCCGCACCCCGCCCCACCCCTCCAGATAGATCCCCGGCTCGATGGTCACCACCGCGCCGGCCGGAAGGGGCGCGTCCGCCGTCGAGGAGAGTCGGGGGGCTTCATGTACTTCCAGCCCAATCCCGTGCCCCAGCGAATGGCCGAACGCCTCGCCGTACCCACCTCGGGCAATGTAGTCCCTCGCGATGGCGTCGGCATCCCGTCCGCGCATCCCGGCCCGAACACCGGCCGAAGCGGACCCCAACGCCTCCCGAACCAGGTCGTGGATCGCGCGGTGCCGATCGTTCGGCGGGCCCATCACAACGGTCCGCGTGAGGTCGGAGCAGTAGCCCGCGTGCACCGCCCCGAAATCGATGAGGAGGAACTCCCCCGCGGCGATCCGTCGCGACGTCGGGCGCGCATGTGGGAGGGCGGACCGCTCGCCGGCGGCAACAATGCACTCGAAGGGGAATCCCTCACTCCCCGCACGGCGCAGCTCGAACTCGAGCCGGCCCGCCACCTCAAGCTCCGTCTGGCCCACGCGGACCGTCGGGAGCGTCCGCTCGAGCGCCTCCTCGGCCATCGCGACCGCCGTCCGGATGCGCGCGAGTTCGTCGGCGTCCTTCACCTCCCGGAGCGCCTCGACGAGATGCGTGGTCGGCCGCCACTCCATCGCCACCGCGTCTCGCGCTTCGTCAAGGAAACGGTGGGCGTCGCGGTGAGACAGATGTTCCGTCTCGAAGCCGATCCGCCGCGCGCCGGCACCAGACTCGCGCAGGGTCCCGAGGGCCGCGCCCCAGAGTGAACTCGCCTCGACGAGCGCTCGCACCCCCTCCCCGACCTCGGTCTTCACCTGCGTGGCGTAACGGAAGTCGGTCCAGAGCGTGGCCTCGCCCGCCGCCGGCACGAGCAGGAGCGCATTGGAGCCGGAGAAGCCGCTCAGATACCGGATGTTCGGGAGCGCGGTGACGAGGAGTGCGTCGAGCTCGGCGCTGGCGAGGGCGCCCTGCAACCGCGCGAGGCGGTCCGCGGCGGTGGTCGCGGCACCGGTCACGCCGGCTCAGGCCTCCCCATCGAGCGCGTCGCAGATGGCGTGCTCGATCGCCAGGTGGATCTCCTGCGCGCGGTCCGTCCGCTCGGTCGGGACGACCAGGCAGCAATCGACGAGATCCCGGATGCGACCGCCGTCCTTGGCGGTGAGGGCGACCGTGGCGATCCCCATCCGCCGCGCGACCTCGGCGGCGCGGAGGCAATTGGGGGAGTTGCCGCTCGTCGTGTGGATGACGAGCAGGTCCCCGGGCCGCCCAAGGCCCTCGACCTGCCGGCTGAAGATCTCGTCAAACGAGAAATCATTCCCACAGGCGGTGAGGTTCGACGTATCGGTGGTCAGCGCGATGGCGCGGATCGGAGCGCGGTTCCGGCGGTAGCGCACCATGTACTCGGTGGCGATGTGCTGCGCGTCGGCCGCGCTTCCGCCGTTGCCGCAGAACAGGAGTGTCCCGCCGGCGCGAACGGTGGCGCGGAAGCGCTCGACCGCCGCGTCAATCCCGGCCTCGAGCGCGACGGCGGCGCGCTGTGCCGTCTCGGCGAGGTCGTGCAGGTGGGTCCGGTGCGGGGAGGTCGACATCAGCGGCTCCTGTGCGAGGGCCGGGGTGGCGACCATGCCCCCCGGCTGGTGGGTCAGCTACGGATCCCGGCGAGTCGCGTCATCGCGGCCTCGGCGCGCGCGCCGACTGCCGTCGGTTCGGCCTCGAAGGCCCAGGTGACACA
>DAISWY010000080.1:278-9986 GCA_036826135.1 Gemmatimonadaceae bacterium | reverse complement strand
CCGTCGTCGTGCCGGCCGGCGCGGTGAACGAGACCTCGCGGAGCACGGGGACGCCGTCGCGGTACTCGAATGACACCCCGTCGAAGACGACGTCGCCGTCGAGGTCGCGGAGCACTTCGCGCTGCGCGTCATCGTCGTCCTCGGTCGGGGTCGTCATGATCTCGTGGATGCGGTCGAGCCCCGCGAAGGCCTCCGTGATCTGCGTCCCAATCGACGCCATCTGCACGACGGGGAACGAGACGAGCCCCACGAAGAAGATGTACGACACGAGCTCGCCGATGGTCATCGTGCCACCGGCGACGGCTCGCCCGCCGACGACGAGGATGAGCACGCCGACGGCGCCGATGATCACCGTCGAGATCGCCCCGATGGCGCTCGTGCCCGTGATGGTCGAGGCGATGTTGCGGAAGAGGCGGTGCGCGCCGCGCGTGAAGACGATCTCCTCACGCTTCTCCGCGGTGTAGACCTTCACCACACGCGCGCCGCCCATCGCCTGACCGAGCCGGCCTGAGACCTCGGCCTGAATCTTGGATCGGTCGCGGAAGATCGGACGGAGCTTCTGGAAGGCGTACGCCATCACCCCGCCGAAGATGGCGAGGAAGCCCAGCGTGCAGGCGGTGAGGAACCAGTTGAGATAGAAGAGGTACGCGAGCGCGATCACCGCGGTGAGGACCCCGCCCACGAGCTGCACGATGCCGGTGCCGATGAGGTTCCGGATCCCCTCGGCGTCGTTCATCACGCGGTTGATGAGCACGCCGCTCTGCGTGGCGTCGAAGAAGCTGATCGGGAGCCGGAGGAGGCGGGCCTGCACACGGCGACGCAGCACCGTGATGGCGCGCTGCGCGGCCACCGAGATCACCTGCGAGAGCGCGAACGACGTGCCGGCCTGCACCAGGGTCGCGACGCCGGCGGCGAGCGCCAGGCGCGTCACGAGGGCCCAGTCCTGCCCGAGCATCCCCTCGTCGATGATCCACTTCACGCTGCCGGGGAGGACGAGTCCCGCGGCGCGATTCACGAGCATCAGGACGAGACCGACGAACAGCGTGGACCGGTGCTGCCACATCAGCGCCCGGGTCTCTGCCCAGGCGATGCCGTAGTCGGTCTTGCGCTTGGGCGGGACGGCGGGAGCGGTCATGGCGAGGCGGTGGGCCGGGAGGGGCGGTCAGCGGGGTGACTGGAACATAAACGAAGCGGGGGGGGCCATTCGGCCCACCCCGCTTCGCCTGCGGTCCGAGGACCGATCAGAAGGTGTACGAGAGCCGCGTCGTCACGAGACGCCCGACCTCCGGGACGCCGACGAACGAGTTCACGCGGTTGTCGAGCAGGTTCTGGGCGTTGACCGCCCAGCGGGTGTTCTGGAGCCACGGCACCGCCACCGAGAAGCCGGCGTCGATGAAGAGGTTCTCCGGCACCTCCTGATAGGGAATCGGGGTGCTCTGGTTGTACGAGTTGTAGACGCCCGAGTTCACCGGGAAGCCGCCGGTGTAGCGGGTGCGGAGCTCGCCGGTGACGCCCTTCGCGACGTTGTCGTAGCGGAGGGTGACGGTGCCGCGGTTCTTCGCGGCGTTGGCGGTGAGCGGGTTCGCCGGCGTCGCGTTGACTGCGTTCGTCCAGACGTTCCGGTTCAGGTTGGAGTACGTGGCCGAGATCGAGTAGACGTCGTTGAAGAGGTAGTCGACAGCGACGTCGATGCCGCGCACGTCGATCTGCCCGATCGCGTTCTGGTACGTGAAGACCAGGTAGTTCTTGTCGTAGAGCGGGCTGTCGAAGTTCAGCAGGCCGCCCGGGATCTGGGCGAGCGAGCTGACCCAGTTTGTCACGACCGTGCTGACCGCTCCCGCCGGGACGCCGTTGGCGACGAGGGTCGGCCCCATCGCGGTGCCGAGGTAGGAGCCGAGGGTGGTCGGGTCGAGGAAGACCGCATCATCGAGGTTCACGACCTGCGTGGCCGGATCCGCCGGGCGGATCTGGTACCAGAAGTCGACGGCGACGCGGAGGTTGTTCTTGAAGACGCCCTTGTAGCCGAGCTCCCATGTGTTCGAGAAGTTCGCGGAGAGCGGGGCGAGGTTGGCGGGATTCGTCCACGGGACGATCGGGGTGCCCGCGGCGCCGAGGTTCCGGAGCACGCCGCGCACCTGCGTGGCGTTCGGGGCGAGGCCCCGGAGCGCGTTGGCGACGTTGGTCACCTGCGCGGCCGGGAGGCCGAGGGCGGCGAGGCCGCCGGCGAGCGAACCGGCGTAGGCCGCCATGATCCCCGGCACCATCACGTGGCCCGAGGCCGAGACCGGGGCCGCGCCGCCGAAGGGCGAGCGCATGCAGAGGCCGCCGTTCACGGTGGCGTCACAGCTGCGGTCATAGTTCCAGCCGCGCTGCGACGGGTTGCCGAAGATCTGCACGTCGACGTTGCCGAGCGCCGGGCCGAGGTTCACGCGCTGACCCGAGAACTGGTCGAGGCCGAAGGCGAACGAGGCCGGCGACCCGAAGGCGCGGTTGTACGTGAAGCGGAAGTTCTGCGTCGGCGTCGCCTTGTAGACGAAGGCCGCGCGCGGCGAGAACTGCTCACCCTCGAGACGCGAGTTCTGGTCGCCGCGGGCGGCGAGCGTGAAGTCGAGGCGGTCGGTGAGGGGGTGCGTCATCTGGAGGTAGGCGCCCACCTCGGTGATGGCGTCGTCGTCCTCGTTCCGCCCCATGATCGTGCCCTCGGTCACCGGGTTGGTCGCGATGTAGTCCGCGCCCGCCGTGAACTTCGTCGCGCCGAGGTTGAAGCCCTGCTGCAGCTGCCCGACGAGCACGGTCGAGTTGTCGACGACCGGGAGGCCCGTGCGGAGGTAGAAGGTGCCGTTGTCGTCCGTCGCGCTGGCGTTGCCCGCGTTGGAGGCGTTGTAGAACACCTGCGCGAAGAACTTCTTGTGGCGGAAGCGCTGCTGGATGTTGGTGTAGCTCCAGTTCTTGACCTGCGCGGCGCCGAAGGTGCCGGTGATCTCGAGGGCGCTGCCGACGTTCGAGTAGCCGACCGTCGTGATCGCCTCGGTCTCCGCGTTCGGGCGCCAGTCGAGGCGCGCCTCGCCGGAGTACTTCTCGAGGTCGTAGTTGCGGAACTTGTTCTGGCCGAGGCGCGAGGCCGGGACGCGCGGGTCGAGCGTCCCAGTCGGGCCGACGCCCCAGAGGCCGTAGTTCGCGCGGGCCTGCGGGTTCGCGTTCGGGCCGAGGTCGACCTCGTTCGGGTCGACGTAGGTGAAGTCGCGGGCGGTGAAGTACTCACCCGACACCTTGAAGCCGATCGTGTTGCTGATCGTGCCGGCGTGGCGCATGCCGACGCGGGCGAACGAGCGCTCGCCGCCGTCGAGGGTGATTGAGGTGCCCTGCGAGTTGAACGGCGACTTCGTGATCACGTGGAGCACGCCGGCGCCGGAGTTCGGGCCGTAGAGCGCCGAGGCGGGACCCTGCAGCACCTCGATGCGGTCGATGTCGTCGCCGGTCCCCGTGAAGAGGAAGGGGACGTTGACGCGGAGCGACGGGACGCCGGCGAAGCGGTAGTCCTGCAGCATCAGCATCGAGGTCGAGAAGGCGTTGTTGAAGCCGCGCGAGACGATGTTCGCCTGCACGATGCCGCCGTTCGAGATCGAGAGCCCGGGGGCCGCCTTGATGTGGTCGGTCACGGTCGCCGAGGGACGCTCGGCGATCCGGTCCGCCGTGACGACGGAGATGGCGTTCGGCGAGTCGAGGATCTTCTCCGGCTCGGCGCCACGGGTCGCGGTGGTGACGACCTGGTTCAGCTGCGCGGCGAGCTCCGACATCTCGGCGTTCACCGTCGCGGTGCCGCCCGCGGTCACCCGCACGCCATCCACGCGCTTCGCGGAGAAGCCGATGCGGGTGATGACGACGGCATAGGTCCCGGCCGGCACGTTGCCGATCCGGTAGTTGCCGTCATCGCCGGACTGGCCGACGGCGATCCGGGCGGTGCCGGCCACGACCGCGACCTGGGCGCCGGCGACCGGATTGGCCGTCCCAGACTGCGTGACGCGTCCCGCGACCGAGCCGGCCTGGGCCTGTGCTGCCGTCGCCGAAGCGACGAGCCCGAGCAGGGCCAGGGCCGAGCTGAGGAAACGAATGCGCATACGGAGAACACCTCGGGGTGCTTGGGGTATGATCGGCCGCCCTGTCGGACGGCACGGTCCGAACTCCCCCTACCAGGTCGTGGGAGTTCGACCCTCAAATGTCCCCCGGGCGCTCCCGCCAGTCAATATCCGATGCGGGGGTGGGGAGGGGCGCGCCCTGACGACCGGGCGCCGCCCAGGTCACCGCACGCCCGTCACCTTGTGCGTCTGGACCGAGAGTCGCCAGTGGGGATTCGCCAGGCAGTAGGCGACCGCCGCCGCGGTGTTGTCGGTCAGCCGGGGCCCATCCATAGGTTGGAGCAGGAAGTGCGTGAACCGCAGTCCGGTGAACCGATCGGGAGGGGCTAACTCCTGCGGATACACCAACTTGAGCTCATCCCCGCCGGTCACGACCAGCGCGGCGTCGGCCTTCGGGCTCACACAGACCCAGTCGATCCCGGCCGGGACGGGTTGGGTCCCGTTGGTCTCCACCGCCACCTCGAACCCCCGCGCGTGGAGGGCGGAGACCGCCGGCGCATCCAACTGCAGCAGTGGCTCCCCTCCGGTGCAGACCACATACGGCCGGCCACCGGCCCCAGTCGGCCAGCGTGAGGCCACCGCCTCCGCAAGCGCCTCCGGCGTCGCGAACTTCCCGCCGTCCGGACCCACCCCCACGAAGTCCGTGTCGCAGAAGGTGCAGGTGGCCGTGGCCCGGTCCGCTTCGCGCCCGGTCCAGAGGTTGCAGCCGCTGAAGCGGCAGAAGACCGCCGGCCGACCCGCCTGTAGCCCCTCCCCCTGCAGCGTGTAGAAGATCTCCTTGACCGTGTACATCTAGGCCACGCCCGCCTCGGCGAACCCCTTCGCCCGCAGCGCGCAGGCGTCGCACCGCGCGCAGGGGGTGCCGTCGGCCGCCGGGTCGTAGCACGAGATCGTCTGCGCGTACTCCACGCCGAGCGCGAGCCCCGTGCGGATGATCTCGGCTTTGGAGCACTCGATGAGCGGCGTCAGGATCCGCGTCCGACTCGTGCCCTCGACCCCCGCCTTCGTCGCGAGGTTGGCCATCGCCTCGTACGCGGCGATATACGCGGGCCGACAGTCGGGGTAGCCGCTGTAATCGAGCGCGTTCACGCCGATGAGCAGGTCCGTCGCGCCGAGCACCTCGGCCCACGCCAGCGCGAAGGAGAGGAAGATCGTGTTGCGGGCGGGCACGTAGGTGACCGGGATCCCCTCCGCCATCGCGTCCGCGTCGCGGTCCTTCGGGACCTCCAGGTCGGCGGTCAGCGCAGACCCCCCGAACTGGCGGAGGTCGATATCCGCGATGACGTGCCGCGCCACGCCGTAGCGCAGGGCGATCGCCCGCGCGCGCTCGATCTCGATGCCGTGTCGCTGGCCGTACCGGAAGGTGAGCGCGTTCACCGCGTAGCCTGCCTCGGTGGCGAGGGCGAGCACGGTGGTGGAGTCGAGCCCGCCGCTCAGGAGGAGGACGGCCGGCGTGCCGGCGGGCACGGGGGCCAGGGTGGCCAACGGCATCAGCGCGGCGCGGCGGCGGGCTGCTGCTGCGTGAGGCAGTGCAGCGTGCCGAGGCCCCAGACGAGGTCGACGGCGTGGATCCCCACGACCTGCCGGTCCGGGAAGCACTCGGCGAGGGTGTTGAGCGCGATCCGGTCGTTCGCGTCGTTGAAGGTCGGGACGATCACGACGCCGTTGGCGATGTAGAAGTTCGCGTAGCTCGCCGGCAGCCGCGTGCCATCCATGATGACGGGACGCGGGTACGGGAGCGTGATGGTGCGGATCGGCGCACCCGTCGCGTCGGTCGCGCCCTGCAGTCGGCGGAGGTTGTCCGCGGAGCGGGCATGGTTCTCATCGGTGGGATCGGTCTCGTGCGCGAGCACCACGACGCCCGGCGCCACGAAGCGCGCGATGTCGTCGACGTGGCCGTGGGTGTCGTCGCCGACGCACCCCTCGCCGAGCCAGATGGTCTTCGTGATGCCGAGCGTCTCCGCGAAGCACCGTTCGTAATCGGCGCGGGTGAAGCCGGGGTTCCGCACCTGCACGTCGGTGAGGAGCCACTCCTCGGTGACGAGCATCGTGCCGCGGCCATCGGTCTCGATGCCGCCGCCTTCCAGGATCACGCGGCCGCGGCCGTCGTGGCGCGTGGGCTGCGTGTACGGGAGTCCGGTGCGGTCCGCGACGAACGCACCGATCCGCTCGTCAGCCGCGTGGTTGTCGTACTTGGCCCACGCATTGAATCCCCAGTTCCGCCATGCCATAGAGCCGTCGGCGAGATGGACGCCGGTGGGGCCGGAGTCGCGGAGCCAGACACGGTCCGTGGGACAGCGGTGCAGGTGCACGCGTGCCTCGGGCACCTCGTGCATCGCCAGGCAGTGACGCGCCTCCGTCTCCGTGGCCTCGTCGTGGACGAGGAGGTGCACGGGCTCGTGCGCTGCGAGGGCGCGGGTGATCTCGGCGTAGACCCAGGGGATGGGGCCGAACTTCCCGGGCCAGTCGGGCTCGTGGTGGGGCCAGGCGATCCACGTGGCGTCGTGCCGCTCCCACTCGGCGGGCCAGCGCACCGCCGGGGTCGCTGTCCCCGCCGCGGTCGCCGCGGACGTCACGACCCGAGCCACCGGCTGAGGATCGGCTCGTAGGCGTCGACGCGGCGGTCGCGCAGGAAGGGCCAGTTGCGGCGCGTGTACTCGATGAGCGCCGGATCGCAGGTGGCGATCAGCGTTGTCTCCCCCGTCTCCGCCTGCGCCACATAGCGACCGTACGGATCGCAGATGAACGAGTGGCCGAAGAACTCGAGGCCGTCCGTGCCGGCCTCGGGCTCGAAGCCGGTGCGGTTCGGCGCGGCGACGTAGACGCCGTTGGCGATCGCGTGCGCGCGCTGCGCCGTACGCCACGCATCGACCTGCGCGGCGCCCCACTCCGCCTTCTCCGCCGGATGCCAGCCGATCGCCGTCGGGTAGATCAGCAGGTCGGCGCCGAGGAGCGCGGTGATGCGCGCGGCCTCGGGGTACCACTGGTCCCAGCAGATGAGGACGCCGATCGTCGCGTACCGCGTCTTCCAGACCATGAAGCCGCCGGCTTCCCCATCGGGGCCACGCGCGCCTGCCGGCTGCACCGGCCGGTCCGACTCCCCGGGCGCGAAGTAGTACTTCTCCTCGAAGAGCGGGTCGTGCGGGATGTGCATCTTGCGATACACGCCGAGGAGGGCGCCGTCGGCGTCGATGACGGCGGCGCTGTTCCGATAGACGCCCGCGGCCTGCCGCTCGTAGAACGGGACCACGAGGACGACGGCGAGTTCGCGCGCGACCGCCTGCAAGCGCGTGACCGTCGGCCCATCGACCGGCTCGGCGAGGTCGAACCGCGACGCGTCGAGGCGCTTGCAGAAGTACGGCGCGTTGAAGAGTTCCTTCAGGCAGATCACCTGCGCGCCCTTCGCGTGGGCGGCGCGGATGCGCGCCTCGGTCGCGACGAGGGTCTCGGCGGCGGTGGCCTCAACGCCGTCCTGGATGACGGCGAGGGTGAACGGGGCGCGAGCGGTCATCCGCGAAATCTCACGGGGTCAGGAGCGGATCGCCACCACGAGATCCATCACGTTGGTCCCCGTCGCGCGCGCCGGGAGCAGCGCTCCCGCGGCGGCCAGCACGGGGTGCGCGTCGCACCGTCGGAGGGCGTCCCGGAGTGCCGTCGGGGTGATGGGCGTCCCCTCGTCGACGACCGCCCCCGCCGCGTCGGTGGGGCCATCACGTCCATCGGTGCCCGCCGCCAGCAGCGTCACCGGGACCGACGACTCGGCGAACTCCTCCGCCGCCGCGAGGGCGAGCTGTTGGCAGCGTCCCCCGACGCCGTGCGGATCGGGGAGGCGGACGGCGGTCTCGCCGCCCCAGAGGAGGACCGTCCCCGGCGCTGCGCGCCGTGCGCGATGCGCCACCACATGTCCTGCGGCGGCGGCGTCACCGTGCAACGGCGCGGGTTCGGTGATGACGTGCCAGCCGCGCTGGCGCGCGACCGCCGCCGCGCCGGCCAGTGCGAGCGCGTTGCCACGGACAATCGGCTCCGCCAGGGCGATGAAGGCGGGATCGTCGGGCTTCGGGGTCTCGCGTGCGGGGTCGGCGCGCATCGCGCCGAGGGTGGAGGCGATTGAGAGCGGGAGCCGCGTCGCGATCCCCGCCTCGCGGAGGACGCGTTCGACCTGCGCCGCGGTGAGCGGGTCGGGGGAGACGGGGCCGGAGCCGATCATCGCCGGGTCCTCGTTCGGGACGTCGGCGAGGAGGATGGGGACGACCCGCGCGTGCCGGAGTGCGACGGCGAGTCGCCCGGCCCCCCAGCGCGAGAAGCGTTTCCGCACCGCGTTGATGCGGCCGATGGGGACGCCGGCGCCGAGGAGGAGCGTGTGCAGGGTGGCGAGGTCGACGGCACGAATGCCGTCGATTGGGGCGCCGATCAGCGCCGAGGTCCCGCCGGAGATCAGGACGAGGACAACGTCATCAGGGCCGACGCGCTGGGTGAGGCGTTCGAGCGCCGCGGCCGCCACGAGGGAACGGGGCCCCGGGACGGGGTGGTCGCCGGCGAGGTGATCCAACGGCACGCCACCCGCGGTCGCGAGTGTGAGCGCGTCGTCGATGGAAGATTCGGCGAGGCGGAGTCCGCCGGTGCCGGGATCGGTCCCGACCACGAGCCCGCCCGCGAGATGGCGTCGCTCGATCGCGCACCAGGCGCGTGCGGCCCCAGCCATCGCCGGCGCCGCCTTGCCGACGGCGATGATCCAGTGGGGCCGAGCCGCGAGCGGCTCGAGGGTCGCGGCGTGCGCCGCGAGCCCCTCGAGGACGACCTGTGCCGGATCGGCGGCGGCGACGGCCGCCTCGTAGAGCGCGAGCGCGAGGGCTCGACGCTCCGCGCGGTCCGTCACCGCCCGGAGGCCCGCCTCACCGCGGCCCCGAGCTCCGTGTACGCCTCGGCCGAGAGCTCGCGGAACGGACGCATGATGTGCGCGATCCGCCCGTCCGGCCCGACGACGAAGACGACGCGCCGGTAGAGGTTGAGCGCCGGGAACTTCACGTCGTAGGCCGAGGCGAGGGTGCCCTCGGTATCGCTGACGAAGGTGACGGGGAAGTTCTTCTCCGCCGCCCACGACTGCTGGTCCGCGGCGCCGTCGGTGCTGATCGCGAGGACGGTGACGCCGGAGCCGTTGTTGAAGAGCGTGGCGTACTGATCACGGTACGCCTCCATTTGCGCCGTTCAGCCACCGGTCCTCACCTTCGGGAAGAAGGCGAGGACGACGGTCTGGCCGCGCAGGGCGCGGAGATTCACGGGGGTGGGACGGATCCCGTTCTTCGTGGAGGCCGGCAGCGTGAAGTCGGGGGCGAGATCGCCGATCTTCGGGCCACCGTCGGTCGCGCCCTGCGCCCGCGCGGCCGCCGGGAGGGCGAGGGCGAGGAGCGCGAGGGCGCTGGCGAGGGAGAGTGGACGTCGCATAGGCGGAAGTGTGGGGCGGGGCAGGGCACCCCGCAATCGGTGAACCCCGGGCGCCGGTGATTCGTGCCAGGCCGGCGTGCGGCGCGGCGGTCGGGTTGTGCGCCGTGGGTGGCGCCGACGGAATCGGCGG